>DATEHG010000066.1:0-2220 GCA_035279705.1 Gemmatimonadales bacterium
GCGGTCCATGAGGGAAGAAGATACAACAGACGGACAGACGGACCGACGGACAGTGCTTACGGGGGAGTCGTCCGCTTGATTCGCAGGCTGGTCCCAGCAAACGGGGAGCGATCCAGCCTCGCGTTTTTCAAGTCGCCAGACAAATAGTGGCCAAAGAAATCTTCCACGTACCGGGTCGTCATCTCCTGCGTGGCTTTGGCGCCGAGTAACAGGCCCATCGCCGTCCCCACTTTCGCCGAAAGGGTCGGCACCAGGGCTGCATCGGTGAAGGACATGTGGTCCAGCCCGTCCACAGTCAGCCAGTACATCGTCGGCGAATGGGCCCAGACGGAGTCCTCGTGCAGGCTGGCCTGGTCGTGATACTCGAGGAACCTGGGGGGATCGAGAGGATTGGCGGTGAAGTGCTGGCGTATCAGGAAGAAGGGCTGCGGCATCCCGGTATGCACTACTTCACCGAAGATGGTGCCATCCAGGTCCATCCCCGCCTTGAAGCGGGAATCCCAGGCACACGCCTGCGCCGCGGCTGCGCCCCCGATCGAGTGGCCCACCACCCCGATGCGCCCCGGATCCACCAGCGCCAGAACAGCACTGCCCTCCCGACGCGCCGCCAGGACGTGGTCCAGTGAGCGCACCAGCTGTCGTGCGATGATCTTCGCCGCATCGTAGAGCTCCATGTTGTCCGGATCGGCAAAGGCGGGATGCTCGATGGCGATGACCAGGTATCCCTGGCGGGCCCACGAGGCGAGCAGTGTCGAGTATTGCGCGGGTTTCTGGCCGAAGCCCGGTGAAAAGAGGAGAGTGGGAAAGGGACCGGGGACCAAAACTGGCGCCCAGATCTGCGCCCGGATCTGGACCGAGTCGGTCCAGGCGACGGAATCGCGCCTTACCGGAACCGAATCCGCTAAGTGCTGCGCCAAGCCCACGGCCGGGATGAGCAGCGCTGCAATCCAGGCAAGTTCAACGAAACAGGCTGGACGGGTGGCACGCATTGCTCATCCTCCGATCTCCGCCGGACCTTCACCCGTCCCCAGACTCTCGTCTCTCGTCTCTTGTCTCGCCTCTCACACCCCGAACTGGCGTAGATGGTGGTCCAGATGCTTGTACATCAGGATGGACCACTGTTCGGAAGTGAGCGCACCGAAAAAGGGGTGGGGATGCGTGGTACACCCCGCCGAGCCCGCCGCCGAGAACCGGTCCAGCAGCCGCAGCAACCTCAACCGCTCCGAGTCGAGATCGCGATCGTCGTCCACCCGGATACTCGGCGAAGTCGGTGCTCCCGGTCGCAGGCGTGCGTCGTTACCCAGCACGATGCGTTTGACGAGGGGCCCGAGGATGCGGCCGGCGAATTCGCGGGGCGGGCGGATTTCTCCCAGCGCCATTTCGAGCGCGTTGGCGCAGTGGGCCACCGCCTGGGGTGCGGTCATCTTGCCCCACTGGCGCTGGTTTGCCGGGGTCAGCTTGCCGATCCGGGTCCGGAATTCCGTGGCCGCCGTCTGGTCGAAGAGGTTGCGCATGTTGAAGAAGTGAAGGGTTGAACGTGGTCGGGCGAATCGCCCGCCTTTGGACGACGGCATCCTCCGTTCCCGCACAAGCTGGGGGGTCGGCAACGTCTCCGCAAACCGGTCCCGGGGCGGGTCCCGCGACGCCCGGGGTCGGCCGGGCATCAGAGCGGGGTGGCCGGCCACGCGGCCGCGCCGACTGTCCCAACCCCAGCGGAGCCCCGAGCCCATGCGCCGTATCCTGTTCGCGATTGCACCCTTCGTCGCCACCACCCTCGCCGCCCAGCAGCCGGCGCTGGTCGGGATGTGGGAGATCTCCTACTCCGCCGGCGCCCGGATCGAGAACGGCTTCGCCACCGAAGTGAGAGGCACCGGCGTCCTGATGGTCACCAGCCAGGGCGATTCGCTGATGGCCACCCTGGTGCCGAACGCGATCGGCGACACGCCGGCCCGCCCGCCGGCCCACATGGCCGCCAAGACGGTGAAGTCGGGCCCGGTGACGTTCATCGCGCACAGCAAAGCCAAGCTCAACTTCAACGGAGTCGAGGAGGAGAAGACGGCGACAAGCACCTGGGTGCTGGAGGCCAGGGGAGATTCGCTGACCGGCACGGTGACGCGGAGCATCGAGGGCATGGAGGATTCGGCGCAGCCGCCCAAGCCGGTGAGTGGAACGAGGAAGGCGAGCTAGGCGGGCAGGCGGGCAGGCGGGCAGGCGGGCAGG
>DATEHG010000067.1:0-4015 GCA_035279705.1 Gemmatimonadales bacterium
GGAGAGCGCCTGGGCCCGGATCACGATCGAGCCGAAGCCGATCCCGAAGGCGAGCAGATGAAGGAAGGCCAGCAGCCAGCGAAGCATCGGATCCATCCGATGGGGGCGCGGGAAATAGAGCGGCGCCGTCGGTCCTTTGCCACTCCGCATACCGTCGCGGAGGAAAACCCATTCCCGGAGACCAGGTAGATCCTCCATGCGCCAGACACTCCTGTGGCTTCACCGCTGGGTGGCCCTCATCACCGGTTTTTTCCTGGTGCTCATCGCCGTGAGCGGCTGCCTGATCTCCCTCGAGGGACCGATCGACCGGGCGCTGCATCCCGCGCTGTTCGCGGTACCGCCGGCGCAGGGACTGCCGGCGCTTCCGCCGGACTCGCTAGTCACCCTGGTTGCGCGAGGTATGGCGGCTACCCCCTGGAGCCGCGAGGGCCCGGTGGTCATCACCTCGCTCCGCCCGCCTGAGGCGGACGGTCGCCCCGCCATCCTGGTGGACAGTCAGAACGTCGATGTCTTCGCCGATCCGTATCGCGGCACGATTCTGGGTGTCCGGACCCCTGCCGAGGACCAGGCGAGCTTCGGACGGTGGGTGCGGAACGTTCACGAGCGGCTCCTGACCGGCGAGACCGGCAGTTTCGTGGTGGGTGTAATCACGATCCTGACGCTGATCACTGTGATTGTGGGCGTGGTGCTCTGGTGGCGGGACAAGGGGTGGCAGGTGCGCTGGACGGCGTCATGGAAACGCATCGTCTTCGACCTGCATCATCTCCTCGGCATCGCGGCGACACCGGTGCTCGTCGTGATGCTGGCCAGTGCCATTGCGATTCGCTACGACGGTGTGCGGGACCTGATCGGCAAGCTGGATCCCGCGCCTGCCCCGGACCAGCTGCCGCAGTCGTCGGCTCCGGACGGCACGCCGACGATCACCCTCGCCAGCGTGCTGGCCACCGCCAATCAGCGGATGCCGGGAGCCCGGCCCATGGTGCTCAACATCCCGGCGGACCCCAAACAGCCGTTCCTGGTTATCCTGCGCTACCCCGAAGACCGCACACCGGCCGGGCGGAGCCGGATCACGCTGGACCGCTACACCGGCGCGGTGCTCCTGGAGCAGAGCAGCCGGACCGCGGGATTGGGAACGAAGATCAACAACCTCAAGCGCTCGATGCACACCGGCGATCTGTTCGGCACCGCCACCGATGTGCTCTGGTTCCTCGCCTCCCTGGCGCTGGCCAGCCAGGCGGTTTCCGGATTTCTGATGTGGTGGAACGCCCGCGGTGCCCGGGCAAAGAGGAGCTAGGCTCCGAAACAGCGGAGAAAGAGGATAGGAGAAAGGAGAAGGGAACTGCCCCTCAGGCCGAGTTCCTTTCTCCTTTCTCTTTTCGCTCTCTCCTTCAATTCCGGCTTCCGGCTTACGGCTTATGGCTTATGGCTCCCGCTACGCCGCCCGTCGACTCGTCTGACCGCCCGCCGCCGAAAGCCGCGCCCCGCGCGGAGTCAGCACCCCCAGGGCAATCGCCACCAGCGCCAGCGCCGGCACGTCGCCATACAGATGGCCGGTCTCGGCCGGGTCCCCCAGCGCCTGGAACGCCATGATGATCGAGTGCAGCGCGCTCGACCATACGGTAAACCAGATCAGGCTGCGGCTCTCCATCGGGTCCTTCGCGCCGTAGATTAGACAAAGACCGAGGGTGCCGTACACCCCCACGATCATCATCTGATAGTGGGAATGTCCGACACCCCAGGACCAGCCGCTGGCCCAGAGTTGAGTGAGAGGATAGAGCGCGAAGGTGAAGATCGCGCCCGTGCCGATCATGACGTACTTGAGGAGGGTAAGTCGGGACTGCGTGTTCATCGTGCGCTCCCTGTGGAGTGGGGCCACACGATACCGGAACAGTTGTTCTGCCGCTTCGCTCGAATGGGCCACTCCGGCGGGATGGCCCGATCGGGCCATGCTACCCGATGCCGTGGCGGAGGCCGTACGCCACCGCCGCCGTCCGCGAGGACAAACCGAGGCGGGTGAAGATGTTGGCCACGTGGCGGTGCACGGTGTGCTCGCTGACGCCGAGGCGGGTCGCGATCTTCCGGTTGGTGAGCCCCTGGGCCACGAGAGCCAGCACCTCCCGCTCCCGGGGCGTCAGCGAGCCGGGGCCCTCTCCCTTGGCCTTGAGCGAGCCGTAGAGCGCTTCGGCCCGCAGCTCGAGACCTTTCGCCCCCAGCTCGCGCGCCTGCCGGGCCACGGCTCCCGCCTCGGCCACCGCCGCCTCGATGGCGCCCTCCGTCTGCAGCTGTTCGGCGAGAAAGAGCCGGGCCCGGAGCGCCTCATAGGGAATGCCCGCGCGGGCATATCCGGCCGCGGCCTCCTCCAGCCCCGCCCGGGCCAGTTCGGGCCGGGCCATCGCAGCCGCGAGATGGGCGCTGGCCCTGATCGCCTCCGACTCCACCTTGGATGACAGCTCTTCCAGCTCGGCCAGTTCCGCCGCGGCGCTGTCGGGCCGGCCACCGGCAGCGGCGGCGAGCACGATCAGCTCGAGGGAGGCGGCGCGGGCCGTGTGGTTGCACTGGGCAAATTGCTTGAGCGCCCGCCGGGCCAGCCGTTCCGCTTCGGCCGGCGCACCCCGCTCGAGCGCGATGGCGGCGAGGCCGAGGGTGGCCTGCGGGGCCGCGGCGTAGGGTTCGCTGAGCTTCTGCGCCTCGTCGAGACGGCCTTGCCGCCGGCGCAACTCCGCCAGCCCCAGTTGCCCCATCGAGATCCACCCCGGCCGGAGCTCGGCGAGTTCGACCACGGCGGAGTCGAGCTCCTGCTCGGCGGAGGACCAGTCGCCGCGGGAGATGAGGACCCCGGCGTACTGGGTGCGGCACACCGCGAAGAGCGGCGGGTGGTCCCAGCGGCGGCAATACTCCCGCACCCGGCCGCACCACTGGCCCGCGCGGTCGAAGTCCCGCACCAGCTCGCAAGCGGTGATCAGGTGGCAGCAGGTGACGCCCGCCGCGCTGCGATCGGTGAATTCATCCGCCACGACCGCCGCGGTGGCCTCATCCAGCATTTCCATGCCGGCGGTCACTTCGCCGGCCGCGACGCGCGCCAGGCCCTCGAGCGAGAGCGCCAGGTGCTCGAGATCGGCGTCATGGTGCCGGCGCGCCAGCGCGACCGCTTCTGCCGCGCCGGCCTTCGCCGCGAGCGCATCCGTGCCGAGCCTGGCGTCCGCCATCCGCAGCATCAGCCAGCCGTACTCGGCGGAGTCTTCGTGGCCTTCGAGAAGGCGCCGGGCCCGGCGGAGCCAGCCATTGGCGACCGCCGGCTCGCCCCGGAAGGCGCGGGAGTCCCAGTCGAGCCAGGTGGCCACCCGGGCCGCACGCCGGGGTTCGTTGCGCTGGATGTAGAGGCGGTACGCCCGCTCCCGGGAGGCGAACAGCGTCTCCGCGTCGCTCAGCCACCAGCTCGCCAGGCCGAGCAGTTCATGCGCCTCGGCCGACTCTTCCCGTTCGAGTGCGTGCCTCGCCGCCTGGGCGGCGGCGAGCCATTCGCCGCGCGCGAGATGGCTGCGGATCGATTCGATCAGGAGGTCGGCCGGAGCCGGGAGGGTGGGAGGCACGGCTGGAAAATAGCTGGTGGCCTGCAAGTGGCCCACTCGTCGGATCCTTCATTCCAGCATCAGTGCATCCGTTCCTTCAACGCCACCGCCGTCAGCCTCGCCTTTACCAGTCGGGTGAGGAGCGCCTTGGGCAGCGGCGCGTCCAGAGGAAAGCGGATGGTTCCCTTCGATATTGAGTATGCCTTGAGTAAGTCCGCCGGAACCCGTCCCTTCGTTCCCACCATCGGATACAGGCTCGTATGCTCCTTCCAGGCGGCGTACCAGACCAGCATCCGGCCGTCGAGCTTGAAGGCGGGAATGCTGTAGCTGACCACTTCGACGGCTCCGGGTGCGGCCGCGTGGATCGCGGCGCGCATTTCCTTCATCCGCTTGCGTGAGGCGGGTGGAAGCTTGGCGAAGTAGGCCTTGAGACGGCGGGCGGTGGC
>DATEHG010000068.1:0-4565 GCA_035279705.1 Gemmatimonadales bacterium
CTCGTACCGCCAGCAGGCGGACTACTACTCGCGGGTGCGCGCCACCGGCGAGCTCACGGCCGACGCCGGGATCGCGGTCCACGGCAGCTGGCGGGCGGCGCTGTCGTTCCGCGCCCCCGAGCTCTGGCCCAAGTGGCGGCTCGCGGTGATCACGGGCGTGGCGCAGGACAATCGCTTCGGCTACTTCGGCCTGGGCAACGATGCGGGGAAGGACAAGGCGCTCGAGGACAGCGTCGCCGAGTACTACCGGGTCAAGCGGCTGCGCTACGGCGGGATGGCGGAGCTGTCGCGCGAGCTGGTGCCGCACCTCCATGTGGCCATCGCCGCCGCGGGGGAATACAGCAAGTTCTCCCCGGAGGATGGCAGCAGCCTGTTCGGCAGCGATTTCGCCGGCGGGGAGGTGACGCAGAGCGAAGCGTCGGGCCGGCTCAGCCTGGTCTATGACAGCCGAGACAAGGAGTTCAGCCCGACGAAGGGACTGTTCATCGAGGCCAGTGCGCTCGGTGCGGCGGGACTGATGAGCAGCACATCCGGCTATGGCCGCTACACCCTGATGGCCCGCGGCTTCATCTCCCCCCGCGACGGGACCGTCCTCTCGGCGCGGATCGGCGGATCCGGCACGTCAGGCGAGCCGTCGTTCGGCGCCCGCTATGAGGTGCCGAGCTGGGAAAGCCAGCCGCTGTCGACGCTGGGCGGGGTGAGGAGCCAGCGGTCGCTGGTCGAGGGGCGCTACGCGGGGCGGCACGTGCTGCTCGCAGGAGCCGAAGTCCGGCACGACCTGCTCAACGCGGGCGACTACGGTGCCGTGACCCTGATCGCCTTCCTCGACGCGGGGCGAGTCTTCGAGAACGAGCCGTTCAAGCTGACGTTCGACGGGATGAAGGTGGGTGGCGGCGGCGGCGTGGCTCTGCGGGCGCTGAACTTCCCGACGTTCACGTTCAACTTCGCGGGGGGGCCGGATGGCTTCAATTTCACTGCGGGGACGGGGTGGTCGTTCTAACGGCCTTAAGCCTTAAGCCATAAGCCTTAAGCGAACTGCGGAGAGAGTAGAGAGGAGAGAGGAGAGAGGAACTGCCCCTCGGGGCAAGCTCCTTTCTCCTCTTTCGCTGTCATCGCAATGACGCTCCAGCTTATGGCTTAAGGCTTATGGCTCTCCCCCATCGCCGCAATCACCTCGCGCAGCGTCGTTTCCCCGTGGTCCTTCGCATACCACCGCCGGATCAGCGGATACAGCTCCGCCTTCGGAACCTTCGGCTTGTTGGCCATGACCCAGGTCTGCAGATCCGCGGGGCGGGGGCCCCAGTGGCCCAGTTCGCGGAACTCCTCGTCCAGCGCGATGACGATCGGGATCGAGCGCGATCCGTTGGTGAGGTACTGATTCATCAGGTCGGGGTTCTCGTCCCGCCGCACGACCCGCAGATCCACCCCCGGCGTCTCCTCAGCCCAGCGGGCCAGGATGGGAATCGTGTTGCTCGCGTCACCGCACCAGTCTTCCACGATCGCCAAGAGATGGCGTTCCCCCTCGGCGGGGCCGGCGGTCCGGGCCCAGTCCGGGATCCGGGCCAGGCGGTGCACCGCCTCCCAGAGCCCCTTGTGCTCCTTGCTGGCGTCGAGGAACTGGTGATAGGTCATGGCCTTGTCCCACAAGGCATGAAAGTCGGTCTTCATGGGGTGAAGCATAGCTGGATTCATTGTCAGGTCGCTTTCCAGAACAGCATACCACGGAATCACGGAAGTCACGGAGTAGAAACGAGCTGAGTGAAGAATCGGATCGGATCGGGAAAGAAATGATGAAGATCAAATGAGGGGGTGATTAGACGAGTTCCTGGTCCCAGGCGCAGCGAGAGAACCAAACGGTCGAGGCTGCGATCAAGGTCAGAAGAAGCACGAATGAATTCGCGCCTCGGCTCCGCCCTGCGTGCCTGCGGCACGCCTGCGTCAGGCGAGATAACGAGGTGATTCAGCGGCGTTCATTTCCGGAGGCCGGAGCGGTGCGGCCTGTCCAATTCGGTCATAGCAATCGACCGTATCACCTGCCCAGCCTGAAATCACCTCCGCCGGGTGGTGAGCAGGCTGAGCATCGAGGTACCGCCGCACTCGCTCCAATTGGTCGACGCCGACGCTCTGCGCACTGTATCCTTTGGCCCAGTAGAGCCTCCTGGCGTTCGCGCCGTGCCCCTCCGTTCGGGCGACCGCGGAGCTGGCTCCCTTGAGTCGCTTGACGAGGCCCGAGATGGTGGTCGTCGGGTGAAGCTCGACCAGGAGATGGATGTGGCTCCGGACCATACCGATGGCGATCACGCCTGCACGCTCCTTCTTCGCGGTGCCCCGGAGGAACCGGCAGAGAAACCGGGCTAGATCCGCATCGAGCAAGGCCTCTCGATCCCGGGTCGTCCAGACCAAGTGGACGTAGAGGCGACATCGCATTGGGTAGGATATGCCCGCTCACCTGACCGGCCTGTACCCTGTCGACGCGGGTCGTAGCTGGTTCACGCATCCGATTTCCGACCGCGCGGACGTGGCGAAGCCACGCTGGGCGCAGCCGAGGCGCGAATTCATTCGCGCTACCAGGAAATCCCATCGCTCCGCCGGTCCACCGACCAAGCGAAACTGCGCCCCAAGGCGTACATTGGCCCCATGACCTCCCCCACCCAGCCGCCCCAGGCGGGCCCCCGCAAGCGCGACGCCGATGCCACCCGCCAGCGGCTCCTCCGTGCCGCGCTCGAGATGTACGGCACCGAGGGCTTCCTGGCGACGACGACCCCCGACCTTGCCCGGCGGGCGGGGATCGCGGAGGGGACGATCTACCGGCACTTCCCGAGCAAGGAGGCGTTGCTCAACGCCGTCTACCAGGGGGTGCAGGGGTGGGTGCTCAAGCTGGTGAAGGAGCTGGAGAGCGACCGCGGCATCACCCCGCGCGAACGGCTGATGAAAGTGGGGCGCGGGATGGTCGAGGCGGCGAGCAAGGATCCCGCGCTGGTGCGGCTCTTTCTCCATCCCCCCGAGAGCCGCTTCCTCGACGAGAAGAGTCGCGCGGCCGTGGCCGAAACCGCCGGCGCACTGCAGCAGCTGGTGGCGATGGGCAAGTCGGACGGGCTGGTGCGGCCGGGACCGGCGGAGTTGTGGGCCGGGGTCTGGGTCCGGGTGGCGGGGTATGCCATCGAGCGGGTCGCGACGGGGGAGTGGAGCGCGGAGCATCCGCAGATTGATGGGGTGCTGGAGGCGGCGTGGTTCGCGATCGCGATTCGGTGAGGGGCCTTAAGCCTTAAGCCTTAAGCCATAAGCCTTAAGCTGGCGGCTGGTTGGCTGGTTGGCTGGTTGGCTGGTTGGCGGGAACCAAATTACCACCTCATCCTGACCCCGACCCTGAGCGCAGCGAAGGGGAGGGGGAAGGACCTACTCGGCGGTGAGCGTGGTTGAGTCACGCTGGAATAGCCGGCTACTATTTCGACCGAGCAGTTCCCTCGGTCGCTACGCGACCTCGGGATGAGGTGCGAATTGTAGCACGCGGGCGGAGCCGAGGGTCGCGCAACCCTCAAGTCCATTAATCCGAACATCCGAACATCCCCCCATCCCCCCATCCCGTGATCCTCGACTGGCCCCAAGCCCCGCACGAAGAGACGGAGCGCCGGTTGTTCCGGTTCGTGCTGTGGATCGTAGGCTGCCAGCTTCTGGGCCTGTTGCTCGGGACGTACAGGCAAAGCCAGAAGTGGGCGGACAGCCTCGAGGCGCTGGGCGTGATCCTGACAGCGGCGATGCTGTTCGCCCTCGCGCTCTGGGCGGTCGTCTTCGTCCTCCGCAGACTGCCGCACGACTCGGCGCTGCTGCCGGGAGTTCCGGAGTCCTATGAGGAGCCGGTCGAATGGGCAGCCGTCCTGAACCAGATTCCGAACATCCAGGCGCTGGAGTTCGACGATCGCCGGCGGCTCGACCGCATGGTCGCGTACTTCATTCAGCATGTGCACTTCGAAGGGTGCAACGGTCTCGAGATCACGGACCGGGTGCGGGTCACCATCGCGGCGCAAGCGTGCCTGCTGGCGCTCAATCTTCCCCGCGGATCACTGGGGCGCCTCAAGGAAGTGCTCGTCTACCCGACGGCCTTTGTGCCCAAACGGGAGACCTGGAGCCCGACTGCGCCGGAGTCCGAACCGCACGCGGCCCTTGGCGAGTCCTGGCACCAGGGAACGGTGATCCTGGCGTGGGACGATGTCGTCCACGGCGTCGAGGTGCCGAATGACGGCCACAACGTGGCGCTGCACGAATTCGCTCACCAGCTCGATTCCGCCGGTGGCCAGGCCGACGGCACGCCTCCCCTCGGCTCGGCGCAACGCTACGCCGCCTGGTCCCGCGTGCTGGAGGAATCGTTCGCCCGGTTCAGCAAGGAAACCGAAGAGGGGCACGACTCGGCGATGGATGGCTACGGCACCACGAACCAGGCGGAGTTCTTTGCCGTGGCGACGGAGACGTTTTTCGAGCGGCCGGCGGAGCTCAAGCAGCAGTATCCGGAGTTGTATGAGCAGCTGAGAACGTATTACAGGCAGGGGTAGGGCGGGCCCTAAAGGACT
>DATEHG010000069.1:0-71514 GCA_035279705.1 Gemmatimonadales bacterium
CTGGGGGAGCGGCGGGTCACGGTGCGCGGCGAGGAAGTCCACCTGACCCCGCTCGAATACAAACTGCTGGTGACGCTGGTGCGCCACGCGGGCAAGGTGCTCACTCACCGGTTGCTGCTGCGCGAGGTGTGGGGCCCTAACGCGCAGACCCAGACGCACTATCTCCGGGTCTACATGACCCAGCTGCGCCACAAGCTCGAGGCCGACCCGGCGCGCCCGCGGTTGCTCAAGACGGAGCCGGGGGTGGGGTATCGGCTGGAGGGAGGGTAGGAGAAAACAGGTACTAAAGTGCTGAAGTACTCTAGTACTCCAGTACCTGTTGCTTGAGTACTGCGGTTCAGAGCTTCGCCTCCAGCCTCGCCTTCACCGCTGGCCACTCGGTATCGAGGATGCTGTAGTAGATGCTGTCCCGCCGCCGCCCCTCCCACGACAGCATGTGGCTCCGCAAGATGCCTTCCTCCTTCGCACCGAGTCTCAGCATCGCGTTCCTGGACTGCTGGTTCAGTACGTCGGTCTTGAGCTCGACGCGGAGGCAGCCCCACGTTTCGAAGGCGTGACGCAGCATCAGGTACTTGGCCTCGGAGTTGGCCGCGGTGCGCTGCCAGGCGCAGCCCAGCCACGTCCAGCCGATTTCCACCCGGCGATTGCCGCGATCGATATTGCCGAATCGCGTACTGCCGATGACCTGGCCGCTGCTCCGGGCCACGGTCGCGAACGGCAGCGAGACTCCCCGGGCCCGGTCGGCCAGCGCCGTTGCCAGGTACTTCGCCATGTCCTCGCCGTTCCGCATCGGGTCCATCGACCAGCGCCACAGCGCCGGATCGAGCCCCGCGGCACACAGTCCGTCCAGGTGCGACTCGGCGAGCGGCTCCATCCGGACGAACTGTCCCTCCAGCGCGACCGGGACGATGTCCATCAGCGTCACGCGCTCCGGGCCTCCGGCCTTGGCCCCGCTCCCGCGATCACATCCAGCGCCACCGGCACCCGGCCCAGCGGCGCCGAGACTTGTACGCCCTGGATGCGCTCACGCAGAGCGGCGAGCATCTCCCGCGAGATCCTCACCCCTTCCGCCAGAGCCTCTTCCTTGCCCAGGGCGCTGGCCCGCCGCATCCGGTCGAGCACCGAACTTGGCACTGTCACTCCCGGCACCTCGTTGGCCAGGAACTCCGCGTTCCGCAGCGACACCAGCGGCCAGATCCCCGCAATGATCGGGATCCTGAACCCCTCGACCTTGCGCAGGAAGCGATCAAACTGGTCCAGGTCGAACACCGGCTGCGTGATCGCGAACTCCGCTCCGGCCTCCACCTTCCAGGCGAACCGCTTGAGTTCGCGCTCCTGGTCGGGCGCCACGGGATTGACCCCGACACCGATCACGAAGGTGCTGCGGCCGCCCAGGGCATTGCCGCCGGGATCGAGGCCGCGATTGAGCCGGGCCACCAGGTTGGTCAGGCCGATGCTGTCGATGTCGAATACTGCCGTGGCATCCGGGTACGGCCCCATCTTGGGCGGATCGCCGGTGACGATAAGCAGGTTGTGCAGTCCGCTGGCGGACGCGCCCAGCAGGTCCGACAGCATGCCGAGGAGATTGCGGTCCCGGCAGGCGTAGTGCACCACGGCCTCGAGACCCACTTCCCGCTCGATGGCGAGGCCCGAGAGCAGCGCCCCCATCCGGCTCTGGGCGCGCGGGCCATCGGGCACGTTGACTGCATCCACGCCGGCGGCCTTGAGCTGGCGCACCTGGTCGAACATCGGCCGGGGATCGACGCCCTTGGGCGGCACGATCTCGACCGTGGTGATGAACTCCCCCTTCGCCAGCTTGGCACCGAGCCGCGAGCGCTCGGCCAATGGGAGCGGGGCGAGCGGCTCGGCCGCCGTGGGCGGGGGTTCCGACGAGCTGAAGGCGTGGCGTGGCGAAACGCTCTGGATGAACGCCGCGATGGCCTTGATGTGGTCCGGCGTGGTGCCGCAACAACCGCCCACGAGGCGCGCGCCGGACTCGACCATCCGCCGGGCGTAGTTGGCCATGTACTCCGGCGAGGCCATGTAGATCTTGCGATCCTCGACTTCGCGCGGCAGCCCGGCGTTGGGCTGGGCGCAGAGCGGAATCGAGGTGACTCGCGCCAGCTGCTCGACGGCTTCCAGCACCCCGTGCGGTCCCACCGAGCAGTTCACACCGACCACGTCGGCGCCCATGGCCTGGAGCTGCGGTCCGAACGTGGCGGGCTCGGTGCCGTAGTGCGTCTTGCCGTCGGTGCCCACCGTCATCGAGGCGATGACCGGCAGGTCGCACTGGGCGCGCACCGCCTTGAGGGCGGCGTGCAGCTCCTCGACGTCGCTGAACGTCTCGAGCACGAACCCGCTCACACCCCCAGCCAGGAGCCCCGCGACCTGCCGGCGGAAGGCGCCTTCGGCCTCGGCCACCGAGGTCTCGCCGAACGGCTCGATCCGGATGCCCAGGGGGCCGATCGCCCCGACGACGGCCGCGCGGCCACCCGCGGCGTCGACGGCGAGTCTCGCCGCGGCTTCGTTGATCCGTTCGGTGTCCGTGGCGAGGCCGTAGTGGGCCAGCTTCACCGGGTTGGCGCCGAACGTGTTGGTCTCCAGGATCTCGGCCCCGGCCCGCACGTATTCACGGTGGATGTCCCGCACCAGCGCCGGCTGCTTGAGGCTCAACTCGTCGTAGCAGACGTTGAGAAACACGCCCCGCGCATAGAGCATGGTGCCCATGGCGCCGTCGAACACGTGCACCCGGCCATCGGCCAGCAGTTCCCGCAGGGTCGTCATCGCGCCGCACTCCCGGCCGGATCTCCGCTCGCCTGGCGCTCATAGCCCAGGTTGGGCGAAAGCCACCGCTCCATCTCCGCCACACTCATCCCCTTTCGCCGGCTGTATTCCTCGACCTGGTCCTTCCCGATCCGCCCCAGTCCGAAGTACTGCGCGGCCGGATTCCAGAAGTAGTAGCCGCTGACGGACGCCGCGGGCAGCATCGCGAAGGACTCGGTGAGGCGCACGCCGGCCCTCCGTTCCGCATCGAGCAGGCGGAAGATGAGCGGCTTCTCGGTGTGATCGGGGCAGGCGGGATACCCCGGCGCCGGCCGGATGCCCTGGTACTTCTCGTGGACGAGCTCTTCGTTACTCAGCCGCTCCTCCGCCGCATACCCCCAGAACTCCCGGCGCACCCGCTCGTGCAGCCGCTCGGCGAAGGCCTCCGCCAGGCGGTCGGCCAGGGCCTTGGCCAGGATCGCCGAATAGTCGTCGTGGGCCGCTTCGAATTCCTGCACCAGGCGCTCGAGGCCCAGCCCCGCCGTGACGGCAAAGAAGCCCATGTAGTCGGCCACACCGGACTCCCTGGGCGCCACGAAATCCGCCAGCGCGAGGTTCGGCCGGCCTGGAGGCTTGGCCATCTGCTGGCGCAGGGTGTGGATCACTCCCGCCTGAGTGGTGCGCTTGTCGTCCGTGTAGAGGACGATGTCATCCTCCGGCGTGGTGTTGGCCGGCAGCAGGCCGAACGCGGCCCGGGCCTCGATCAACTTTCCGCTCACGATGCGGTCCAGCAGCTTGCGGGCATCCGCGTACAGTGATCGCGCAGCCTCACCGGTGCGCGGATCGTCGAGCAGGGCAGGGTATTTCCCCGGCACCTCCCAGGTCTGGAAGAACGGTGTCCAGTCGATCCGCTCCACCAGCTCGGCCAGCGGATAGTCCGCCAGGGTGGTAATGCCGAGGTCGCGGGGACGGGGCGGGCGCACGGCGGTCCAGTCGATGGCCAACCGGTGGCGCCGGGCCGTCTCCAGCGGAATCCGGCGATCCTCGTCCTGCCGGTCGCCGCGGGTATCCCGGATGCCCTGGTATTCTGCCTTGATCTCGCGGGCAAAATCGGCCCGGAGCCCCTCGCTCAGCAGGCTGCCCACCACCCCTACGGCGCGCGAGGCGTCGAGGATGTGGACGGTGGTGTTGTGATAGCGCGGCTCGATCTTGACCGCGGTGTGCACCCGTGAGGTCGTCGCTCCCCCGATGAGCAGCGGCACGGTGAATCCCAGGCGCTGCATCTCGCCGGCCACAAAGCTCATCTCTTCGAGGGATGGCGTGATGAGGCCGCTGAGGCCAACGGCATCCACCTTTTCCCGCACCGCGGTCTCGAGGATCCGGTCACACGCCACCATGACGCCGAGGTCGATCACCTCGTAGTTGTTGCACTGCAGCACCACGCCGACGATGTTCTTGCCGATGTCGTGCACGTCCCCCTTCACGGTGGCGAGCAGGATCTTCCCCTTGGCCTTGCTGGCGCCTGTGGTGGACTTCGCGGCCTCCAGGTAGGGAATGAGATGGGCCACCGCCCGCTTCATGACCCTCGCGCTCTTCACCACCTGCGGCAGGAACATCTTGCCCGCGCCGAACAGGTCGCCCACCACGTTCATCCCCGCCATCAGCGGGCCTTCGATGACCTCGATGGGGTGCGAGGAGGCGAGGCGGGCTTCCTCGGTATCCGCTTCGATGAAGTCGGTGATGCCCTCCACCAGCGCGTGACTCAGCCGTTCGGCCACCGGCTGCGCCCGCCACGAGAGGTCCTGCTCGCGCGCCGCGGCCTGCCCCTTCACACCGCTCGCCACTTCCATCAGCCGCTCGGTGGCATCGGACCGGCGGTTCTGCACCACGTCCTCCACCCGCTCCAGCAGTTCCTTCGGGATGTCGTTGTAGACCGGCAGCTGCCCGGCGTTGACGATCCCCAGGTCCATACCGGCCGCGATCGCGTGGTAGAGGAAGACGGCGTGGATCGCCTCGCGGAGCGGGTCATTGCCGCGGAACGAGAAGGAGACGTTGCTCACCCCGCCGCTGACCAGCGCATGCGGCAGGGTGGCCTTGATCCGCCGCACGGCCTCGATGTAGGCGTTGGCGTAACCGGCGTGTTCCTCGATGCCCGTGGCGATCGCGAAGATGTTGGGGTCGAAGATGATGTCCTCGGGCGGGAACCCGACCCGCTCGGTCAGCAGCCGGTAGGCCCTCGCGCAGATCGCCACCTTGCGCTCGACGCTGTCGGCCTGCCCCTGTTCGTCGAACGCCATCACGATCACTGCCGCCCCGTAGCGTCGCACCAGCTCGGCGTGCCTGAGAAAGGACTCCTCCCCCTCCTTCAGACTGATCGAGTTGACCACGCCCTTGCCCTGCAGGCACTTGAGGCCCGCCTCGATCACCGACCACTTGGAGCTGTCCACCATCACCGGCACCCGGGCGATCGCGGGCTCCGACCCCAGCAGATGCAGGAACCGGGTCATGGCCTGCTCGCTGTCGAGCAGCCCCTCGTCCATGTTCACGTCGATGATCTGGGCCCCGTTCTCCACCTGCTGCCGCGCCACTTCGAGGGCGGCCTCGAACTGCCCGTCGAGAATCAGCTTGGCGAACCTCCGCGACCCGGTCACGTTGGTCCGCTCGCCCACGTTCACGAACAGCGTGTCGGGCCCGATTTCCAGCGGCTCCAGTCCCGAGAAGCGGCTGCGCACCGGCAGCGCCGGCGCCGTGCGTGGCGCCACCCCCCGGACTGCCGCGCCGATCGCGGCAATGTGTGCCGGCGTAGTGCCGCAGCAGCCGCCCACGATATTGACCAGCCCGCTCCGGGCAAACTCCCCGATCACCTCGGCCATGTACTCCGGAGTCTCGTCGTACCCGCCGAATTCGTTCGGCAGCCCGGCGTTCGGGTGGGTGCTGACGCGCACCGGCGCCAGCCTGGCCAGGTCCTGCACATGCGGGCGGAGCGCCTTGGCGCCGAGCGCGCAGTTGAGGCCGATGCTGATCGGCCGCGCATGGGCCACAGACGTCCAGAACGCCTCGGCGGTCTGGCCGGACAGGGTGCGGCCACTCTGGTCGGTGATGGTGCCGGAGATCATCACCGGCACACGGTAGCCCAGCTCCTCGAACACCTGCTCGATGGCAAAGACGGCGGCCTTGGCATTGAGGGTATCGAAGATCGTCTCGATCAGGACGAGGTCGGCGCCGGCCGCCACCAGAGCACGCCCCGCCGCCCCGTACGCGGTGACCAGTTCATCAAACCCGATGTTGCGCAGGCCCGGGTCGTTGACGTCCGGCGAGAGCGAGGCGGTGCGGTTGGTCGGGCCCAGCACCCCGGCCACATACCGCGGGCGACCCGGCTCGCGGGCTTCCCGCGCGTCGCAGGCGGCGCGGGCCAGCCGCACCGCGGCGGCGTTGAGCTCCGGTGCCAGCGCCTCCATGCCGTAGTCGCCCATCGACACGCTGGTGGAGTTGAAGCTGTTGGTCTCCAGGATGTCCGCACCGGCCTCGAGGTATGCCTCGTGGATGGCGGTGATGATCGCCGGCTGGGTGAGCGAGAGAAGGTCGTTGTTGCCCTTGAGATCCCGCGGCCAGTCGCGGAACCGGTCGCCGCGGTACTCGGCCTCGCCGAGCTGGTAGCTCTGGATCATGGTGCCCATGGCACCATCCAGCAGCAGGATGCGTTGGCTCAGCAGCTCGTCCAGGCGCGCCAGGCGTGCCCTGCGCCGCTCGGCGGCCGCCGGATCGAGAGGGGGAACGGAGTAGGGTGCAGTGCTCATATCGGGTCCAAATGAAAAATCCCGGTGGCCAAAACGGCTCCGGGAGCAGCGTTTTAGCGTTTATTTAACGTGGCCGCAAGCAGCGCAAATGACCACGACATCGGACTGTTGTGCTTTCAATATAGCGCCACGGTACCGGGCCACGCCACCCGAGGCGTCCCATCCGGGCCGGGACCCTGTGTCATCGCCTGCCGCCGACCTGCGGATCGGTCCCGCCAGGTCCCGCGATGCCAAGCCGGTCCTCCGCCAGGCGGGCGGTGACTCCCCGGATCAGGACTACCTTGTTCCGTCCCCTCTCCCCGGACCGGATTTCGATCTTCGAAGGCGCCACGCCGAGCCGGGCGGCAAGGAGCTTGACCAGGGCTTCATTGGCCGCGCCCTCGACCGGCGGTGCCGTGACGCGGATTCGGAGAGCACCATTAACGACGCCCAGGATGCCACTTTGAGCGGCCCGCGGTTGCAGGCGTATGGCGATGACGACGCCGTCTCCACTGCTCGAGAGGACGGTGCTCACCCCAGTTGCAGCACGAGCCGGAGCAGAACCAGCTGCCCCACATACAGGATCACGTACGCCGCAAGCGGGCTCAGATCGAACATGCCGAACGGCGGCAGAATCCGGCGCAGGGGGTCGACCAGCCAGTTGGTGAGCGCCATGACGGGCCGCATCCACCGGGCGTAAGGCGAGAGCCCCATCCACGACCCCACTACCCGGATGAACAGCGCCACGACCAGGAGGCTGTAGGCGCCCTGGATAGCCAGGATCAGCACGCCGCTCGGCCCGCTCCGGACGGCGGAGGACAGGCTGAAGAAGGCGCCGATCAGCCACTGGGTCAGGCCGATCACCAGGAGCCCGCCCAGGAGCGAAATCCAGAACAGCCAGATTGGCGCTTCGCTGGGATTGTGGCCCGACTTCACCATCCGGCGTTCCAGCGGCAGGATCAGTGGCTGGCTCACCCGGCGCATGAATCTCGGCAGGGGGCCGAACGGCTGCAGATACCGGGAGCGGACTCCCCAGTGGGTCAGCGCGACGGCGGCCGAGAAGGTGAATCCGCCCAGGACGGTCAGGCGGACGATCGTGATGAGGAGCGGCATGGTGCTGCGGCTAGCGGGCGCCCGGAATCTTGAACTGGGCTGGCTCACCGGTGCGGAGGCCGCAGGTCACGGTGAAGACACCGCCGTTGAGCGAGGCTTCTTCCTGGATGTCTCCCGTGGCGCGGCAGCCGGAGAGCTGCATGCCATCGGTCGAGCGGAAGACCACCGTGACCTCCGGCGAGCCATCGCGCACTGCCAGGCGGCGGATGGTGTACTTGCTGAGCGAGTCCACCCCGACCTGGCGCAGGGTCGCGGGGAGCCGTCCCTGGTGGGCACTCTTGTAGCTCAGCACGGCGTCGATGGTGGCAAAGACGTCCCGGCCCAGCAGGTTGGCTTCGTCCTGCGCGTTGTTGGCCGGCTTGTCGCTGGCCGGCTTCTTGTGGCAGGCAGCGAGCGCCACCAGCGCCAGCAGCAGGCTATTCCAGCGCAAACTCACGGTTGAACACCACCTCGAAGCTGAACGTCTTGGCCTTGCTCCGGGCCTCGATGTACTCGGCGATTTTCTGCAGCCGGCTGGGAATTCCCATGATCTTTTCCTGCGCCTTGCGGCCCAGTTCGTTCAGCCCGCTCAGGCTCTCGATCCTCCAGTACTCGATCTGCTCCTGCACGATCTTGAGGTAATCCCGCGGCCCGTAGATCCCGGCCCTCCGGATTACGTCGGCAATGTCCCGGAAGTGCGGCATGCTGTGCCCCGGCATCTCGATGCTGGGAAGAATGAACGAGGCGGAGTGCAGCGCTTCATCGGGATCGCGCTGCAGGATCTCGTCGAACACCGTGCGGTAGAACTGGAAATGCCGCGCTTCCTCGGTGGCCACGTTGCGCAGCACTTCGCCCAGGGCCGGCTCGTATTCCGCCGCCAGCCGGCCGGTCTCGCTGTGGGAAGTCTGGGTCGCCCGCTCCTGCACGGTCGTGTACACGAACACCCGGTAGGGGTCCCGGTCCCACCCGGGGTGGAACCCGTTCCGGATGTAGTTGAACTGCATCTCCTCGAGGTGCCGCTGGTTGAACAGCCGCGTGTCCCGCCCGTAGTTGCTGAGCACGGCGCCATGCCGGTCCTCTTCGGCCGTCCACAGGTTGTTCCATTCGCGCCAGTAGCTGTCGTCCCCGAGGTAGACCGAGATGAGGCGGTGGAAATGGGGCAGCCCCTCCTCCGTGAGGAGGTTGAGCGCCAGCGCCGCGCGGATATGGTCGGGGATGGTCTGGGCCCGCTTGCGCAGGCCTTCGGTGTGCTCATCCGGCGATTCGCCGGGCTCGGGGCCGAGCAGGTCTTCCGGGAACCAGAGCGTCCGCTTGCGCTCGTGCGCCGCCATCAGCTCCTTGACCCGGGTTTCCATGTCCCGCAGCACCTCCAGCTTGGAGTGGAACAGCCGTGCCGCTTCGGTGAGGGCCATGGTCCGGTCCGGAATCGGGAAATAACGCGGGCCGCCGCGAGGTGCCGCGGCGACCGTTCAGGTGGCAAATGTGGTGGAAAGGAAGGCGGGAAGGAAGGCCGGGACCTGCTCAGCGATCGGCGGCCTCGAACTGCTTCTCCATCAGGTACCAGGTCCGCCGCCCGACATAGTCGGAACGGGCGAAGAGGCGGTGCCAGCCCGAAGTCAGCAGCATCGGCTCGGCCCTGAGGTCATCGGTCCAGAATTCGGCGACGTGGGCACCCAGCTCCCGGGCCCGCGTCTCGAACGCCTGCAGCAGTCGCCAGCCGTGTCCCTGGTGGCGGGCGTCCGGCTCGACCGCGATGTCGAGGAGCTGCGCCACGCCGCCACGCAGCCCGTAGCGCACTCCGCCGATCCAGTCGCCAATTTCGTTGGTCAGGACCAGGTAGTGCTCGTCTATCGCCTTCGGCTCGCCCACCCGCTCCTCTTCCCGCTGGAGCAGATCGGTGAACCACTCGGCGAAGTCCTCGCCCCGTTCCATTTCCCGTATCGTCAGACTCATCGTGTGCCTCGGTGACTGCCACTGCTGAAACGTTGCGAACAGCACGGAAGTTCTGCACTGGAGAGAACGGCAAGGTAGGTGCCACCGGCGTACAGTGGCGTGGCCATGATTACAAGCTAATACACCACAAGAAGTTCCGGGTTCCTCCCGGTTCGACTCCGGCGGTCCGGCCGTCCGGATCCGGGACGGAGAATTCCGCAAATGTGTCTATCTGGCGGGTCACTGTGTCCGGCAGCTGCGCTCCTCCGGCACGATCCGGCCGCACGCGATCGCGTCATTCATCCCGCTGGTGAGCGGGCCACAGGCCGTGGTCTGGGCCGACTGCACCGCTTCCCCTTCGGTGGCATGAGACGCGGTGGCACAGTTCCGCTTGCCGTTGTAGGTCACGCACACCTCGCAGGTGACCTTCTGGGCGCTCAGCGTGTTGTAGAGCAGGAGGCCGACGAAGCCGACCACCACCAGCACGATCACCAGCTTCCGCTGGGCGCGGGTCATCCGGCGGCCCGCACTGCGCCCCACACCCCCCAGAGGCCCGGCAGCAGCCACACGATTCCTGCCCCGATCAGCGCCTTCTTCAGCTCGATCTTGCCGGTGACAGAGAGGCCGAGCGCGAGCAGCCCCGTGCACCACAGGGTGATCAGGTCGAACCGGCCGAGGATCGTGAGCAGGACGAAATGGGCGTCCGGATCGATGAATCTGGCCGGGCCGAGTTGCAGGGCATAGCGGGAGGTGAGGGTGTCGGCTGAAACCACCGCTGCCTGGAGCAGGTTGGTCAGGCCCTCGAGCACTCTCGGGAACATGGCGTACACGGCGACCATGCAGGCGGCCTCGAGTTCCTGCCGCGCGCCCACGAACTTCCCCGCAATCCAGAGGAAGAACCCGATGACCAGGGGCGCCACGAGGAGCACGACGGGAATGATGACGGTGGTGAACTTGGTGGCGATCTGCCGGCCCTTGTCCACCTGCTCCTGCGTCATGGCCGGGTTCTGGCGCTGCTGGACGGCCATCGCCCGATCAAACTCGGCGTCGTACATCGGCTGCAGCAGGCCGCGCCCTCCGAAGAACAGGGCGATCGAAACCGCGAACATGATCAGCAGCGGCAGCCAGAATCCGCTCGTGGCGCGCCGGGTAAAGACCGCGCGCGGCGCGTAGAAGATTTCGAGGAAGTCTTCCCAGATCGGGACCGGGGCAGCGGATACGGGGGCGGTCATGGGATTTGGTGATCCTCCGGCAGGTGGGCGTCGTCGGTGCCGAACGACCTGAAGTATCGTGCCATCGTGCCCGATCGGCCACTGGCCGGCGGGCGGCGCGGCCGTCGGTGACAAATTTCTTACACCCGCAATACTCGAACATTGGAGGCCGTGCCGCAATCGGTTATTTTCAATAGCCCTCCGTACACACCGCCGACATTCGCAGCCAACGGAACCTGGTCTAGGAGTCCACGATTGAGAATTCTGATCGTCGAGGACGCCCCCCTCGTCCAGAAGATGTACCGCCTGGTGTTTTCGCCCCGGGATCACGACCTGGTGATGGCCGCCAACGGCATCGAGGGGCTGCAGCTTCTCGACCAGCCGGGGATCCCCTTCGACCTCATCCTGCTCGATCTCCGCATGCCGGACATGGATGGCGCCGAGTTCATCGGCCGGGTTCGTGCCGGGCCCTGGTCGTCGGTTCCGGTCATCCTGACGACCGCTGAGCCGGAGGACTCGCCGCTGCTGCAGCTGGCCCGGACGCGGGGCGCCTCGGTCACGGTGCGGAAGCCGTGGAAGCCGCAGGAACTGCGCGATGCGGTGGCCGCGCTGCTGGGGGGAGGCGGCGGATGAGCGGCGCGAGTCCCGGCACCTTTCTGGTGGTCGACGATTCCCGGCTGCACCATCAGATGTACAAGGTCATCTTCTCGCAGGCCCCGCTCACGGGCAGCACCCTGCTGCACGCCCATAACGGCCGGGAGGGCTACGCCGCGCTCACCACCCGCCCTGACGTGACCCTGGTCTTCCTCGATCTCAACATGCCGGAGATGAACGGCCTGGAGTTCCTGGCCCGGCGCCGGGCCGAGGCGCTGCACCCTCACATTCCGGTCGTCCTCGTCACCACGGAAAGCACCGCGGAGGATGAAGCAAGAGGGCGATCTGCCGGCGCCTGGGAGTACCTGCGCAAGCCGTTCACTCCCGCGGACGTGGTGGGGCTGGTGGCCCGGGCCCAGGCCGAGGCCCGGGGGCGCGCTCCCTGAAATGACCGATGACAACGCCTTTGCCGAACTGCTTCAGGACTACATCGGTGAGTGTCTGCCGCTGGCCGAAGCGGTAGCCGACGGCTTCATCGAGCTCGAGCAACGGTGGCAGGCCGGGGACGCGGCCGACGAGCGGATTGCGCCGCTCAAGGGCACCCTCCATACCCTCAAGGGCAACTCCGCAATGATGGGCTTTGCCCATCTGCAGGAGCTGGCCCACGCACTCGAAGATCTGCTTGGACGGCTGGGCGCCGAACCGCAACTGCGGGTACCGAGTGCCGACCTGCTGGTGGCGGGTGGCGGACTTCTGGTCGAGCTGGTGCCGCGGGCGGGAGACAAGGCGGCCGGAAAGGAACGCTCGGCGAGCTATGTCGCCCGGGTCCGGGAGGCGTTGGCGCAAGCTGGTGCGGCGGCCGCCGGACCTCTCGAACGCCGCTCGGCGGCTCCGGCGCGGGGGCGCCGGGCCGACGACCAGGTCGAGGCCGGCAGTGAACTCATCCGCATCGAAGCGAGGCGCCTGGACGCGCTGCTGGAAATCTTCGGCGAGGCCGTCATTGCTCACGCCGGGCTGGCCCATGCCGCGCGCCGCCTGACCCGGAGGGATCGGGGACGGCCGGAGGTGCTGGAACTCGATCGCGGCCTCTCCGGCCTGGAACAGACGCTGCTGCGCCTCGAGAGCGCCCTCATGGAGGCACGGCTGGTCCCGATCGGTGGCGTATTCGCCCGTTTCGGGCGGCTGGTGCGGGACCTGGCCCACGGCGAGCACAAGCGGGTCCGCCTGGTGACGACGGGAGTCGAGACCCGCCTCGACAAGTCGGTGGTGGACCGGATCGGCGAACCGCTGGTTCACCTGGTGACCAACGCGCTCATCCACGGCGTTGAACCTCCGGCCGAACGGGAGCGGGGGGGCAAGCCCGCCGAGGCCACGCTGACCCTCACCGCCACCCCGCGCAGCGACCGGGTCATCGTGACCGTCGCGGATGACGGACGCGGACTCGATCCCGGCAGGCTCCTGCTCAAGGCCCAATCACTCGGGCTGGCACCGGCCAATCCCACGCCCGAGGAAATTCTGACGCTCGCCTTCCTGCCTGGTCTCTCCACCTCGGACCAGGTCGGTGCCATGGCCGGACGCGGTGTCGGGCTGGATGTCGTCGCCGGCAGCATTCGCGCGCTGGGTGGCAGCGTGGCGGTGGCCAGTACGCCCGGCAAGGGTGCGACGTTCACACTCACCCTGCCGCTCACGGTGGCTGTGGTCCGTTCCCTCATGATCGAATCGCTGGGAGAGCGCTACGCCATTCCGCTGCACGGCGTGGCGGAAACCGTCCGGTTGGGTGCCGACGACGTCCACGAGATTGAAGGACGCGGGATGCTGCTGTGGCGGGGTGAACTGATCCCGGTCCAGGACGCCGGCGATCTGCTCCGGAACGGGACCCGGGGCCAGGGGCGCTACTGCGTGGTACTGCAGGCCGAGTCCCGGCGCCGCGGGCTCTTGGTAGACCGGGTCATCGGGCACCAGGAAATCGTGGCCAAGGGTCTCGACCCGGTGCTGGGCCGGCCGCCGGTGGTGTCGGGAACGGCCGTGATGGGGGACGGGCGGGTGACCTGCATCCTGGATCCCGCTCGCATCGTCGAACGACGATTCGACTCCTGAGGAGCCAACATGCCGCCCAAACGAGCCTCCTCCCGTACCACCGACCCGTCCGTCGCGCCGCCCGCGAGCGAACGGCTTCTCGCTTTCGCCGACGATCTGTCGCGACAGCAGGCCGCGGCCGCACCCAAGGCACCCGACCCCGAACTCCATCTCGTCACCTTCCGCCTCGAACGCGAGTCGTTTGCCGTACCGATCGAGCGGGTGCGCGAGGTGGTCCGGGTGAGCGACATCACCCGCGTGCCGGAGGCCCCGCCCCACATTCGCGGAGTCACCAACCTTCGGGGCCGGGTGCTCCCGGTGGTGGAACTTCGCACCCGCCTCGGCCTGACGGCGGCGGTGATCACTCCGGCCTCCCGCGTTCTCGTCGTCGAGGCACACGGGCGGGTCCTCGGTCTGCTGGTGGACGGCGTGTCGCGCGTGGTCAAGGTGCCGTCCTCCGCCGTCGTGCCGCCGCCAGAGGAGGTGCTGTCCGATCGCACCGACTACATCCCCGGGGTAGCCCGGACCGGCGATACCCTCCTGATCCTGCTTGATCTCGACCGTGCCCTGCTGTTGTCCGATGAACGCTGACCACCCCACTTCCCTCAGCCCCGTGATGCTCCCATGAGCGATGGACTCGTGCAGCTGGTGCGTGACTGGACCATCCGCCGGAAGATTCTGACCGGCTTTTCGCTCGTGCTGCTGATTACCGCGCTGCTGGGCTGGATCTCCTGGCGAGAGCTCGAACGGATGCGTACCGCGGCCGGCGCCGCCGCGCGCGGCGAGATCACCGGCGCGGTACTGGACCAGTTGAGCCAGGGCAGCAGTCTCTGGATCCTGGCTCTGGTCGCCACGGCGGTGCTCGTGGGCCTGGCCCTTGCCCTCTTCCTGGCCAGGATCATCGGCGATCCGCTGACCAACCTCGGCATCCTGGCGGAACAGGTCTCCAAGGGAGACTTGAGCAAGGACATCGTCAGCCGCTCCCGGGACGAGATCGGCTGGCTGGAACACTCGATGCGGACGATGGTCAAGAATCTGCGCCAGATCGTCGGCCAGATTGCCGCTTCCTCGGCGGCGGCGGCCACGACGGCCGAGCAGGTCTCGGCCGCGGCCACCCAGATGGCCCGCGGAGCCGAGGCCCAGTCGAGTTCGACCGAGGAGACGTCCGCCACGATGGTCGAGATGGCCGCGCAGATGCAGGCGCTGGCCCGCAACGCCGAGGCCCTGGCCGCCAACGTGGATGAGACCTCGACCTCGATTCACGAGATGAGCACCGTCCTGGGGCAGACTTCGAAGAACGGCGAAGGACTGCTCCAGGCGGTCGAGGAGGCCATGGGCCGTCTCAGCCAGATGATCGAGAACATGACGCGTATCGCCGCCCGGGTGCACGAGGTCGACGAGGTCTCCAAGCGTTCCGCCGGCGAGGTGCGTGGCGGCGGGGAGCGGCTGCACAACTCCATCGGCCTGATCGGCGAGCGCTCCGAGGAAATCGGCAAGATCATCCGGGTCATCGACGACATTGCCGATCAGACCAACCTCCTGGCCCTCAATGCCACGATCGAGGCCGCCCGCGCCGGAGACGCCGGCAAGGGATTCGCCGTCGTGGCCGACGAGGTCCGCCGCCTGGCGGAGCGCTCGGCCCAGGCCACCCAGGAGATCGGCGACCTGATCGAAACCGTTCAGAAGGAAACCCGCAGCGCGGTGCAGCTGATGGAGCAGGTCCTGTCAGGCATCGTCGGCTCGATCGATCGGACCTCCACCCTGGTGGGCGAAGTCGCCGGCTCCGCCGAATCGCAGGCCACCGATGCCCGGCAGGTCTTGCAGGCCGCGGGCAACATGTCCGCGCTGACCCGCCAGATCTCCAACTCGATCCGGGAAAATGCCGCGGGCGCCCGCGAGGTCACCCAGGCGGCGGAGAAGATGAACCAGCTCACCCACCAGATGTCCGAAGCCGTCGCCGAGCAGCGCCGCGGCGGTGAGATGGTGGTCAAGGCGGTCGAGTCGATCGCCCTGGTGTCCCGGCAGAATCTGGTGGCGGTGGAGCAGCTCACCGGTGCGGCCAAGTCCCTGGCCTCGGAGTCCGAGGCGCTCAAACAGCGCGTCGGATCCTTCACGATCTGATGCTCGAAGAGGAGTCGGCCGCCCTCGGCCGTCGGCTGGCCGGCCTGGCGGAAGCCTCCGACCTGCCCGCCCGCGATCGCCTGATCCTGTCCGGCCTCGAGGCGTCCGGCGCTCAGGAGCGGGAGGTGGCGATCGCGTGGGCGGCGCGATGCTTCGAACCGCCCCGGCTGACCGGACTGGTGGCCGACGAGGCCAACGCCGCGCTGCGCAACGGCGCGCTCGAGGCGTTGCGCCGGCAGGGCCCCTACGCGCTTGAGCACCTGCACAGCCGTCTGGACGGCGACGATCCCGACCTGGTGATGTTCTCGGTCCAGACTCTCGCCCTGATCGGGTCACCCGCCAGCATTCCCGCCCTGCTGCCCCTGCTTCGCCACACCGCCAGCAATGTGGTGCAGGTATCCGCCGAGGCGCTGGGCGGGCTCAGGGCCAGGGCGGCGGTGCCTGGTTTGATCGAGCTGCTGCGGGGTGATCTCTGGCTGCAGCTGGCGGCCATCGAAGCCCTCGGTTCGATCGGGGACGCCCGGGCAGTCGGTCCCCTGCTGAGCCTCTATCCGGACGGGCCGCTGGCTGAGCCGGTCGCGGGGGCGCTGGGCCGGATCGCGGCTCCGGAGGCGGCACCGGCCCTGGTCGCGGTGCTCGGCCAGGATCGCTGGCGTCCGCTCTGGCCGGCCACGCTGGTGGCCACGGCCGCCTCGATCAGCACCGCCTCCGATCCTGCCAGCGTGGTGGGGCCGCTGAACCCGCTGCTCGATCAGGGGGAGCTGGCCGATTTCTTCCTGGCTGCCCTCGGGGGACAGTCGCGGGACGCCGGAGATCCGGGCGCGGCCGCGGGGACCATTCGCGATGACCGCCGCCAGGCCCGTGGAGGTGGTACTCAGCAGCGTGCGGCGGCCTTGCTTGCCCTCGCCTCGGCGGTGCGGAGACAGGTCCGCGCCGTCATGGCACTGGGTGCCGAGACGGACTGGGCCGATTGGCTCGCCCCCCAAGCAGACCGCTTCGCGAAGGGACTCGGGGTGCTGGCCGGACCGCTGCTCACGGATGCCGACCCCCTGGTCAGGGCGGGTGCTCTGCGCGTGCTCCCGGCCGGCGTCTTGAGCACCTCGAAGGTCGAGGCCTGCCTCCAGGATCCTCAGCAGGAAGTCCGGACAGCGGCTTGCCTGGCGCTGGGGCGCCTGCAGGATCCGACCGCGGTTCCGGCTTTGCTGGACCGGCTCCGCACTGGTTCACCTGCCGAGCGAACCGCCGCCGCGGCCGCGCTGAGTGCGGTGCCCGGGGCCGAGGTTCAGGACGCCCTGGCTTCGTGCCTGGCGCCCGAAACCCCGCGCGAGGTCATGCTGGCCGCGCTTTCGGCACTCGAACGGGCCGGTGGCCCGTCCATCGAGAGCCGATTGCTCGAATTGGCCCGTTCCCCTGCGGTCGAGGTGCGCCGCGGTGCGCTGCGCGCGCTGGCACCACTCCCCGGCGGCAAGGGCGAAGTGGCGCTGCTTCGGGCACTGGCCGATCGGGATTCGGGCGTCCAGACCCTGGCCCTGGACCTGCTCGTGAAACGGGGCGGTGAACATGTGCTCCGCACCTTTCTGATGATGCTGCAGGCAAACGATTCGCTCCGCTATCACGTGATCCGGGCGCTGGGCCGGCTGGGAGCACCCGAGGCGGCGCCGGCACTGCAGACGCTGTATCCCGGCTGCCAGCTGCACGAGCGGCTGGAAATCCTCACCGCACTGGGCCGCCTAGGCGCTCCGGGCCGCCAGCAGTTCCTGCGGCAGCAGCTCCACGACAGCGAGATTGATATCAGGCGCGCCGCGGCCTGGGCGGTCGCGGAGAGTGCCCGGGCCGACGATCTGCCGCTGCTGGAAGAAATGGCCCGGGACGCCGACTGGGCCCTGCGGGGTGAGGCCGCACGTGGACTGGGCCGGAGCGGCGCGGATGCCGCGCGGCCACTGCTGCTCGATCTGGCCCGTGATCTCGAGCGGGTCGTGGCCGGGGTGGCGGTCCGGGCCCTGGAGGCCGCGTCGCCAGGAAGGAGCCCCGGGTGAGTCCCGGGGAGGAACTCGAGTGGAAGCTGCTCACCGACCTGCTTGAAGCCCGATACGGGCTGGTCTTTCCCGGAGTCCGGCTCGACATTCTCCGGGCCCGCCTCAACGCCCGGCTGGCCGCGCTGCACCTCGACACCTTCCTCGACTACTACCACTACCTGCGGTCCCATCCCGATCGTGAAGCCGAGTTTGTCGAAGTGGTGCGGCGCACCACCAACAACGAGACCTACTTTCTTCGGGAGCCGCACCACTTCGACATCGTGGTGCGCCATGTCATCCCCGCCCTGGGCACGGCGCTGCGCCAGCGGCCCCTGCGGGTACTCTCGGCCGCCTGTTCCTCCGGCGAAGAGCCGTATTCGCTGGTGATCGCGCTGCAGCACGCCGGCGTGGAGTTGAACGGAGTGCAGTGGCAGATCGACGCCTGCGATCTCAATGTCGATCGTCTCGAGCAGGCCCGGCGGGCCACGTACGAGGCCGGCTCGCTCCGGGCCTGCTCCGAGGAGGACAAGGCGAGACTGTTTACGGCCGAGGGCAATCGCTTCGTGCTCAAGGAGCGCTACCGCAAAGGCGTCCGCTTCGTCGAGGCCAATCTGGCGCTGCCGTTCAGCGGCCTGGGCGCCCAGTCCTACGATGCGATCTTCTGTCGCAACCTGCTCATCTACCTGAGTGAAATGGCCATCCGGACGCTGATCGACCGGTTTGCCAGGCTGCTGCCGCCGGGTGGACTCCTGCTGCTGGGTCACTCGGAGTCTCTCATCGACAAATCGACCGCCTTCGCGCCGGTGGTGCTCGAGGGCGTTGTGGTCTATCGCCGGGTGGCGGCATGAGTATCCGGGTGTTCGTGGTCGACGACTCCTCGTTCGTGCGCAAGGCGCTGGCCCGGGCGCTCGCCGGCCGGGGAGACATCGTGGTCGTAGGCGAGGCCGCGACGGGGGCCGAAGCGCTGGCGGCAGTGCCGGCGGCCAACCCCGATGTCGTCACGCTGGACGTGGCGATGACCGGCATGGACGGGCTGGCCACGCTGCGGGCGTTGCTGGCCTGGCGGCCATCGCTGATCGTCATCATGCTGTCGGCCCATACCCGGGAGGGTGCCTCGGCCGCCCTGCAGGCGCTCGAGATCGGGGCGGTGGACTTCATCGACAAGACCGCGCTGCGATTGATGGACCTCGATCACGTGGGCCATGAACTGCAGGAGCGCATCGAGGCCTGGCGTCCCCGGATGAGCGGTCCCGCCCGGCCGCGAGGACAAACGGTCCGGCCGGCAGTGTCCGCGCCGGCCACGGGAGACCTGACCCGCATCGAGCTGTGTGTGATCGGCGCCAGCACGGGCGGGCCGCCGGCATTGCAGCATCTGCTGGAGCGGCTGCCCGCCGACTTTCCGCTCCCCGTTGCCATTGTCCAGCACATGCCGGCGGGATTTACCGCGCCCTTTGCGGAGCGGCTCAACGCGCTCTGCCGGCTCACGGTGTCCGAGGCCCGGGAGGGCGAGGTGCTGAGCCCCGGAAAAGTCCTGATTGCCCCGGCGGGCAGGCACCTCCGGATCGGTACACGTTTGCGCGCGCTGCTCGACGAGGATGGGGCGGGGGCCACGCATGTTCCCAGTGTCGACGTGCTCATGCGGTCCGCCAGTGAAGTGCGGCCCGGAGCCACGCTCGGAATTCTGCTCACGGGAATGGGGGACGACGGGGCGGACGGGATGTGCCGGATCAGGGCGTCCGGAGGTTTCACGGTCGGTGAGAGCGAAGCCTCCTGCGCGGTGTTCGGCATGCCGCGCGCTGCCGCAATGCGGGGGGGCGTCGACCGGATGCTGAGCCTGCCGGAAATCGGGGAACTGCTGGCCGGCTTCCCCGGCCGCTGAGCAGCGCCCCGCGCCCCGTCAGAGCAGGGTGCCGCGCAGTACCAGGAGGCCGACCGAAAAGAAGATGATCAGCCCTGTGACGTCGACCAGCGTGGCCACGAACGGCGCCGAAGCGCTGGCGGGGTCGAAGCCGACGCGGCGGAGTACAAAGGGCAGCATCGAGCCCGCCAGCGAACCGAACAGCACCACGCCCACCAGCGCCAGCGCCACCGTCGTGGCGACCAGCCGGTAGTGATCGCCGTAATCGTACCAGCCCAGGTGCTGCCAGAGGATGATCCGGAAAAAGCCGATGACCCCGAGGATGCAGCCCAGGATGAATCCCGAGGGCAGCTCGCGGACGGCTACCCGCCACCAGTCCTTGAGCGTCACCTCCTGCAGGGCCATCGCGCGGATGATGAGGGACGTGGCCTGCGAGCCGCTGTTGCCCCCCGAACTGATGATGAGCGGAATGAACAGCGCCAGCACCACGGCCTTGCTGATCTCGTGCTCGAAATGTCCCATGGCCGTGGCGGTGAGCATTTCGCCCAGGAAGAGGGCGCAGAGCCAGCCGGCCCGTTTCTGGATCATCTTGCTCAGCCCGATTTCCATGTACGGCTCGTCCAGCGCTTCCATGCCGCCGAACTTCTGCACGTCTTCCGTCGTCTCGGAAATCAGGGTGTCGATGATGTCGTCTACCGTCACGATGCCGAGTATCTGGCCGCCTTCATTGACCACGGGAATGGCGAGCAGGTTGTACTTCGAGATCAGCCGGGCCACTTCTTCCCGGTCGATCAGGGGCCGGGTCGTGACCGGCTTGCGCCGCTCGCCGATCTCGAGGACCGGGGTTTCGGACGCCACCATGATCACCTCGCGCAGCGAGATGACGTGCTGCAGCCGCTGGTCCTTCTCGTCGACCACGTAGATGGCGTAGACGGTTTCCTTGGCACTGCCGACTTCGGTGATGAACTTGCGCACCTGCAGCGCCGTCCAGCTGCCGGGGACGCTCAGAAATTCCGTCGTCATGATGCCGCCCGCGCTGGTGGGCGGATAGTTGAGCAGCTGGCGGAGCAGGTCCCGGGTCGGAGCGTCGATCAGGTGCCCCAGCCGCTCCCGGTCGGGATCGCCCAGCTCGCGGATGAGGCCGACCTGCTGGTCGGACGACATCGCCGAGATGATCGGCCCGAGCACCTCGTTGGGGAGATGGGTGACGATGCCGGCCCGGTCGGTCAGCTCCGGCTCGTCGAAGACCTGGACCGCGAGGTGGAACGGCAGCGCCCGCACCACCTGCGCCGCGCCCTCGGGCGGCAGCTGGCTCAGCGCCTCGGCGATGTCCGCCGGCTGCATGTTCTGACTGGCTTCGAGAAAATCGTCCTCGTCGCCGGACAGGAGATACAGCAGCTCAGGGGTCGGAGCGTCGGAGGTGGGCATGGACGGCCGCGAAGTGGCGGGTGACCGATGGTACGACTGCCGGGGAATTCCTTACGCGGCCCGGTGCACCGCGGCACCGGGATGCCGGCCGCCTGGCGGCGGCCGGCCGGTGCGGCCCTGCCTGTCGGCTACTGCGGAATGACGGTTTCGTCTCCCGTCTTGCCATCCCGGATCGGGACGACTCCCGCCCGCCAGCCGCTCTTGAACTGGACCGTCAGGCGGTGACCCTGCGAATCGGCCACGATATTGACCACCTCGGGGAACTTCTTCGCATAGGTCATGGCGATCTCGGCCTGGTTGCCGCTGCCCGAGTTGTAGGGCCGGGCAAACTCGCGGCCGATGGCCACGCTGATCGCCTGCTCCCGCCCGTACCGGGCGAACTGGTCCGGCGGCACCAGCCCGGCCTGATTGCTGACGGGGCCTTCGTAGTCATAGGAACGGCAGCCAGCCAGCGCCAGAGCCAGAAGCAGGGCGGTCGAAGTACGGATCATCGGTCTCGACTCATGAATGGGGCCGGCCGGAGCGGCCGGATGAACTGCCACGCTAGCGGATCGACTCGGCACTGGCAAGAGGGGCGTCGTCCGGTCCGCCCGATTCCGCACACTGCAGGTCATGCCCGCTCCGCACATGCGGCACGAGGACGCTGACCCCGAGGCCCACCGCCAGCCCGGCGAGCGCGTCGACACCGTAATGGATCTGGCTGTAGACCACGCCGAAGAAGATCCCGATCGTCGGGAAGAGCAGGATCCAGCCCAGCGGCTTGGACCCCCGGAACGCGAAGATGGTCGCCACCACGGAGACGGCGACGTGGCTCGAGGGAAACGCCGAGCCGTACGCGTCCCCCCGGAGCACGATGCTTTCGGCCCATTGGGCCGGCCAGATCTGGGTCGCGGCATTGTCCGGGAACGGCCAGTAGTAGAGAGGACCGGCCACCGGAAAGAGGAGGAATACCGCGTAACAGACGAAGAAACAGAAGGAGGCGGCGAAGATGGCCTGGCGGGCTTCTCCCCTCTTGCGGGTGAACCAGAAGCCGAGCGGGGCCGCGATGACCAGGACGTAATAGGAGATGTAGCTGAGATGCAGGATCGCCGAGAGGACGGGATTGGGCATGGCCCGGATCCAGTCGTAGGCCACCATCCGTCCGAAGATGTCGAGTTCCCATCCCTGCACCAGGCCGTCGAACGTATGGATGGCGCCGGAGGTGCTGTTGAGCAGGCCGATCGTCGAGTAGAGACTCCCCATTACGATCGCGGGATACCACTCCGCGAGGAAGCTGTGGGTCCGCGCCCGCGCCCGTGAGATCGGCGCCAGGATGGCCAGGGTAATGACCAGCAGGTGCGCCACCAGCAGCCACACCGTTTCCGTCGCCGTCGGCGAGGCGCCGCGCCAGCCCATGAAGTGCGCGATGAGAACGATCGTCGCAATACAGATGTACCCGACGGTCAGCCGGTCCAGGGAGTCAACCCGAGGCACCCGCCGGCGCTCGACGAAAGGGGAAGCGGCCGCGGCGGTTCCGGCAGAGTCGTGGGATTCCATCGTGCCTAACAATAGAGCGGATTTCGCCGCGGCCCAAGCACCCCCGGCCGGGACCGCTGAATGAAGCCGGGTCGCTGAAACGCCGAGGGGCGGCCGGCCGGCCGCCCCTCGGCGTGGAAGTTCACGCCGCGGTCACGCCGCCAGGGCGCTGCCGGCGAGGGAATGAGGCACCGGATCGATCACTCCGGTCTGCTCGTCCCGGATGTGCCACGCCATGCCGAACTCGGGCAGGCGCTGGAGGAACGGGTCGGGATTCAGCTCCTCCGGCGAGCGTACCCCCGGCATGAACCAGGGCCCCTCGGCCATCAGCACCGCCGCCAGCACGGGCGGGATCCCGGTCTGATAGGCGGTGGCTTGAACCCCCATCTCGCGGTAGACCGTGTCATGGTCTGCGATGTTGTAGAGGTAGTAGGCCCGCTCGATGCCGTCCTTGATGCCCCGCGCCAGGGTGCCGACGCAGGTCTTGCCGTGCAGCCGGCCCGCCAGGTCCTTGGGATGCGGCAGCAGGGAAACCACCACGTCCCTGGGTGCCACCTCGACGCCGCCCACCGCCACCTTGTCGGTCCGCGAAATGCCAAGCTGCTTCATGACCTTGAGCGTCTGCCAGGTCACCTCATCCATGCAGAGCTTGAAGTCCGCCACTTCGAGGCCGCCGATGAACCGGGGGAGGGTGCGGGCCTCCTCATGGTCGACGTAGTAGGTGTTGAGGACGCCGAGCTCGGGGAAGTTGAACGGCTCGTAGCCGGAGAGGGCCGGCTCGAGATGGAATTTCCCGTCGCGCCAGGCAATCGCGCCGCAGAGGCATTCGTCGATGAATACCCAGGGGCTGAAGGCGGCCAGGAATCCGTCGTGACCCTGGCAGACCGAGTTGTCGCCGTCCCGGATGTGGAGGTGAGTCACCCGGTCGAGCAGATGCCTGGCGGCATAGGCCGCATAGACATTGCTGGTCCCCGGATCCGCGCCCATGCCGAGCAGCGCCATGCGCCCGGCCGCCCGGAATTCGGCATCGAGGGCAAACTGGTCATCCAGTTTCGGGATGCCGTCGTCGGCCGCACCGCCGCTCGCCATGTCGATGTAATCGCAGCCGGCTTCGAGGCAGGCGCGCATGACCACCAGGTTGGTGGCGGGGAGAGCGGCATTGAGGAGGAGCGTCGTTCCGCTGTCACGGATGGCGCGGACCAGTTCGGCGCCATTGCTGGCGTCGAGCGCCATGGCACGGACCCGGGAATCGTTGACGCGGCTGGCCAGCGCCTCGGCACGGCTGGCGACGAAATCGGCGACGATGAGCTGCTCCACCTTCGAGATCTGCGCGAACTTCAGGACGGACACGGTACCCACCGCGCCGGAGCCCAGTACCAGGACTTTCACAAACTCCTCTTTTCGGGTCTGGCGGGACTCGGTCTGGTCCCCCCTGCATGGCCCGCCGCGGGCCTGAAGGGTTTGTCCGGGACCTCGCCCCCCCCGCCGTTGGGGGTCGCAGCTCAAGGGTATAGGTCAGCTGCGAGTGAGGATCCTCCGCGTTGTCGGAGGATGCAAACACGCCACCCGCTTCTGGAGCAGGCGCCGCACAGCCACTCTAACCCACCCCCCCCACCCTCTGTCCAGCCCCCCTCAGGGTCACGGATTTGGCGTCATTCCGCCAAATTCGGGGGCAAGATGATGGGGCTAGCAGGCTTGACGGGGGTGGAAGGCGGCCCGTAACAGCCTGAATTATAGGCTGATTATCGGTCACTTTGGGATCTGCGGGGTACTGCGACGACTGCAGGCGTCACTGCCGGGCTGGGAGGTCCACCAGACGGATTGTCGTGACTTGCCAGAGCGATCGGGCGGCACGCCGATCAGCTGGGGCGACAAGCCGGAATGGCCCCTCGTGGCTGTCGAGTGGCGCGACCCCCTTCCGGTCGGCCAGGACGATAACCGAAGCGCTGATACTCGGATCAAGTTCGGCAATGGCAAACCCCACCCGTTATCCGTCGCTGGCTTCGATGACCAGTGACCGGGCCAGGGCGGCGCCACGGAGCGGATTGGAGAGATCGACGCCCGCCCGGGCCAGCACGTCTCTGAGCGGCACGCCCTGGTATGCGGCAGGGGCCTGGCCGTGGTCGGCCATGGCTACCTCGGTCCGAGGCATGGCCTGAAGCGCCGAATCCGTGAGGATGACCATGGCCGGCACATCGCCGGTGACAGTGACGGCGCCCTGCGCCGCCGCGGCGCCGGGCAGCAGCGCGGCCGCGATGAGGGCGGTGACCAGCCGGGGCGTGCGGCGCCTCAGAAGCGAGCCTGGAACTGGGTGATGACGGTTCCGCCGGTCGTGCCCGGGTTGCCGAGGGTGCGGCGGACGTAGTTCACCGTGATGCGGAAGCGCGAGGCGGCGAAGAAGAGGTTGGCGCCTCCGGTGGTCGCGTGATTCTTGTAGCCGTGAGTGATCGCCTCATTGCGGCGGAAATCTTCCTGCTTGACCACCAGCTGAATCCACGGCACGATCCTGTACGACAACTGGGCGTACCACCCCTTGTCGGGGGAGTTCTGGAAGTCTCGCGCCAGGGTGATATACTCGCCCTTGAGCCCGATGCCCCGATAGTCGGCGGCCAGGTCCGCCCCGTACCGGGTGCTGTCCCTCGTGTCGGCGACGTTGGCGGCGATATTGAGGAACGGCAGCGGCCGGATCGAGAGCCGCCCGACCAGGAGCAAGGTGGTATCGGCGTTGCTGGGGTGGTTCTGTCCCGAGCCGTTGAAGATGCCGAAGGCGAGGTACCCAAGATTTCCGGCGGTATAGTCGCCCATGAGGCCGATGTCCCGCTTGGGAGCGAGTGAGTCGACCACGGATGCCCGGTCGGCGGTTTCGATCACAGCGATCGAGGTAACGTACTCGAGGGAGAACGGGGTCTTGTACTGGCCGGCGGTGAGGGCAAATCCGGACCTGCTCCAGCGGACCAGCGCGTCCCTCACGCTGACCGTGGCGACCCCGGCGGCCGGCGCGGTGAGTTCGGACTGCAGCTTGTAGCCGAAGCCGTCACCCAGGTAGCCGTCTACCGTGGCCCGGGCCCGGTTGAGGCTGAACACGAGTCCCGGTCCGTCGGTATAGGTGCCACGGGCCTGGATGTAACCGCCCAGCCGGACGGCGGGCCCGCTCGACGGCGCGTAGAGCGAAGGCGTCGGCACCTGCGCGGTGAGCGCTGGCGCTGAAAGGCACAGGATGAGCAGCCCGCGGGTCGCTACGGCCGATCGGCGCATGATATTCCAAGTCTTGTATTGAGTAGCATAGAGTCACTTAATGGTATACATTTCAGCCTGATAGGGGAATATATGGATACCTTGAGCGCCCAGCAGGCTGCCAAGCTACTCCATCTCAACGTGAAGCGGGTCCAGGCCCTCGCCAGGTCCGGGCAGCTCCCCGCGGCGCGCGTCGGTCGAAAATGGCTGTTCCGGCGGACCGATCTGGAGCGGATGCTGGGCAACCAGGCCGGCGAGGCGGCCGCCCTCGGCCTCGAGCTGAGCGCCCGCAACCAGCTCCGGGGGCGGATCACCTTCATCAACCTCGGTACCATGATCGCCGAGGTGAAGATGGATATCGGGGGCCAGGAGCTGACCGCGCTGATCACGAAGGACTCGGTCGAGAAGATGGCGCTCAAGATTGACGACGAAGTGCTGGCCATCATCAAGTCCACACAGGTCATCATCGGAAAAGGCTGAGGCAATGCGTTCCTGGCTCAAGCGGGCAGCACTGGCCGCCGTACTCGTTCTCGGTCTCGTTCTTCCCGCCCGGGCCCAGCAGAAGATCCTCACGGTGTACGCCGCCGCCTCGCTCACCGAGGCGTTCGAAGACATCGGCAAGATGTACGAGCAGCAGCACCCGGGCACAGCGGTGGAGTTCAATTTCGCCGGCTCCCAGGCGCTGGTGTTCCAGATGCAGCAGGGGGCCGCCGCCGACGTTTTTGCCTCGGCCGACAACGTCTGGATGCAGGTCGCGGTCGACAGCGGACTCACGGCGGAGGCCCCCGTGTTCTTCGCCCACAATCGCCTCGTTGTCATCATTCCCAAGTCGAATCCCGGGCGGGTGGACGGTCTCGAGAACCTGGCCCGCCAGGGCACCAAGGTGGTCCTCGCCGCCGACGCGGCGCCGGTCGGTCGCTACAGCCGCCAGGCCCTGCGCAACCTGGCCAGCCAGCCCGGCTATCCCGCCGACTATGTACGCAACGTGCTCCGGAACGTGGTCTCCAACGAGGAGAGCGTGAAGGGCGTGGTGTCCAAGGTCCAGCTGGGAGAAGCGGACGCCGGTATCGTCTACCGGTCCGACGTCACGGAGCCGGTGGCCCGCGTCGTCAAGGTTCTGCCGATTCCCGAATCACTCAATGTCCGCGCCGACTACCCGATCGCCGTGCTCAAGGAGAGCCGCCAGCAGGATCTGGCCCGCGATTTCATCGCCCTGGTCATGTCCGCCGAGGGGCAATCCGTCCTGCGGCGATATAACTTCATCCCGGTCGGTTCGGCGGTCCCCGCGTCAACGAGTCCCTGAACAGGAGCAGTCCTCCCCATGACCGAGCGGCGCCCGGGAGCCGGTGGCATCCTCCTGCGCGCCGCCACGGTGCTCGGGCCGCTGTTCCTTGCCGTCCTTCTCGGTGTTCCCCTCCTGGCCCTGCTCCTCCGGGTGCCGGCGGCCGATGTCCTTGGCCGGCTCGCTGAGCCCGAAGTCCTCCGCGCCCTCAGGCTGAGTCTATTCACCAGCGCCGTCGCCACGGGGCTGGTCGTACTGCTCGGCCTGCCGACGGCGTACTTGATGGCCTCCCGGCGCTTTCCCGGCAAGCGGGTGATCGAAGTGATCCTGGACCTCCCGATGGTCCTGCCGCCCACTGTGGCCGGCTTTGCCCTGCTCCTGGCCTTCGGGCGGAACGGACTGCTGGGCAGCACCCTGGGCGCCTTCGGCGTTACGCTCCCGTTCACCACGCTGGCGGTGGTCGTGGCGCAGGTGTTCATGGCCGTGCCCTTCTTCGTGGCGCCAGTAAGGGCGGGATTCGGGGCCGTCGAGCGGCGCTACCTCGACGCCGCGGCCACGCTCCGCGCCGGTGAGGGCTACACCTTCCGTCGCGTCATGCTGCCCCTCAGCCTGCCGTCGGTACTGGCCGGCACCGGCATGGCCTGGGCGCGCGCGCTCGGCGAGTTCGGCGCGACCATCACGTTCGCGGGCAACCTTCCGGGCCGGACCCAGACGATGCCGCTCGCGGTTTACGTCGATCTCCAGGGCGACCTGGACCGCGCCGTCGCGCTGTCGGTGCTGCTGCTCCTCATGTCCGCCATACTCCTGCTCGCCTTGCGCTACTCGCCGGTCGGCCTCTTCGGCCGGAAAACCGATGCTCCGCTGCACCGTTAGCAAGCGCCTGGGCAACTTCGTGCTCGACCTGTCGCTCACCGCCGCCGAGGGCGAGACGCTTGTCGTGGTCGGGGAAAGCGGCTCGGGCAAGTCCACCCTCCTCCGCCTCCTGGCCGGTCTGGAGCGTCCCGATGCGGGCATCATCGCGCTCGATCAGGCCGAGTGGTTCAGCACGGAGTCCGGCGCCTGGTGCCCACCCGCCGAACGTTCGGTCGGGTTGGTTGCCCAGGACTACTCGCTGTTTCCTCACCTGACGGTGCTCGAGAACGTCTGCTTCGGACTTCGCGCCGCTGGCATGCAGGCGCCCCAGGCGCGGCGCCAGGCGTTCGACATGCTCGACCGGCTCGGCATCGGAGCCCTGTCCACCCGGCGGCCGGGCGGGCTTTCGGGCGGTCAGCAGCAGAGGGTGGCCCTGGCGCGCGCGCTGGTGCTCGACCCGGCGCTGCTCCTGCTCGACGAGCCGCTCTCCGCGCTCGACCTCCAGACCCGCCGCGAGGTGCGGGCCGAGCTGCGTGGCATGCTCGCCGCGCTCTCCTGCGTCACGGTGTATGTGACGCACAGCCCGCTCGAGGCGCTGGCCTTCGGGCGGCACATCGCGGTGCTGGACAACGGCAGCCTGGCCCAGTGGGGCAGCGGCGGCGAGCTGCTCCGCCATCCGCGCTCGCCGTACGTGGCGGAGTTCATCGGACTCAATTTCTTCCAGGGCACGATCGAGGGGCGGGGAGGCGGCCTGGCGCGGATTCGCACCGAGGGCGGGGTGCTCAGCGTGGTCGATCCCGGCGGCGAGGACCCCGTGCTCCTCGCGGTGGACCCGCGGGAAATCGTCATTCATGCCGATGCGCCGAGCGGAAGTACCCAGAACGTGTTCCGGGGTCCGATTGTCGAGTTGATCCCGGAGCCGCCCCGGGGCGAGCGCGTCCGCATCGTCCTCGGCACCGAGCCTCCCCTGGTGGCGGAGGTGAGCCGGGCCGCGGTGGAACTGCTCGACTTGCAGGAAGGGAGGACGGTCTTCGCCACGTTCAAGGCGCTCGGGGTCACTGTTTACCGGTAGGTCCCTGGCCGGTGGCCAGACTTGCTCCCGCCCCTCCGAAGCGGCTAATCTCCCCGCCTTCTCGAAGCCCGGAATGACAGCCATGAGCGGTGTGTTCAGCGTTCCCCAGCCCACCAACGAGCCGGTACTCGGCTATGCCCCCGGATCCGCCGAGCGGACGACGCTCAAGGCCGAGCTGGCCCGGCAGACCGGGCTGCAGGTGGATATCCCGGTCGTCGTCGGCGGCAAGGAAATCCGCACCGGCAAGACGATCGACGTGGTCTCCCCCCACAATCACAAGCGGGTCATCGCCAAGGTGCACCAGGCGGACGCGGCCACGCTCGATGCGGCCATCCGTTCCGCGGTCGAGGCCCAGAAGGAGTGGGCCAGCTGGCCTTTCGAGCAGCGGGCGGCGGTATTTCTCAAGGCCGCGGATCTCCTGGCGGGCTCCTGGCGGCCGGTGATGAATGCCGCGACGATGCTTGGCCAGAGCAAGACCTGCTACCAGGCCGAGATCGACAGCGCCTGTGAAGCCATCGACTTCCTGCGGTTCAACGTGCACTTCGCCGAGCGGCTGATGCGGGAGCAGCCGATCAGCTCGCCGGGAGTGTGGAACCGGATGGAGCACCGGCCGCTCGAGGGGTTCGTCTACGCCATCACGCCGTTCAACTTCACCGCGATCGGCACCAACCTGCCGACCACGCCGGCCATCCTCGGCAATGTGGCGCTCTGGAAGCCGGCGGCCACGGCGGCGCTCAGCAACTGGTACTTCATGAAGCTGCTCATGGAGGCCGGCTTGCCGCCGGGGGTGATCAACTTCGTGCCCGGCGATTCGTCGCTGGTGAGCGAGAAGCTGCTGTCCAACCGCAACCTGGCCGGTATTCATTTCACGGGCTCGACCTCGGTCTTCCAGATGCTCTGGCGCAAGGTGGCGGAAAACCTGCCGAACTATGTGAGCTACCCTCGGCTGGTGGGGGAAACCGGCGGCAAGGACTTCATCTGGGCCCATCCCAGCGCCGACTGGGAAGCGCTCGCGGTGGCCATGGTGCGCGGGGCGTACGAGTACCAGGGACAGAAGTGCAGCGCCGCTTCGCGCTGCTACATCCCGGCCAGCCTGTGGCCGAAGGTCAAGGAACGGGTGCTGGCGCAGATCGCCGATATCCGGATGGGAGATGTGGCGGATTTCCGCAACTTCATGGGTGCCGTCATTGACCGGAAGGCATTCGACCGGATCAAGGGCTACATCGACCAGAGCAAGGGCCAGAAGGGTGTGACGATCCTGGCGGGCGGCGGGTGCAATGCGGAGACCGGCTATTTCGTCGACCCGACGCTCATCCAGGTCGAGGATCCCGAATATCGCCTGATGTGCGAGGAGATCTTCGGCCCGGTGCTCACGGTGTACGTCTATCCCGACAACCAGTGGGAGGAGACGCTCGCCCTGGTGGACCGGACGAGCCCGTATGCACTGACCGGGGCGATCTGGGCCCAGGACAAGGGGGTGCTGCTCACCGCCACGCGGGCGCTGCGCAACGCCGCCGGCAACTTCTACATCAACGACAAGCCGACCGGCGCCGTGGTAGCCCAGCAGCCGTTCGGTGGTGCCCGGGCCAGCGGCACCAACGACAAGGCCGGTTCGATCCTGAACCTGCTGCGCTGGATCTCACCGCGGAGCATCAAGGAAACGTTCGCCCCGCCGAAGGACTACCGGTATCCGTTCATGGGCGCGGAATAGGCGAAGGGCGAAAAGCGAAGGGCGAAAGGGAACCGCTTTTCTCTTTTCGCCTTTCGCTTTTCTCCCGTTCGCAGCTCACTGGCCGCCTTTGTAGACCACGCCGCCTTTCATCACCCAGGTCACCCGCTGCAGCTCCTTGATGTCGGCCAGCGGATCACCATCGGTCGCGATCAGGTCCGCCCAGTGGCCCGGCGCCACGGCGCCCAGGTCGTCGGCGTGGTCCAGCAGCGTCGCGGCGACGGAGGTGGCGGAGCGGATGGCCTGCATCGGCGTCATGCCGTAGCGCACCATGTAGTCGAGTTCCTGGGCCTGGTTCTCGGTCCAGGCGTACCCGCCCGCGTCGGTGCCGTAGGAGATCATCGCGCCGCGCTTGAGCGCCTCGCCGAACGCCTTGCGTTCGATCTCGACCATCTGGGGCCAGATCCCCCCGCGTCCTTCCGCCACGTAGGCGCCGACGAAGATCGTCGGGCACCAGTAGACGCCCTGCCTGTTCATCCGGTCGATCAGGTCAGGGGTCAGGCCGTCGCCGTGCTCGATACTGTTGACGCCGGCGCGAAGCGCCGCGTCGATGCCGTCCCAGCCGATCGCGTGGGATGCCACCTTGCGCCCCAGCCGGTGGGCCTCATCCACGAAGGCCTTGAACTCCTCGTCGGTGTAGTTGACCCAGCTCCGGAGCCGTCCGTCCTTGGCGATGTAGTAGCGGCGGTCCGAGTAGACCTTGATCCAGTCGGCACCGTACTTCACCTGCTCCCGGACCGCCTTGCGGATGGCATCCACGCCATCGACGATCTCCACTCCCTCCGGCACCTTGAGCTCCCAGGAGTACCCCGACAGCGGATACATCCCGGTGGGCGCAAAGGCGCGGGTGGCCACGTAGAGGCGCGGGCCGGGAACGATGCCCCGTTCGATGGCCCGCTTCAGATCCACGTCGGCGTACATGGCGCCTTCGGTTTCGAGATCCCGCATGGTGGTAAAGCCATTGAGCAGCGCGGTGCGCGCCGCAGCGGTGGCCCGGATCGTCCGATAGGGAATGGATTCCTTGAGGAGCTGGTTGTCGTAGTCTTCGGCGGTGATGTCGCCCTGCAGGAGGAGGTGGGTATGGGCGTCGATCATACCGGGCAGCACGGTGCGGTTGCCCAGGTCGATGAGCCTGGCCTGTCCGGCGGTCTTCTGGATGTCGGCAAAGGCGCCCACGGCGGTGATCCGGTCGCCCTCGATCAGGATGCCCTGGTCAGTCCGGACCCGGTCACTCGTCCCGTCGATCAGGCGGGAGGCGTGGATCAGGATCCGGGCCGGGGCGGCCTGGCCGGCCAGGGCCCTTGCCGCGACGAGACCCATGACGAGGAAGGCGGCGGGCCACCGGGAGTGGAGTCGGCGCATGGTTGCTCCAGGGATGTGGTAAGGAGAGTGCGCTGGAAGTTGAGCCGGCCGTCCGGCGCCGCAAGGGTGGGCCGGTCTACGCTACCTTTGTCGTGCCATTTCCAGTGAGATCGCCCGCGTGACCGTTCGCCCATCGGCCCTGCTGCTGCTCTGCCTTCCGGTCGCGGTCCTCCGCGCCCAGTCACCGGTCTACAACCCGGCGATGCTGGATGGCGCCCGCTTCCAGCAGACGATCCGCAGCCAGATCCGGACCGAGGCGGGCAACAAGGTGAGCCAGGAGCGCAGCGGCCGCGAGGGGACGATCGACATGCGGGCCGTCATGGGAGACAGCGGCATCCAGCTCGAGTCCTGGTTCGAGTCCCTGAATCTCTGGCGGGAAAGCGGCGACGAACGATACGCCCCGGATACCGACGGCCTGATCGGCGGACGGTACCGGGGCCGCCTTTCCCCCGACGGCCGGTACCAGTGGCTGGATCAGCCCTTCATTCCCGACCAGCTCTCCGAGCTGGCCGAGCTGGGTTCGGCGCTCGACGATCTTCTCCCTCCGGTACCTGCCGCCGACCTGAAGGTCGGCGCCGCGGTGTCCTCGGCGGACGGCTGGAGGATCGAGCGTCAGCCCGACAGCTCGGCGGAGGGTCGGGTCCTCCGCCGCTATCTCATTGCCGGGGAGCGGCGCCGGGCCGAGGTCGGCGCGCCGATCGATTCGCTCCCGGTCGAAGCCAGTACGTACGAGAAGGAAACCGGCACCATGATCTGGGACCCCGAGCAGGGGCCGCTGCGCTGGCTGCGGCAGATCACGCTCACCGCCGCGCTGCCGGCCAAGGGTGCCATCCGCCGACCGGTGCGGACCCAGATCGAGCAGTCCGTGCTGCTGGAGCGGCTGGGGCCGGGCGAGTCTCAGTCTCGGACAGGTCCGCCGTAGGCGCCGGGCGCGGGCCCGGTCCGGGCCGCGCGGCGGAGAGCGCGGGCAAGATATATAGGTATGCGGCATACATATATTTGACTCCTTTGAGAGTGGCGGTCAGTGGATGGCGCATTCCACCGGGCAGCGCGCCGTCGGGCAGGTGCCCTCGTCGCACAGCCGGCAGTAGCGGTCGGCCTGTTCCCGGGTCCGCGTCATGGCGGCGAGCAGCTTTTCGGTGAGCAGTTCCAGCTGGCGGCGTTCGCGGCCGGTCAGGGAGGCCAGGGGGCCTTCGATCACCTTGCGCCGCTCGGCGAGCAGCGCGCGCATGGCCTGGCGCCCGGCCGTGGTGAGCTGAAGGCTCACCGACCGGGCGTCGGCGCCGGCAGCCCGGACCACCAGGCCGTCGGCTTCCAGCCGGTCGACCAGCCGGACCGTGCCCGAATGCGACAGCGACAGGGCGGGGCGGAGCGCATCGATCGTAAGGCCGGGATAAGTGCCGATGACGACCAGCGCCGCGGGCGCCGATGCGCCATGGGCGGCGGCGTTTTCGGTGGCCAGGCGGAGCTCATCCCCCAGGGCGAGGGCCAGGGCTCCGAGCAGGTTGGCGGAACGGGCGTCAGCACTCATGTCTCAATATATGAGGCGCGCATATATTGGCAAGAGGCGGGGTCAGGCGGGCTGCGGTTCCCCCTTCACGGTGCGGTAGACGTACGCGGGGAGCTGCTCCGGCACCTGGAGCGCGCCGGTGATGAGATCGTGGCGCGGGGAAAGAGTGCAGACAGGGTCGGTCGCCGCGGCGTCGCCGGTCAGGGCAAAGGCCTGGCAGCGGCAGCCGCCGAAGTCGGTGTGCTTCCGGGGACAGGAGCGGCAGGGCTCCTGCATCCACGCGTCGCCTCGGAAGGCATTGAAAATGGGTGATTCCCGCCAGATGGCGCCAAGGCTCTGTTCCCGCACATTGACGAACTGCAGGTGGGAAATCTGCGTGGCGCCGTGGCACGGCAGCGCCTTGCCGTCCGGCGTGACCAGGATGTAGACCCTGCCCCATCCCGCATAGCAGGCCTTGGGGTAGGTCTCGTAGTAATCCGGCAGCACGTAGAGAATCTGCATCTGGCCCCGGTACCGCTCGATCGCCGCCGCGGCGATCGGCCGCGACCGCTCGACCTGCTCCCGCGTCGGCATCAGCGCCGCCCGGTTGGTGAGCGCCCAGCCGTAGTACTGGGTGTTGGCCAGCTCCAGCCGGTCCGCGCCGAACTCGGCGGCCATCGCGATGATCGCCTCGAGATGATCGAGATTGCCGCGGTGCAGCACTACGTTCACCGAAAAGGCGAGACCCAGTTCCCGCACCAGCGCCGCCGCCTCCCGTTTCTGCTTCACCGACCGGATGCCCGCGATCTTCTCGGCATTGGCGGTGTCGGCGTCCTGGAACGAGATCTGGATATGGTCGAGCCCGGCGGTCTTGAGCCGCTCGGCCCGCGCCCGGGTCAGGCCGAGGCCCGAGGTCACCAGAGTGGTGTACAGCCCCTCGGAGCGGGCGTGCCCGACCAGTTCCTCCAGGTCCTTCCGCACCAGCGGTTCCCCGCCAGACAGCCCAAGCTGCAGCACACCAAGCTCCCGCGCCTCGGTCAGCACCCGCTTCCACTGCTCGGTGGTGAGTTCGGCCTCGGCGCGGCTCATCTCCAGTGGATTGGAGCAGTAGGGACAGTGCAGCGGGCAGCGGTACGTCAGCTCCGCCAGCAGCGTGGTGGGCAGCAGGTCAGCCACGGCTGGTCACCAGATCGCGGCGGGACAGGTCGTTGAGATACTCGATCACGTCGGCCGAGACGTCGGTCCCGTACTGCTCGGCAAGGGTGCCTGAAATTTCGCGCACCGTCCGCTGCCCGTCGCACAACTCGAGGATCGCGGCGCCCGTGTCGTTGATGAACATCGCGCCCTCCGGATAGAGCAGGACCCGGCGCTGGCGGACCCGGTCGAAGTCGATCCGCGCCAGGCGCCAGAGGCTGGGCCGTGAATCGGGGCCGATATTCACGCCTGTCCGGGCTCCAGGTAGGCGTGATGAATGTTGTCGATCAGGGCCCAGAGCATTTCCAGCTTGAACGCGAGTGCCCCGAACGCCTTTCGCTGGCTGTCCACCGTGGTGCAGTGCTGCTGCACGATCGACAGGCCGTGCTTGACGTCTCTCGGCGCCTGGACCAGCCGGCTCTTGAAGTAGTCCAGCGCTTCCGGCGGGATCCAAGGGTAATGGCGGGGAAAGGCTTCGATGCGCTCGCCGTGGATGCGGGGCGCGAACAGTTCGGTGAGTGACGAAGCGCAGGCGGTGACCCAGTCGTTGTTGCGGCAGAAGGTGACGTAGGACTCGCAGATGAGGCGCACTCCAGGGAGGACGTGGCGCTCGTCCTCCATCTCCTCGCGCGGCACGCCGAGGGCCACACCGAGACGGATCCACAGTTCGATGCCGCCGGTGCCCGGGGCTCTGCCATCGTGGTCCACGATCCGCTGGATCCACTCCCGGCGCACTTCGGGGTCAGGGCAGTTGCTGAGGATCGCCGCGTCCTTCCGCGGCACGACCCGCTGGTAGGCGAGGCGGTTGGCGACCCACCCCTGGAACTGGCGCTGGGTGAGTTTGCCTTCGTACATCAGGCGGTGGAATGGATGGCTGACGTAGTACGACCCGCTGAATGAGCGGAGCGCCGCCTCCAGGGCTTCGGGGGAAAGAGGCCGGTCCAGCGTCGGTATTGGAGGCGCGGGTGGCGCCGCCAGGAGTGAGGCGTTGAGGGTGGCCGTCATCCGTCGGTTCCGGGAAAGTTGCGCCGGAGCAATGTGGCGCTGGAGGCTGAAAATACGAACGGGGCCCGCCAGTCAGCGGGCCCCGCTCGGTGTGGCTTCTGCTTAGAGCGTGGCCACGTAGGCGGTGACTTCCATCGTTACCGCGACCACTTCGGCTTCGGGCTTCGTCCAGGTCATCGTGTTGCCTCCGAGTTGAGCCAGAAAGTTCGGGGAATCCCCGTGGTGTCCATACCAGGGCGGATCTCCCCGGCGAAGCCTGTGGGATGTCCGCAGGCGTATGGCAGGATGCACGTCGTGTGCCCGGGTGATGACCTCCGGATGGAATTTCAAGCCGTTGCAATACAACAGCTTGAAGTCCAGCCAATCACTCGATAGAAAGCCCGGGGGTGGGGCAGATGGGTGAAATCACCCAGCGACTGGGTCATCTCACCCAGTGGTCAACCCTGCAGCCCGTACTTCTTGAGGCGATAGCGCAGCGTGTCCCGGCTGATGCCGAGTCGCTGGGCGGCCCTGGTCTGGTTGCCGGCGGCGTCGCGGAGTGCGCGCTCCAGCATGCTCTTCTCGAGTTCGGCCAGGTCCATCCCCTCGGTCACCACATCCCACTCCGCCGTGGCCGAGATCCCCGCGGGGGGTGCACCACCAACGGCGGGTCCCGCGGCCGGCATGTTGAGCGAGAGGTGGTCCACCCCGACGAGCTCGCCCTGGCTCCAGAGCACCGCGCGCTCGATGACATGGCTGAGTTCGCGCACGTTCCCGGGCCAGGGGTACCGCTTGAGCTGCAACTCGGCGTCGCTGTCGAGCCGCCGCGCCGGTTTGCCGTACTTGGTGCTGAACTGCCTCAGGTAGTGCTGAGCCAGGGCCAGGACATCATCGCCGCGCTCCCGCAGGGGCGGCAGGCGCAGCAGGATGACCGCCAGACGGAAATAGAGATCCTTGCGGAACTGCCCGCCCTTCGATTCGTGCTCGATGTCCCGGTTAGTGGCGGCCAGGATCCTCACGTCGATCTTGCGGTCCCGGATGCCGCCCACGCGGCGCACGGTCCGCTCCTCGATGGCGCGGAGCAGCTTCCCCTGCAGCGCCAGTTCGAGGTCGCCGATTTCATCGAGGAAGATGAATCCTCCCTCGGCGGCCTCGAACAGGCCGAGCTTCGACTCCTTGGCGTCGGTAAAGGCGCCGCGCTCGTAGCCGAACAGCTCGGCCTCCATCAGGTTGGCGGGAAGGGCGGTGCAGTTGACATCGATGAAGGGCTTCGCGCTGCGGGGCCCTGACGTGTGGATGGTCCGGGCCACCAGACCCTTCCCGGTGCCCGTTTCACCCGTGATGAGCACGGGTGGCGTTTCCGCCAGGGCGGCCACCTCGCGGGCCCGTTCCAGCACGGCCTTCATGGCCGGCGAGCTGCCCAGCACGCTGCCGAAGGATTCTTCTTGCGAGGCACGCCGCCGGTAGAACGACAACTCCTGCTTGAGCTGGCTCGTCTCACGGGCCCGGTCGGCCAGCAGCTTGAGCTCCTCCAGGTCCACCGGCTTCTTGAGATAGTCGAAGGCGCCGAGCTTGACCGCCTCGACCGCGCCTTCGATGGTGCCGAACGCCGTCATGACCACCACCGGCGTGGCGGCGTCGAACTCCCGGACCCGTTTGAGCAGGTCGATGCCGCTCATGCCCGGCAGCCGCAGGTCGGTGAACACCACGTCGGGCCGCAGCCGGTCGAGCAGCTCGACGGCTTGCTCCGCGGAGGAGGCGACCTCCGCCTCGTAACCCGAGGCCTCGAGAAAGGCCTTGATGGCCTTGGCAAGATTTCGCTCGTCGTCGACGACGAGGACGGTCGGGCCACTCATGCGGTTCTCGACTCCAAGGGTTCGGCCTCCGGTGCCGTCGCGGCGGGGAAATACAGTCGCGCGGTCGTGCCCTGGCCCGGCCGGCTCGACAGTTCGAGGCGGCCGCCATTCTGCTCGACGAAGCGCCTTGCCATCGTGAGCCCGAGTCCGGTGCCGTCCGGCCGAGTGGTAAAGAACGGGTCGAACACCGACTGCATCACCGATTCGGGAATGCCGGGGCCGCTGTCCGCGATGGCGATGACAACTTCACCTCCGCCCCCGGGCAGCTCCACCTCGCCGACCGAAACCCGGAGTGTTCCGCCACCTGGCATCGCCCCCAGCGAATTGGCCACGATCTCGGTGATGGCCTGATCGAGGCGGACGGGATCGACGGCGATCTCGGCGACTCCGTCCGGCAGGTCGATCTCGAGCTTCACCCGGCGCTCGGTAAGCAGCTGAGCCAGCGAGTTCAGCAGGCTGTGCACCAGAACTCCCGGGCGTTCCCGGAGTGGATGTACCGGCGCCGGACTCGAGAAGGCCAGCAGGTGGGTAATCCGCCGATCCAGCCGGTCCACCTCGTCGATCATCGAGCGGAGTTGCTCGCCGGCCGCCGGACTTTCCGGGTGCCGGAGCACGAGCTGCGCCGAGGCCCGGAGGCTGGCCAGTGGATTGCGGAGGCCATGCGCCACTCCAGCTGCCATCTCGCCGATCGAGGCAAGTTTTTCGGACTGCACCAGGCGGGCCTGGGCCTGCTGCAAGTCCGTCAGGCGTGCCTCGAGTTGCGTGTTCAGGCTCTCGAGGTCCGCCCTCGACCGGCTGAGCCGGTCGGTCATGCCGGCAAAGGCGCGGGCCAGGTCACCGATCTCGTCTCTGGCCTCGACTCCGACCGGCCGCTCCATCCCTCCCGATCCCGCGGCGGCCATGGCGCCCTGCAGCTCGGTGAGCGGCTGCACCAGGCTGCGGGAAATCATCCAGGCCGCGAGCGGTCCGAGCACCAGGGTGAGGGTCAGGATCCAGAGCAGCGCCCGACGCTCGCCGTCGACGATCTCCTGGACTCTGGTGAACGCGGTGTGCAGGCTGTACTCCCGGGCCCGCCGGTAGATCTCGTGATTCACCTCGGTCAGCGCGGGCTGCAGTTTGAACTTGAGTTCCTGTCGCGCCAGCTCGTAGGCCTCGGCGTTGCGGTGCTTGTCCATGAGGGTGAACACGCTGTCGCCCACTTCCTGGAAATGCTTCTGGATGACCCGCACGCCGTCGGCCAGTCCCTTCTCGTCCGGCCGCAGTTCGGCCGTCCAGCGGTCAAACCAGTAGTCCACTACCTCGCCATGCGTCTTGAACTCGGCCCGCGCGTTTGGTTCGTGTCCGGAGAGCGCCTGCCAGAGCACTTCGCCCTGGTTGAACATGGCGGTCTCGACCTCCGCGTAAGTCCGGGTGCGCCCGAGACTCACACCCAGGGCGTCGAGGGCGTGCCGTTCGAGCGCGTTGCTGCGGATCGCCGCCGCCGCCACCAGGGCCACGGGCAGGGTCATCAGGGCAAAGCCCAGCAGCAGGCGACGGCGGAACGTCATGCGCGTCCGGGGAAGGTGCCGAGCCCGGCATCCTTCCACCAGCGATAGAACGTGGCCCGGCCGATGCCCAGCGTTCGCGCCGCCGCGCTGCGATTGCCACCATGACCGGCCAGGGCCCGGAGCAGCAGCATCCGCCGCTCGGCCTGACCCGGTTCACCGATCACCAGCGGCACATGGGCCTCGGACTGCCGCACCTCGGCCGGAAAACTTTCCGGTCCCAGCTGCGCCGGCCGCGAGATCCGGCCGCGCCGGCGGAGCGCCAGCGCGTGCCGCACGGCGCTCTCGAGCTCACGCACGTTGCCCGGCCAGCCGTACGCGGTCAGCATCGCGAGGGCCGCCGCGGAAATGGTCACGCCGGAGTCGGCGGCGTGCAGGGCGAGGAAATGCTCGACCAGGCGAGGCAGGTCCGACAGCCGCTCGCGGAGCGGCGGCACCGCGATCCGCACCACCTTGAGCCGGTAGTAGAGTTCCTCGCGCATCCGTCCGGCCTTCACTTCGCTCTCGAGGGGGCGGCGCGAGGTGGCGAGCAGGCGCACGTCCACCGCCCGGGGCCGGCTTTCCCCCATGCGGCGGAGCGAGCCGCTCTGCAGGACTTCGATGAGGCGGCTCTGGGATGCCGCCGGCAGGAGCGCGGGCTCCTCGATCACGAGGGTTCCGTCACGCGCTGCCTCGATCCGCCCGGGCACGCGGCCATGGCCGAACAGCTCCCCCTCCAGATCTCCATGCTCAAGACTGCCGCAGTTGAACACGATGAGCGGGTGCTGCGCGCGCCCGCTGCCGGCGTGAATCAGCTGGGCCACCAGCTCCTTGCCGGTGCCCGGCTCGCCTTCGATCACAACGGGGGCATCGCTGGGGGAGACGAGGCCGATGAGATCGTACAGGGCCAGCATCAGCGGATGGGCACCGATCAGGTTGCCGAAGCCGCTCCGGCTGCCCACGGCGGTCTGCTGCCGACAGAGCACGGCCAGGTCACGGATGATGACCAGGATGCCGGCGCGCTTCGACTCATCCTGCCACGAGGTCACCATGATTTCGGTGGCCCGGCGGTTGCCCTGGGCGCAGAGGACCTCGGTCACCAGTCTGGCGGGAACACCGGTATCGCGTACCCGCCAGGCATCGCGATTGAGGGCTGGCTCGAGACGCAGCACGTCCCGCCAGTGGCGGCCGATCGCGGTCTCGGGGGAGAGGCCGGTCACCCGGCTCGCGGCCGGGTTGTGCAGCACCACGAGCCCGTCGGCATCGACCGCGATCGCGCCGTCGTCGGTGGCGCCGATCCAGGCCTGCAGGATTCCGGGGTCCGCCGGCCGTGGGGCAGACGCGGTCCCGCCGCCCGGCGCGGCAGGATCCCCGGAACCGCCGTGCGACCCTTGCCGCAGCATCACGCCTCGAACCGCATGCCGTCATCCCCCACGACCCAGCCGGCAGCCTCGACTGCCGTGCGTTCCTGCGACCGCTCGACCAGGACCGGATTGCTGTTGTTGATGTGAGTGTAGACCCGCCGGGACGGCGCGAGCGGTGTCACGATATCGAGGCTTCCACCGGTGCCACTCATCGGCAGATGCCCCATGGCAGCCGCGGGACGGTCACTGATGCCGAGATCCATCAGCTCGCGCTCGGACCAGAAGGTGCCGTCGAAGAGGAGCAGCGTCGCATTCCCGAGGCGCTCACGCAAATCGGCGTCGACACCGCCGCACCCCGGCACGAACAGGAGCCGGGCCCGGTTCGGGCCGCGGACGTCGAGGCCCACCGTGTGGCCGGGCAGATCACGACGGGCAAAGCGGGGCGGATCGCCCGGAACCCCGAACGCCTCCGCGATAAGACCGCTGGGCGCGCCGTCGCGCAGCAGCAGTGGTACCGCCTGGCCGAGGCCAAGCTCGTGCCAGCGGACCGCCGCAAAGGCGCTGGTGACCGGCAGCAGCCGCGAATCCTCCTCGAGCACCGCCTTGACCGCGCCGGTCGACCACAGCTGGAGGGTTCTCGCTTCGCGCAGCAGCGCCAGGCCCATCGTGTGGTCGAGCTCGGCGTCGGTGGTGACAACGCCTTCGAACCCCGCGTGCCGGACACCCTCGGGGATTCCGTTCTGCAGGCGCCCGAGCTGGTCGCGGACATCCGGTGAGGCGTTGAGCAGGAACCAGTGACGGCCGTCGGCGCTCACCGCCGCCGACGACTGGCTGCGGGGGTGGGCGCGCGCAGGATCGGCCCGGCCGATGCGGCAGACCGGGCACCAGCAATTCCACTGGGGAAATCCGCCGCCTGCCGCGGTTCCGAGCAGGATGACGTGCATGGCTGAAGAAAGGGGCCGCCCCGCGCGGGGCGCAAGTCAATCCCGGATGGTCTGGTGCGGCGCGCTGGTGCGAGACTGCGGACTGCCGGGGGGGCCGTTGAGCAGTTCGCGCACCTTGAGGCGGAGCGACTCGGGCGTGAACGGCTTCTGCATGAAACCATACCCCGCACGATCCTCCCGGCGCACCAGGTCATCGGGGCTGTAACCCGAGATGAAGAGCACTCGCAGCCCGGGAAGCGTGGTGGAGAGCTCCGCCGCGAGGTCGGGTCCACGAAGGCCCGGCATCACCACGTCGGTCACGAGCAGCGCGATCGATTCCCGATGCACCGTGGCGAGACGCCGGGCTTCGGATGCTTCAGCGGCTTCGAGAACGCGATAGCCTGCCGAACTCAGGGTGCGCTGGGCCACGGCGCGAACCGGTGCCTCGTCTTCCACCAGCAGGATGGTTTCGTGGCCGCCCTGGATCCGCGGCGCCTCGACCGGCCGGTCGCCGGACTCTTCGGGTCCGGTCGCGGGAAGACGGACTCGTACGATCGTGCCGCTGCCCGGGCTGCTCTCCAGTTCGATGGAGCCGCCCGCCTGCTGCACGATGCCGTAGACGGTGGCTAGGCCGAGGCCCGTGCCGCGGCCCAGCTCCTTGGTCGTGAAGAAGGGCTCGAACGCCCGGGCCTGGACCTCCGGTCCCATGCCGACGCCGGTGTCCTCCACCGTGAGGAGCACGGCGGGCTGGGTTTCGGCGCCGACCGTGCGCGTGTGACTGGTCCGGATGGTCAGGGTCCCGCCCCGTGGCATCGCGTCGCGCGAGTTGACCGCCAGATTCATCACGACCTGTTCCAGGTGTCCCGGGTCGGCCAGGACCCAGGCGCCGGAGCGTTCCAGGTGCGTCACCAGCTTGATCTCCTCGCCCAGCAGGCGACGGAGCAGGTGCGACATCTGGGTGAGCAGGGCGTTGAGTTCCACCGGCCGCGGCTGCGCCGACTGGCGGCGGCTGAAGGTGAGCAGCTGCCGGGTGAGGCTCGCTCCCCGCTGCGCCGCGGTCTCGATCTCGCGGGCCTCGTTCCGCAGCGGCGAGCCGTCGGGCAGGTCCTCGGCCAGCAGCGCCGCCGTGCCCAGGATCGCGGTGAGGAGGTTGTTGAAGTCGTGCGCGATTCCGCCCGCAAGGAGGCCCACCGCCTCCAGCTTCTGTGACTGGCGCAGCTGATCCTCCAGCCGGCGGCGCTCGACTTCCGCCGCCAGTCGCTCGGTGATGTCGCGCATGTGGCAGATGACGCCGGCGCCTGCCGGCGTGGGCTCGAGCGAAGAACCCACCAGCTCGGTGACCGCCCATCCGCCGTCCTGCCGGTGGATCCGCATGATCGCGGTGACCGCGCCGTTCGCTTCCCGCGTGGCCCGCGACAGCGCCGCCGCCGCGGTCTTGCGATCCTCGATGTGAACAAGATCCAGCACCGGACGCCCCTTGAGCGTTTCGGGGGCGTAACCGGTGAGGCGCTGCGTGGAGGGGCTGGCGAACTGGATCACCAGTCCGGGATCCAGCAGGACGATGGCATCGCTGGCGTGCTGCACGATCGAGCGGAAATACGCCTCGCTTCGGGCCAGCGCCTGCTCCGAGGCTACGCGGTTCGAAATGTCAGTGAACGCGATGACCGCTCCCTCGGACCGGCCGTCGCGGACCAGCGGCGTGGCCTGGAACTCGATCGGAAAACCTCGGCCGGCGCGATCCCAGAACCAGTCACGGCCCGACAGCACACTTCCCTCGGTACGGACCTGCACCATGGGGCAGGTCTCCGGCGGATAGGGCGACCCGTCCGCATGCGAATGGTGGAACAGGGCGTGCGCATCGTGACCGATCAGCTCCTGGGGGGCCCGGAAGCCCAGCATCTGTGCCGCCGCCGGATTGGCAAACATGATCCGCCCCGCTGCGTCGAGCCCGTAGATCCCCTCCGCGGTGGAATCGAGCAGGCTCCGCACCTGGCCCTCCGAGGTGCGTACCTGGTGCAGCAGTTCCGTCAGCGTCTGCCGGTTCCACCACTCGAGGCCCCAGGTGAGTCCCACCAGCACCACGGCCTGGATCACCAGGTACGGCCACAGGTCGACGGCGAGATTGTCCCGCAGCAACCACCCCGCGACCACGACCGCCAGCATGGCCAGGGCCGGGATCGTGAGCTCGAACGCCCGGGGGCGCTCGCGACGGATCGGGTATTCCGCGCCCGCTGCCGCCGGCTCAGGTTGCGTCGCCGCATCGGCCCAGGCCGCCCAGAACGTGCACGCCAGCAGCACCAGCCAGAGGGGGGCTGTGACGTAGTTGGGAATCTTGGTGGGGGAGAGCAGCTGGATCGGATAGGTCGAGCGGGCCAGGAAGTCGACGGCGACTCCGGCGACAAGCACCCGGAGCGGAAGCCCCGGCGTGCGGTCCTCGAGCCAGATGGTGAGCAGTCCGAAGATCAGCGCGGTGACGGCCAGCGCCGGATACAGAATGGCGGCGCCGATCTGGAGCGGATCGAAGCCGCGCTGGCTCATCGGCGCGGCGAACACGAAGGTGTTCACCATGCCCGCCGAGCAGACCAGGATGCCGAGATAGTACAGCTGCCGGACCGTGACGCGGCGGGATGGCGCGGCGGGCCGGAAGGCGACGAAGCCCGCGATGTAGCAGGCGGGCACGAGCAGATAGAAGAAGTCGGCGGCGGTGGGAAAGGGCCAGTAGCGGTGCTGGACGAGCTCGAACCAGTCCCACACGAGCATGCCCAGGCCGAACACCGCACTGCCGGCGCCGAAGCAGCTCCAGGCAAATCGGAGATGCGGAGTCGTGTGCTGGCGGGCGGTCAGCCAGGCCCGGGTGGCCGCGGCGATGGCGGCCAGGGTCCAGAAGAGATCGACCCAGAGAGAAAACCGGGACCGCGTGTCCCACAGGAAGTAGCCGCCGACGGTGAAGGCGGCCACATAGATCAGCGAGCCGGCTGCGACCAGCCACCGGGTCCGCCTCGGGTCCACCCCCATTGCCGCAGTCCTCCCCCGCTCCGGGTTCGACCTCGACACTCCGACTGATCCTACCGCGCCCGCGGCGCGGCGCCAGCCCCGGAGGTCCTAGTGGGCCGCACCCCCGCCGCTGCGGACGCGCCCGGTCTTGAAGAGCAGCAGCAGCGGAAGCGAGAGGATGAAGGTGGCACCCATGATCAGGAAGACCTTTTCGAACGCGATCATCGAGGCCTGGCGCTCGACCCGGAAGTCGAGCACCGCCATGGCCCGCTGATGCGCCAGCGAAATATCCGCCCCGAGGGCCTGGAACCGGCGGGTCAGCCCGTCGACCAGCGGCTGGACCTGCGGAGCCGCGGTTTCGACGTGGGTCCTGAGCGCCTCGCGGGCATTCTCCCGGAACCGGGTGATGAGCGTGGCCGAGATGGCGATCCCGAAACTGCCGCCGAGCTGGCGGCTCAGGTTGTAGAGGCCCGTGCCCTGCGGAATCCGCCCCGGCGCGAGGTTGGCCACCGCGACGCCGGTGAGCGGAACGAAGATGAACCCGAGGCCGGTGCCGCGGAGAATCATCGGCAGCAGGAGATCGGCCGTACCCGAGTCCGTGGTGAGGTGGGCGTGCAGCCACATCGACCAGCCGAACAGTCCCACGCCGAACACGATCATGGCCCGGGCGTCCACCTTGTTCCCCAGCCGGCCGACCACGGCCATCGTCACGGCGCTCGCAATGGCGCCCGGCAGGATGACCCGGCCGGTGTCCCAGGCTCCGAAGCCGAGCAATGACTGCAGGAACACCGGCAGGACGAACACGCTGGAATAGAGCGCAAAGCCCAGGACGGCGCCGAAGATGACGGCGGCCGCAAGCTGCCGGTCCTTGAGGATGTGAAGGTCCACCACCGGGTGCTCGGTGCGGAGCTCGTGCCAGATGAACAGCACGATGCTGGCGCCCGCCACGATCGTCTCGGCCAGGATTTCCTTCGACGCAAACCAGTCCTTCGACTCACCCCGCTCGAGCAGGATCTGCAGCGCGCCGATGCCCAGGATGAGGAGCCCCAGGCCGATCCAGTCGACCGACTCGCCCCGTTCCACCTGGTGCGCCGGCTCCGGCACATAGCGCCAGGTCATCATGGCGGCCAGGGCGCCGAGCGGAAGATTGATGTAGAAGATCCAGGGCCAGGAAAAGTTGTCGGTCAGCCAGCCGCCGAGCGTGGGGCCCAGCGTGGGGCCGACCATCACGCCCATGCCGAAGATGGCCATGGCCTCTCCGCGCTCCTCGACCGGGAAGACGTCGAACAGAATGGCCTGGGCCGTCGAGATCAGGGCTCCGCCCCCCAGCCCCTGGATGACCCGCCACCCCACCAACCCTTCGAGGGTGTGCGCGTGACCGCAGAAGAAGGAGGCGGTGGTGAAGAGAATGATCGAGCCGGTGTAGTAGTTCCGCCGGCCGAACCGGTCGGCGAACCAGCTGGTCACCGGCAGCACGATCACGTTGGCCACGATGTAGCCGGTACTCACCCAGGCGATCTCGTCCAGCGTGGCGCCGAGATTCCCCATCATGTGCGGGATGGCGACGTTCACGATGCTGGTGTCCACCAGCTCGAGCACGCTCGCCATCACCACCGCAATGGCGATGATGTAGCGGGCCTGGTAGACCGCGTCGCGATCGACGACGCGTCGGGCGGGGAGGACCAGCGTGGCCACGGAACTACCGGGTCTTGATGGTCACGACCACGGACATGCCGGGCCGGAGCGGGAACCTGGGATCGGCATGATCCACCGCGATCCGCACCGGCACCCGCTGCACCACCTTGGTGAAGTTGCCGGTGGCGTTGTCGGGCGGCAGCAGCGCGAAGCGGGCGCCGGTCGCCGGGCTGATGCTCTCGACGTGCCCCTGGAACTCCTTGTCGGGGTACGCGTCCACCTTGAACGTGGCCGCGTCCCCCGGGGTCACGTTCTCGATCTCGGTTTCCTTCAGGTTGGCCGTGACCCAGATGGTGTCCGCCGGCAGCAGCGACATCATCGTCTGACCCGGTGAAACCAGTCCGCCCACTTCCACCGTGCGCCGGGCCACGACACCGTTGGCCGGCGCCGTGACCACCGCGAAGCTGAGCTGGAGTCTGGCATTCGCCACGTTGGCCTCGGCCGCAACCAGGCGGGCATCCGCCACCCGGGCCCCCGCGGAGTAGGCGGTGACCTGCTGCTGGCTCGCGGCCGCGCTCTTCTTGATCGCCTCGAGATTGGCCGCGGCCGCGTCGGCCGTGGCCTGGGCCCCGTCGAGCTGCTGCGCCGAAATGATCTGGCGCGCGGCCAGCGTCTTGTACCGCTCCAGGTCCGCCTGCGCCTTGCGCGAGTTGGCCTCGGCGGCGGCGATGGAGCTCTGCATGCTGGCGGCCTGGGCCTCGCTCGCCCCGAGCTGCGCCGCGGCCTGCCCCGTGCCCTTGCCATGTCCGGCCTGCGCCGCGGCGAGTTCGGCCTCCGCCTGGCGGAGCTTCACCTCGAGATCACGGTGATCGAGCACGACGAGCGTATCGCCCTGCTTGACCGGCTGGTTGTCGTCCACCCGTACCTCGGCCACGAAGGCCTGGATCCGGGCGGCGACCGGGGTGACGTGACCCTCGATCTGCGCGTTGTCGCTGGAGACCCGGTTCCGGGAAGCGAGGTACTGGCGCAGGCCCCATCCGGCGACGGCGAGGGCGAGCAGGCCGGCGATCAGAGCGGCCGGTGGCTTGCGCCGGGCCTTGGGCGCCGCCGGTACGGCGTCGCCCGCGGACTCGACGGTCAGCGGCTGGGGACGGGAAAGGGGAGTGGCCATGGTCATTCTCTCTTTCGTGCTATTGCAGGTCATCCAGGATGCCGAGCGCCCGGTAGGCACTCAGACGGGCGACACCGAGCGCGACTCGGGCCTGAATCAGAACGTCTCGCGACACCACCACACTTACCTGCGCGTTGCTGGTCTCGATGCTGCTGGCGATGCCGGCCTTGAACCGCTCGCCGGCCTGGTCCAGTTCCAGCGCTGCCAGGCGCAAACGATCCTGGGCCAGCCCCACCTGCTGCCGCGCCGCCTGCAGGTCCAGCAGCGCCTGGCGGGTTTCCGTTTCCACCTGGCGCTCGGCGTCATGCAGGCGCAACCGCTGGGCGTCCACCTTGGCATCCTGCTCGGAGGCGCGGGTCTGCCGCTTGAGTCCGTCGAAGATCGGCACCGACACCTGGACCCCTACGGCGTACGTCCCGCTCAGCCGGTCGAGCGTGTTGCCGCTCTGGGTGTACTGACCCATGGCGCCGATGCTGGGAAGGTTCTCGTACTTGATGGCCTTGAGGCTTCGCTCGGTGACTTCGAGCCGCTGCTGCTCGGCCATGACCTCGGTGCGATGCGCCAGCGCAAAGGCGACGGCACTGTCCGGATCGGACAGCACCGCATCGCCCGACGGCGCCAGCGAATCGGTCAATTCCACGGAGGCCGACGGCGGGAGGTCGAGCGCCCGGGCCAGTTCGAGCCTGCTCCGGTCCTTCAGGTTGCGGGCGATGACCAGCTGGGTCTTCACCGCGGCAAAGTTCACGCTGCTCCGGGTCGAATCGATCGGCGGGCTCACCCCGGTAAGCACCAGCTGGCGGGACTGATCCAGCAGGTCCGCCGCGATCACGCTGTCCGCCAGACGCGCCGTGACTGCCTCGGCGGAGCCCAGCGCACGGATGTAGGCGATGCCGGCAGTCACGGCGCCCTGCTCACCGGCGGTGCGGGCATCGAGACCGGCGGCCTTGACCGAGTCCGACGCCGCGTGATTCCGGGCCCAGAGGCTCGCGTTGTAGATCGACTGCGTGGCCTGGACCTGGAAGGACCAGACATCGAACGGGTCGGTGATGCCCGTGACGCCGGGGAAACCGAACTCGTCGAAGTTGAGCGTCTGGTGCGCCACACGGGCATAGCCCCCGACCGTGGGCAGCAGGTCGCCCCGCTTCTGGCCCTGGCGGGCCTCGGCGATCTGCACATTGATCTGCGCCAGTTCGGCGCCGATGGCCTGCGTGCGTCCCAGCTTCACGGCCTCGATCAGCGACAGGCGCGAGGGCGTCAGGCTCGCGACCGGCACCTGCGCGGACAACGGCGCGGCGAGGAGCAGCGCGGAGAGAGCGAACTTCAACGGGCGGTGCATGTCACTCCTTCGGGGCGCCGGGAGCGCCCGCCTTCAGTCCACGCAGCATGAGCTCGGAGACTCCATCGAATACCTCGGCGTCGCTGAACGTCACGCTGTCGAATTCCTTGAGGAACCGCTGATTGCTGGCCCACTGCACCAGGGCGACGCAGATGGTCCGGCCGACCAGATCGGGATTCACCGGGGCGAATTCCCCGCTGCGGATGCCGCGCGAAATGACCTGGGAGACGATTTCCCGGGCGGGGATGACGACTTCACCGAAGTAGAAGCGGGCCAGCTCGGGAAAGTTGGTGATCTCCGAGTGCACCAGCCTGGACAGCCGGACCTTGCTCTCGTCCCGCATCCCGCGCCACAGCATGGCGATGATCTGGCGGAGCAGTGCTTCGCTCGTTCCCGTATGCTGCCGCACCGTTTCGCGGAACTGCGTGATCGCGGCGCCAACCTTGTTGCGCACCATCTCCTGGAAGAGCGCTTCCTTCGAATCGAAATAGAGGTAGACCGTTCCCTTGCTCACTCCCGCCTGGCGGGCCACATCCTCGAGCCGCGTCCCCGCATAGCCACGCTCGCCGAAGACGAGCAGAGCCGCCTCGAGTATCTCGGTGGGCCGCTCATCGGGACGCCGCTGCCAGCGCGGCGAGCCCTCGTCGGTGGAGTTCAATTCGGTTTCGGCACTCATCTCAGTCGCCTTTGTTACTGACGGGTCAGTAAGTTAACGAGCCGGATTTCCTTGTCAACCCGCCGGTCAGTAACGGCAATGTATTGTGCTGTAACGGCTTAGTGTGGGTAGAATTCGGACAGACGAGCTAGGCTGAGGGGCTGGAGTCAGAAATCGAGAGACAGGCGGGCTCGAACGAAGGCGGGTCGAGAGCTACCTGAGCGTCGAACGGCCGGTGCGGGTGCAAAGACAGTGAGGATGGGAAACCGGACGCGCACCAGCTGGATCGATCGTGCCCGGAGGGAGCCCTGTTCCTGACGCCGATCCGACCTGGCGACGCCGGCGGTTTGCGCCGCCGGACCGGCTCATTCCGCCCGTGTCGATTTGCGGCGCCGTTCGTCAACCCACTCCAGCAGCAGGGGTTGGCGCGCAGCTCGTGACGTGCAGTCTCTTGCTTGAGGGCTCGACAGTTCATATGTTGAGAGAACTCGCCGCCGGAGGCGCCGCTGCATGATGGATCATTTCCTCAGCTCCGACGACTACGATGAACAAGCCCACCAGCTCTACAATGAAGGTCGCTACGACGAAGCCCTCGCTCTCCTGAAGGAGGGCGCCTCCCTCTACCCCAACGCGATCGAAATCCATGTCGGGATGGCGTATGCCTACCTGGCGCGGGAGGAATTCGCCTGGGCGCTGCGCAGCTTCGACCTCGCGCTGGGTCTGGACGATTGCCACGAGGACGCGCTCGCTGGACAGGGTGAGGTGCTGCTCAAGCTCGGCCGCCAGGCGCCGGGACTGCAGGCCTTTCAGAAGGTCCTGACGCTCGGCTTCAAGGAGGACGCCGACCTGATGCTCCAGATCGGGCGGGCGCTGTTCCGGGAGGGCCTGCTGCACCACGCGCAGCGGTTCTTCGAGTATGCCGTGGCGGCGCGCCCCGACTCGCCGGACGCGGCCGCCTGCGTCGGCTACGCCGCGCACCGGCTGGGCGATGAGGGCACGGCGCTCTACTGGCTCCGGCGCGCGCTGGAGATCGATACCCAGTACAGCGAAGCCCGGATCTATCTCAGCAACATGCTGTACGACCGGGGCGAATCCGAGGCGGCGCTATTCCAGCTCGAGCGGACGGTTCCCGACGACCACTACGACGAGCTGGCGCTCTGGCGCTACATCGAGCTCAAGAAGTCGCTCTACCGCCTGCGGGACGACGATCCCGAGCTCACCCCCTGGCTGGCCCGACTGGGTGAGGTGGCCGGCGAGCCCGACACCGTGGACATGCTGCTCGCGGAGGTCGAGTCCCAGCAGCCCGACGGCAGCGTGCGGGACCCGAGACAGCTCGAGCTCTTCGGCACGCTGCTCACCGAACTCCAGGCGATGCAGAAGCGGCCGAATACCACCGAGCACCACCAGGTCGCGTCGCTCTCGGGCAAGCTGTTCCGGGGGACGTGGGACGAGATTCTCGTGGAGATGAAGGCGGCGGACCGGGAATGGTCGGCGGCCTCCATGCAGGAGTACATGCTCGACCTGGCGCGGCGCGGCGCGACCGAAACCGGCGTGGTTATCCCCGTGACGGATGCCGAGGCCTTCATCCGGGGCAGTGCCGCTGCGGGAGTGGTGCGCATCATCCAGTAGGCGCGTTGCCGCAGCATTCGCGGAGGGCGGGAGGCGGCTCTGGCCGGCTCCCGCCCTCCGTTCCCTTTTCCGGCCACCCGGTCCGCCTTACGCTTCAGCCATGACTGCCGACAACCGACGGACCTGGACCGCTGGCGTCCACCGCGAAGTGCTGCCCAACGGCCTGACCCTGCTGATCCAGGAAGACGCCGAAGCGCCGGCCGTGGCGGTCGTGACGCACGTGAAAGCGGGTTTCTTCGATGAGCCTGACCGCTGGACGGGGATTTCCCACGTCCTCGAGCACATGTTCTTCAAGGGCACGCCCAGCCGTGGCGTGGGCGCCATCGCCAGGGAAACGAAGGCGGTCGGCGGCTACCTCAACGCCAGCACCAGCTACGACCAGACCAACTACTACACGGTACTTCCCGCCAGCGGCCTGGCCAGCGCGCTCGATATCCAGGCCGACGCACTCCGCAATTCCCTGATCGATGCCGATGAGCTTGCCCGGGAGCTTCAGGTCATCATCCAGGAAGCCAGGCGGAAGCTCGACACTCCGTCCGCCGTGACTCACGAGACCCTGCACGAGGTGATGTTCGACCACCACCGGATCCGTCGCTGGCGGATCGGCTACGAGAAAGACCTGGCCCGCCTCACCAGGGACGACCTCTGGCAATACTACCGATCACGCTATGTGCCGGAGCGGACGGTGGTCGCCATCGTCGGGGCGCTGGAGCCGGCGGCGGCGGCCGCCCTCGCTCGGCAGGCGTACGGCGGCTGGGCCCCCGCCCCCGGTGCCGTGGATCGTTCGCCCGCGGAACCACCTCGCACCGGGGTGAGGGCGCGCACCCTGCGGGCCGACGTAGCCCAGGCCGAACTGGTGCTGGGCTGGCGCGGCGTTCCGCCTCTTCACCCGGCCGCGCCGGCGCTGGACATGGCGGCCGCCGTTCTCGCGACCGGCCGCGGCAGCCGTCTTTACCGCGCCCTGCGCGAACCCGGGCTGGCCACCTACGTCTACGCCCATCACTACAGCCCGACCGAACTCGGCGTGATGAGCCTGGGCGCCGAGCTTGCCCCCGAGAACACCGATTCCACGCTCGGTCTCATCGCGGAATCGATTACCGCGCTGGCCATGTCGGGCCCGACGCCGGCGGAACTCGAGCGGGCCCGAACCCTGGTTCTGGCGCGATGGGTCCGGGGCATCGAAACCACTGATGGAAAGGCGAGTGCGCTGGCGGCGGCGGAAGCGCTCGACGGGATCGAGGCGATGGATCGCGAGTACGCCGCCCTCGAGCAAGTCACGGGGGATGAGGTTCGGGAGGCAGTCTCCCGCTATCTGCGGCCGGAGGACGTCTCCGCCGTCCTGACGCTGCCAGGCGATCGCGGCGTCCCGCTCACGCCGGAGCAGGTCGAACGGGCCTTTGCCGTGACCCGCCTGCAGCCGGCGCCCGACGTTGCGGTCCTGGCTTCGCCAACGATCCGCCCGATTCGAACTCCGGTCCGGAAGGAGGCCGGTGTCCTGCACGCCAGCCTCCCCGGGGTGGATCTCCTGGTGCGCCGCAAGGCGGGAATACCGACCGCGGCAGTGGGGCTGTACCTGCGGCGGACGCGATTCGACCCGCCGGAATCCGCCGGCATCGGGGCTCTGGTTGTCCGGAGTGCGCTGCGCGGTGTCGCCGGTGGTGATGCGAGTGAACTCGCCTTTGCCGTCGAGCAGCTGGGCGGCACGCTGTTGCCCGGTCTCGCGCTTGATTGGGTTGGATGGTCAACCTCGGTGCTGGCGCAGCATCTGCCGACGGCCGCGGCGATTCTCGCCCGTCTGCTGACCGAGCCGACGCTCGCCGACGGTTCCGTGGCGGCCGAGCGTGATCTCCTCGTTGAAGAGACCCGGCAGGCCGCAGACGACATGTTCCGCTACCCGTTCCAGCTCGCCTTCCGCGAGGCGTTCGGTCCCAGGGGATACGGCCTTCCGGCGCTCGGACTCCCGGATGGGCTCGCCAGCATTGCACCGGATGCCGCTCGCCGCTGGCATCGCGAGGCATTCCTCGGGCAGCGGGCCACCGTCCTCGTCGTGGGTGAGGTAGACCCGGAGGCGGCAATCGATACTCTGGCCGGAATCTTCGGTGGGATGCCCGCGGCGCCCCCGCACGCCGGAGTGGCGCCAGAAACGTGGCTGCCCTTGGCGGGCGCGCGGGAGACCCGGCTCCAACGTCAGAAGGCTCAGTCGGCGTTTGCGATGGTGTTTCCGGGCCCGGCCCGCGGCGACGCCGAATACCCCGCCGCCGAGGTCTGGGCCGCCATCGCCAGCGGTCTGGGCGGCCGGCTCTTCGAGTCGCTGCGGGACAAGCGGTCCCTTGCCTACACTGTTATGGCACTGTCCTGGGCGCGCGGGCGAGCAGGCTCGCTGGCGACCTACATCGCGACCTCACCCGATCGAGAAGCCGAGGCGCGAGAGGCCATGCTCGTCGAGCTGGCCCGCTTTGCGTCGGAGCCCCCCGGCGAAACGGAGCTGCACCAGGCGGTGAATTACCTGGCCGGACAGGCTCAGGTCGATCGCCAGAGCAATCCGATGATCCTGGCGGAGCTGCTTGAGTCATGGATGATCGGCGGTGGATTGGCGGAGTTCGCCGATCCGGCGGCGCGGTTCCGTGCGGTCACTGCAGATCAGGTGATGAGGCTGGCAGCGAGGTGCTTGAACCCCAGCCGCAGGGCCGAGGGGGTCATCGAGGGAAGCGGTGGTGGGAGGTAGGACAAGGCCTTTGCGAGGGCGCGCTCACACCAGGCGAATGTGAGCGGCCGCTCGCCAAGGCCGTGCTGGGCCCGGTCAGCTGCTCGCCTTGAGACGTGCCGCCACCCGGTTCCGGAATGATTCCAGGGTTTGAGCTCCCATCTCGGTGTTCCGTGCCACCCACTCGGCATTGCGCATCGTGCGTGGCGAGGTCGCCTTCCGCAGGGCTTCCAGGTAGGGCTCCACTTTGGCAAAGAGCAGCAGGCCCTCGCCGTTGTTCTCGACGAGAAAGTCGCCGTTGATGATACCGTGGCGGGCCATGCTGTAGACCATCTCCCAGTAGCCCGCCACCTGGCGCCAGGCGGTGTTGAGGGGGTGATCGCCCTTGAGCACGGCCAGCGCCTCTTCGGCCGACCGGGGCCAGAACTCGGCGCCCAGCTTCTTGCGGGCCTCGCGCATGACGCTCTCGCGGCGCAGGTCGTACAGCTTGATGATCAGATCGGCATCGAGGTGGTCGGGGCTTTCCTTCAGCATCGGGTCTCCGTGGTGGTTCAGGGTCGGGCGCCGAGACGGCGGGTCATGACTTCGATGCCGCGCTCGGGTGAGGAATTGCCGGGGAGGAGAATGTCGACCAGGCAGCGACCTGCGGCCGGGTCGGTGTGCAGCACCAGGTGCCCGCGATGGGCCAGCAGGACGACCGCGGTCCCCATGGGGCCTTCACGGACGATGGGCGTGCCGTATGCCGCGAGCCCCAGTGCCGCACCCGCCGAGATCACCGCGGCGCTGAGGGCGGCGGTGTCGGTCAATCGGGCGGCGGGCAGGTCGGTCAGTTCGGTGAGAAGGTGGCCGGGTCCGGAGGGGGTGGAGCTCATCGCACCTGCGGTCAGAACATCGACATCGCGAGAAACGAACGGAGGTTGTCATTGGTGGTCCGAAGCCGGGCGGACAACAGGCGGACCATGGCCCAGAGCACCTTGTAGCCCAGTTCCCGGTTGAAGTCGAGCAGCATCTCGAAATCGGGACGGGTTATGGTGAGGCACACCGCCGGATTGTTGACGACCGCGTCGGTGCTGCGCTCGGAGCGGTCGAAGACCGACATCTCGCCGAAGCAGGTCCCCGGCTTGAGCACGGCCAGCGCCTCCTCACCTGAACCGGGGATGTTGCGGCTGATGCGCACATCTCCCGAAACGATGATGTAGAAGCGGTTGCCCGGTTCGCCTTCCTTGAAGATCGTCTGCCCGCCCTTGAACGACTGCTCTTTGCAAATCTCGGCGACCTGGGCAAGTTCCTCGTCGTCGAGATCGGAAAAAATCGCGATGTTCTTGAGGAGAGCGAGATCCATATCGGAGCCTCGGCGCGGGCCAGGAGCCTGATGCCCGAAGGTAAGGCTGGCCCGGAACGCGAGCAAGCGCGGCCGGGTTTCTCGGTTGCCGATGCGCTGACCCTGATCCGCCTTCCGCTGGCCGCCGGGTTCGTGATCTTTCCGGAGACCGAAGTCCGGCTGGTGATCCTGGTGGTGGCCGGAGTCACCGATCTGCTCGACGGCTTCATCGCGCGGCGATTCGGCGGTTCGCGGCTGGGTGCTTTTCTCGATCCTGTCACTGACAAGCTTTTCATGGCGGCGGCCTTCGGAGTGGTCGCCTTTTCGGGCCGGCTGGCCTGGTACGAAATCGCCGGCGTACTGGCCCGGGATGCCGTCGCCACAATCGCGTTTGTCGTCACGGCATTCTCGGGGCGGCCGAGCGCCATCCCCGCCCGTCTCGGCGGCAAGGCCGTTACCGTCTGCCAGATGCTCACCCTGCTCGCCTTTCTGGCGGAATCGCCATTCCTGCGGCAGCTGGCCTGGGCCACCGGCGCCATCGCCCTCTATGCCATCTGGGATTACAGCCATGCCGCCGCGCGAAGCCGGCGGCCGCTCTAGTTTCCAGCCAGCCTCTTCCCCTCATTGGGGCGTTTGATGAGCGACAACATCCGGCAGGTCAGTCTCTCCTGGCAGGGCGGGCTCCGGTTCCGCGGTGGCAAGCCCGGCGGCCCGACCGTAGACACGGACGGAGATGTGGTCACCGCGCCCGGCCCGATGCATCAGCTCCTGGTGGCCGTGGGAAGCTGCAGCGGGTCGGACGTCGTGCTGATTCTCGAGAAGATGCGCGTCCAGCTCCGCAAGTTCGAAATGGAGGTCGAGGGGGTGCGTCGGACCGAGGATCCCAAGCGCTATACCTCGATACATCTCCAGTACCGCCTTGCCGGTGAAGGTCTCGATGAGGCCAAGGCGCGCCGCGCGATCGATCTGTCCATCGAGCGCTACTGCTCGGTCATCCATTCACTCAATCCGGACATCCCGATCACCTATGGGCTCGTGATCGAACCTGTCCAGCCGGGAGTGCCGGCGTCCTGAGTGTGACCCGGAGACTGGCCGCACTGGCGCTGGTCGCGGCCTGGCCGGCCCAAGCCCAGACCAGTCCTCCGAGATTCGAGGCCGGGCTCCAGGCGCTGGGGGTGCTGGCGGAGCCGGATTATGGCGGTGCGGGGCCTTGGCTTGCCTGGCGGCCGGCACCCTCGCTGCGACTGGGCCTGCTGGCTACCGCAGGCGCCTCGGCCGGCAGCACCGCCGGGCGGGTCGAGGGCACCGGTCACCTGCTGCTCGAACCAGGGCGGATGACGGGTGCCGGGGTCTATTTCCTGGCGGGCGTGGCGTGGAGGATCACTCACGAGGACCGGGCGTTTCTGCTGGCCGGAATCGGAGTCGAGTCGGCCCCCGGGCGTCGGAGCGGATGGGTGGTCGAACTGGGGGTGGGAGGCGGCTGGCGGGCGACTGCCGGTTACCGGTGGCGCTGGGGGGGGCGGCCCCCTTCACGCTAAACAGAAGGGCCGCCCCGCAGGGCGGCCCCCATTTCATCCGGTGCCGGTCCGACTCAGTTGACCGATGCGGCAGCGGGAGCGGAATTGCGCGCCACGACGGGCTGGCAGAATCGCTCACCCAACTGCCTCAACTGCTGGACCTGCTCCTCGGCGAGATCTTCGTACCGCTCGCCGATGTACTGCATGGTATCGTCAAACCATTCCTTCTGGTGCTCCGGCAAGGCTTCCAGCACCTGGCACCGGAGGATATGGCTGAAAAGTTCGTCTCGGGCCTGATCAAAGCTGCTGGTGGTAGCGGTTTCTCGACGTGTCTTCTTTTTCGACATTCTGGGTGCCCCCTTCTGGGCCGTTGATTGCACAAATATAGCTGACTTGCACCATTCGTTGCAAACCCGGTCCCCGCCGTATCCTCCCTCCATTACATTTGCCCTCCGGAGTGCCGGGGCTCGAACCCGGTCAGGAGGCGCCATGAGCGATCACGATGAAGTCTATGGGCAGCGACGGCTCGAAAAGCTGCAGGAGATGCTGCGGTCACTGGCCGAGCGGATCCGCGAGCTGGACGGGCAGGACGCGCTGCTGAGCAATGTGCCGGAGCTGCAACGGCGGCTGGGTGACCTCCGTTCGGAGCTCTTTCACTACGAAGTGCGGGCGACCTACGACACCCCGGAGGTCGCCGCTCACCGCCGGCTGATTGAAGAGGCGGAACAGAGCGATCCCTTCCTTTACGATGACCCCGAGGACGATCAGCCATGGCGGAGCAGACCGGCGGACTGAAGCCTTTCTACACCCTGATTGCCGTGGTGGCCGTACTCGGCGTCGGGGTCCTCGGATGGCTGATGAGCCAGCAGAAGCACGTGAGCCTGCCGGTGGACGTCACCGTGCAGGTGGCCGACACCGCCGGTTTCCGCGGCTATCTCCTCGGCTCCGATTCCGCCAAGGTCGAGATCACGGAATACGCCGACTATCAGTGCTCCCACTGCGGCCAGTTTGCCGTGGTGCAGTTTCCCGATGTGCGCGCCCGGCTGATTGCCACCGGCAAGCTCCGGTGGCGGTTCCGTGATTACCCCCTGAATGGTCACCCGCTGTCGCGGCTGGCCGCGCACTCGGCGGCCTGCGCCAATGACCAGGGCAAGTTCTGGGAGCAGAACGCCGCCATCTTCGACGGCCAGGGGAACTGGGCCGTGCAGTCGAGCGGCGCCGACGACGTCTTCCGCGACTACGCCAAGGCCAACGGTCTCGACCTCAAGGCCTACGACGCCTGCATGACCTCCGCCAAGTACGCGGGCCGGATCCAGGCCGACTACGAATCGGGGAACCGGCTGGGCGTCAATGCCACGCCGACCTTCCTGATCGCCGGGCGGTTGTATCCCGGCGGCCTCGCCGCCGACGATATCAAGCACATGGTCGACTCTCTCTCCGCCGTCGCCCACTGACATGAAATACCGGATGGCCAGCACCCTGCTCAGTCTGTGCGGGGTGCTGCTGGCGGCCTATCTCTACCTGTACAAGACCGGGCGGATCGGCACCCTGGCCTGCGGCACCGGCTCCTGCGAGGCGGTGCAGTTCAGTCCGTACGCGCAGGTGTTCGGCGTCGAAGTATCGCTGATCGGCTTACTCGGCTACCTGGTGCTCGTGGCCTGTTCCATCGGAGCGGTGCAGGCAGCTCCCGGCCAGCGGACCGCTCCGGTCCGGGCGCTCTTCGTCCTCTCGGGGCTGGGGGTAGCCTTCAGCCTCTATCTCACGGGCATCGAGCTGTTCGTGTTGCACGCGATCTGCCGCTGGTGCGTGGGCTCGGCCCTGATCATCACCCTGATCTTCCTCTGCGCCCTCCTGGACCGGCGGCGCACGGCTCGATGAGCCTGACACTCCAGGCCAACACCGGCAGCATGCCCGCCGGCGCAGTCCACGAGCCGAAGGCGAGCCCGCGGGGGATGGCCCTCGCGGGCCTTTCGCTGGCCGCCCTCGGTGTGGTGTACGGCGACATCGGCACCAGTCCGCTCTACGCCATCAAGGAGTGTTTCGGCGCCGCGCACGGGGTCGAACCGACTCCCGAAAATGTGCTGGGGATTCTGTCGGTCGTGCTCTGGGCGATGAACTTCGTGATCTCCTACAAGTACATCGCGCAGGTCATGCGGGCGGACAACCAGGGAGAAGGCGGCATCCTCGCGCTGCTGGCGCTGGTCCGGCCGCAGGGTGAGCCGACCCGCTGGGGCCGGCTGCTGATCATGCTGGGGGTGTTCGGGGCGGCGCTGCTCTACGGCGACGGTGTGATCACGCCGGCCATCTCGGTGCTGGGCGCCACGGAAGGCCTCAAGGTCACCACCGAGCGGTTCGAACCGTTCGTGGTGCCGATCACCGTCGTAATCCTGATCCTGCTCTTCTGGTTCCAGAAGCAGGGCACGGCCGGCATCGGCCGGATCTTCGGACCGGTGATGGTGGTCTGGTTCGCGTGCATTGCGCTGCTGGGCGTGGGCGGCATCGTGCGCGAGCCTTCGGTGCTCAAGGCCATCAACCCGATGTACGCCGTGGATTTCTTCCGCCGGGACGGGCTGCAGGGGTTCCTGATCCTCGGCGCCGTCGTGCTGGTGCTTACCGGCGGGGAAGCGCTGTACGCCGACATGGGTCATTTCGGCAAGCGGCCCATCCGGCTGGCGTGGTTCGGCATGGTGCTGCCGGCACTGATGCTCAACTACTTCGGCCAGGGGGCGCTGCTGCTGGACGATCCTTCCGCGGCGGTCAACCCCTTTTACCTGCTGGTGCCCGAATGGGGCCGCTATCCGATGATCGCCATTGCGACTGCCGCGGCGATCGTGGCTTCCCAGGCGCTGATCTCGGGCGCATTCTCCCTGACCCGCCAGGCCATCCAGCTGGGCTTTTCCCCGCGGGTGACGGTGACTCATACCTCCGCCACCGAGCAGGGCCAGATCTACGTGCCGGAGGTCAACTGGGCGCTGATGGTCAGCTGTGTCGGCCTGGTGCTGGCCTTCCGCTCGTCGAGCAACCTGGCGGCGGCGTACGGCATCGCGGTGACCGGAACGATGGCGATCACCACCGTGCTGTTTGCCCGGGTGACTCGGATCCACTGGCACTGGCCGGTCTGGCGCACGATCATCGTCGCCGGACTGTTCCTGGTCGTGGACCTGGCCTTCTTCGGCGCCAACCTGGTCAAGGTGCATCAGGGAGGATGGTTTCCGCTGGTAATCGGCGCGCTGATCTACCTGCTGATGAGTACCTGGAAACGGGGGAGGGTGCTGCTGTCGCGGGTCATGGAAGAGAACAGCCTGCCGATCCAGATCTTTCTCAGCGACGTGGCCCGCCGGCTGCCGACCCGGGTGCCCGGCACCGCCGTGTTCATGACTTCGAGGGCCGGGGGCGCGCCGCCGGTGCTGCTGCACCACGTCAAGCACAACAAGGTGCTGCACGAGCGGGTAATCCTGATGTCGGTCAAGGCGCTCGGGGTGCCGATGATCGACGAGGCCCAGCGGGTGGCGCTCGAGTCGCTGGGCGACGGGTTCTACGCCGTCGAGGCGCGCTACGGGTTCATGGAATCACCGGATGTGCCGGCGGCGCTCCGGGCCCTGGTGCAGTTCGGCATCACGGTGAAGCCGATGGAGACCACCTTCTACCTCGGGCGCGAGACGCTGATCGTCACCATGCCCAAGCGCGGCGTCGAACCGCCGCCCCTCGAGCGCCGCATGTGGCGCTGGCGCAAACTGCTCTTCGTGGTGATGGCCAGGAATGCGCAATCGGCCACGGCGTTCTTCAACCTGCCGCCGAACCGGGTCGTGGAAATGGGGGCGCAGATACAATTCTAGCCGTTAGCCGTTGGCCGCCAGCAGGTCAATGGTCATCGGTCGCCGGCCCCTTGGTTAAGTCCGCTTGACTCTCTCCTCTCTCCTCTCTCCTCTCTCCTCAGCTCTCCTCCGCCTCGTACATGTCCTTGAGTTTGCTCACCACCGCCGGGTCCGCGAGCGTGGTCGTGTCGCCCAGCGCGCGCCCTTCCGCGATGTCCTTGAGCAGGCGGCGCATGATCTTGCCGCTCCGGGTCTTGGGAAGGTCGGCGCTGAACAGCAGATCATCGGGACGGGCAATCGCGCCGATCTTGTGGCTCACGTGCTCCTTGAGCTCATCCTTGAGCGAACTGGAAGGCTTGAATCCTTCCTTGAGGGTGACGAACGCGGCCAGCGCCTGTCCCTTGAGGTCGTGGCTCTTGCCGACCACGGCCGCCTCCGCCACGGCGGGGTGATCGACCAGCGCGCTCTCCACTTCCATGGTGCCGATCCGGTGGCCGGCGACATTGAGCACGTCGTCCACCCTGCCCAGGATCCACCAGTAACCATCATCGTCGATCTTGGCGCCGTCTCCCGCGAAGTAGCGGCCGGGAAACTTCCCCCAGTAGGTCTGCTGGTAGCGCGCGTCGTCGCCATAGATGGTCCGGAGCATCCCCGGCCATGGCTCGGTGATCGTGAGGAGCCCACCGCCCTTGGCGATGGGCTGGCCCGTGGTGTCGACCATTTCCACGGTGACGCCGGGGAAGGGAACGGTGGCGGAACCGGGCTTGGTCGTGGTCACGCCGGGCAGCGGGGTGATCATGATTCCGCCCGTCTCGGTCTGCCACCAGGTGTCCACGATCGGGCAGCGGCCGCCGCCGATCGTGTCGTGATACCAGATCCAGGCTTCGGGGTTGATGGGCTCGCCCACCGAGCCGAGCAGGCGAAGCGTCGAGAGATCGTGGGCACCGGGGTGCTCCTTGCCCCACTTCATGAAGGCACGGATGGCGGTCGGCGCGGTGTAGAACACCGTGACCCCGTAGCGGGCGATCAGTTGCCAGAACCTGTCCCGCTTCGGCCAGTCCGGCGCGCCTTCGTACATCAGCACGGTGGCGCCATTGGCCAGCGGACCATAGACCACGTACGAATGCCCGGTGACCCACCCGATGTCTGCCGTACACCAGAACACATCCTCGTCCCGGAGGTCGAACACGTAGCGGGTCGTGGCGGCTACCTGGGTGAGATAGCCGCCCGTGGTGTGAACGATGCCCTTCGGCTTCCCTGTCGTTCCCGAGGTGTAAAGGATGAAGAGCAGGTCCTCGGCCTCCATCGCCTCGGGAGCGCAGTCATCGGAGGCCAGATCCAGCAGGCGCTGCCAGGAGTGGTCCCGGCCTTCCGTCATGGTCGCAAAGGCCTCGGGGAGGGTGCTGCCGTGCTTGCGCTCGACCACCACCACATGGCGGATCGAGGGACAGGTGACGACGGCCTCGTCGGCGATGCGCTTGAGCGGAAGGAGCTGCCCGCGGCGGAAGCCGCCGTCCGCCGTGATGAGGCAGACGGCCCCCTGATCATTGATCCGGTCCCGCAACGACTCAGCGGAGAAGCCGCCGAATACCACGGAATGCACGGCACCGATCCGGGTGCACGCCAGCATGGCCACGGCCGCCTCGGGAATCATCGGCAGGTAGATCGCCACCCGATCCCCTCGCTTCACGCCCAGCCCCTTCAGGGCATTGGCCGCCTTGCGGACTTCACGGGCCAGATCCCAGTAGGTGAGCACCCGGCGATCGCCGGGTTCTCCTTCCCAGATGATTGCCGCCTTGTTGCGGCGCGGGCCGTCGAGATGCCGGTCCAGGCAATTGGCCGAAACGTTGAGCTGCCCGCCGTCGAACCAGCGGGCGTGGGGCGCCGTCCATTGCAGGACGGTTTTCCAGGGGCGGATCCAGTCCAGCCGCCGGGCCTCTTCGGCCCAGAACGCCTGCGGATCGGCGGCCGCCCTCGCGTAGATCTCTCCCTTGGCCGTGGCGTGAGCCGCAAAGGCCGGCGGGGGTGGAAAGCGGCGATGTTCGGACAGAAGGGTGCTGATCTGGTCACTCATGCCGGAATCCTGACGGGAGTAGGCAAACCCTTCGGGCTTGCAGATTTAGAACGATGCCGCGGAGTGCCATCCGAAGTAAGCGAATCGGGGCCAGTTCCGCAATGCTAACTCATTGATTCGCTTTCAGTTACCTCCACTGGCACCGCTCTCGCACTATACCCTGGCACGGGCCACCTGGCCCACCACAATTGATCCGCCCGATAGAGCACACCCGGAGTGATCCGGGGCCGCAAAACTAGAGGTCTCTCCAGTTCCAGCGGGGAGATAGCTCGGTGCCGAAGGCGGGATGCACCGCGAATGCGAGTGAACGTCCCGTTGCGCCTCACGGCGATGAGACCTCGTGTACGCGGAATCGGGCGTGGGAGGATGGATGCTGACCACGCAACCGAACTCGAAGAACCTGGTAGCCCCGGATCACCTGGGGCTCGAATCGCGAACCGAGTTCCGCCAGCAGGCCACTGCCCTGCTCGACACCTTGCCCGATCGCACCGGCTGTCTGGTCATCGACCTGGCCGGCACCCGCCAGGTGGATTCGGCGGGACTCGGGGCCCTGATGCTGGTCCAGCGCCGCGCCGCCGAGCGCAAGCAGGTGGTGGTGCTGCGGAACGTGAACGAGGAGCTCCGCTTCCTGCTGGTGCTCACGAAGCTGGACGATCTCTTCCAGCTCGAATCCGGTCAGGTTTGATTACAGGGGTCGCATGACCGCTACGGTCGCACCGCTCCGGGTCCTGTTCATCGAGGACGAGGCCGCCCTCCAGCTGAGCTACCGGCGGTATTTCGCCAGCCGGTACGAGGTGGCCACCGCGGCGAGCGGCGCCGACGCCTTGCGGCAGCTTGTGGCCCATCCTCCCGAAGTGGCCGTGCTGGACATGCGGCTGCCGGATACGGACGGGATCGATCTCCTGCGCCGGCTGCGGGCTGAACTGCCCGATCTGCCGGTCGTGATTACCACGGCCTATCTGAGTGTCGAGCCCCAACTCCGAGTCCTCAACCTTTCCTACCACGGCTACATCGTCAAGCCGTTCGATCTCGACGAGCTCGGTCGAGCCATCGAACAGGCCGGATCCGCGGTGGCTGCTCGCCGCTGAAGGGCTGGTCCGCCGCTACGGCGCCCGCCGGGTGCTGAACGGCCTCTCGCTGTCTCTCGCTCCCCACGACTGTCTGCTGGTGCTGGGTCCCAACGGGGCCGGCAAGTCCACGCTCCTGCGCCTGCTGGCGGGCCTGATCCGTCCGCACGCCGGATCGGTGCATGTCGCCGGCCGGCGTCTCGCGGCGGATGATCCCGGGTCTCGCGCCTCCCTCGGGCTGGTCGCCCACCAGACGATGCTCTATGACGACCTCACCCTGCGCGAGAACCTGCTCTTTGCCGCGCGCCTCTATGACCTGCCCGATGGCGCAGGCGCTGTGGCCCAGGCGCTGGCGGAGGCGGGACTCACTGGCCGTGCGGAGGACCGGCCCCGGGACCTGTCGCGAGGCATGCAGCAGCGCGCCGCGATCGCGCGGGCGCTGCTCCACCGCCCCCGGGTGCTGCTGCTCGACGAGGCGTTCACCGGGCTCGATGCGGCCTCGGGCGACCGGCTGCGGACCCGGCTCGCGGAGGAACGCTCCCGGGGCGCCGCCCTGGTGGTCGTGAGCCATCACCCGGATGAGGCCTGGGCGCTCGCGACCCACGTCGGATTCCTGAACGACGGCCGCTGGGCGCGGCTGGAGCCTCGGCCCTCTCACCTGTCGACCGCCGAGGGGTGGTTGCGGGAGGCGGCGCATGGCTGAGGCCGTCCGCGCCGCGCTCGCCATCGCGGGCAAGGATCTGCGCCTCGAATGGCGCAGCCGGAGTGCGCTGCTCTCGGCCGTCGTGTTCGCCGCGCTGGTGCTGGTGATCTTCAATTTCGCCCGCGACCCCACGGCTGTTTCCACCCTCGATCTGGCCCCGAGCATCCTGTGGGTCACGTTCGGCTTCGCGGCGATCGTGGCCCTGAACCGGGCCTTCACGGTGGAGCGCCAGCACGGGGCGCTCGCCAGCCTGCTGCTCGCGCCGGTGCCGCGGAGCGCCATCTTTGCCGGGAAGTATCTGGCCAACCTGGTGTTCGTCGGTGTGGTGGAACTGGTCACGCTGCCGCTCTTCGTGCTGTTCTTCAATGTCGATCTGAGCGGGGCACTGGCGGGCCTGCTGGCGGTGATCGTGCTGGCGACGATCGGTTTCGTGGCGGTGGGGACCGTGTTCAGCGCCATGGCGGTGCGCACCCGGTTCGCCGAACTGATGCTGCCGGTGCTGCTGCTGCCATTCATGATGCCGCCGCTCATGACGGCGGCCCAGGCCACTAGCCGGCTGCTCGGGGGTCGTCCGTTGAGCGAACTGATGGGGTGGCTTAGGTTGCTTTCACTCTATGACGTCGCCTTTGTGACGCTTTCCTTCCTGATCTTTCCGGCGGTGGTCGACGAATGAGTTCCGTTCTGGCGGCGGCCGGTCGCGTGATGCAGCGAGGCCGCCTCATCACCCTCGCGGGGCTGGCACTGCTGGCCGCCGTGGTGGTGCGGGCCCAGTGGTTCACTCCGGTGGAGGAGCGCCAGGGCCTCGCCCAGAAGATCTTCTACCTGCACGCCCCCTCGGCCTGGTCGGCCCTCTTCCTCGGGTTCGGCCTCGTCGGCATCAGTTCGGCACTCTATCTCTGGCTCGAGGATCCGCGGCTCGACCGGTTCGCCGCGAGCTCGGCCGAGGTGGGCGTGGCCTTCAGTTCCGTCATGCTCACGACCGGCCCGATCTGGGCCAAGCCGATCTGGGGCACGTACTGGAGCTGGGACATGCGGCTCTCGATGACGCTGCTGCTGGTGCTCCTGTTCCTCGGGTACCTGGCGCTCCGCAGCGCGCTTGACGACCGCAGCGAGCGGGCGCGGTACAGCGCGGTCATCGGGGTGATGGCCCTGGTGCTGGTGCCGTTCATCCACCTTACCGTGTACCTGTTCCGCACCCTGCATCCGCAGCCGATCGTGCTCAAACCCAGCGCTCCGTCGCTGCCGCCGGAGATGCTGTACACACTGCTGCTGGGGTTCGTGGCGACCAGCGTGATGTACCTGGGATTCGTGACCCTGCGCTACGGTATCGCGCTGGCGCGGGAAGCGCAGGAGGATGACCGCCATGATTGACCCGCCCGACAACCGCGGGTTCATGGTGGCCGGCTACACGGTCGCGCTGACCCTCTACCTGCTGTACACGATCTCCCTCTGGATCCGCGCCAGGAAGGCGGAGCGCGGAGAACGGTAGACCCGGGCTTCGCCCGGGTCTACCGCGGCGGGATTACTCGCCCTTGAGCAGCACCCGGTCCCACAGCAGGCCGGCCACCACCCCACCCACCAGCGGACCGATCCACCACACCGCATGCGCGCTCCACACACCCGCGACGGCCGCCGGGCCGAACGCGCGCGCGGGGTTCATCGCCGCGCCGGTCAGCGCGCCGCCCATCAGGATATCGAACAGCAGCACCAGCCCGATGGCAAAGCCGCCCACCTTGGGGGCGTTCTTCGCGACTGCCGTCCCGTAGACCGCACTGACCAGGAAGAAGGTCAGTATCGCCTCCAGTGCCACCGCCTGGCCGAAGCCCATTCCCGGCGCGAGGGTCGGCAGGCCGAGTGAGGTCACCTTCTCGATGGCCACCGGCAGCACGAGCTTGAGCGCCAGCGCGCCGGCGACGCCGCCCACGAGCTGCGTCACGATGTAGGCACCGGCCGTCCGGGCATCGATCCGGCGCCCGACGAGCAGCCCCGTGGTGACCGCCGGGTTGAAGTGACCGCCCGAGATGTTCATCAGCGCGGTGACCATGACGCCGAGCACCAGCGCGTGAGCCAGGGCGATGCCGAGCAGCCCGAAACGGGCGTAGCTGTCGGCGATGACGCTGCCGCAGCCGATGAAGATCAGGGCAAATGTGCCCAGGAACTCCGCAACCAGACGACGGGACAGCGGGACCATGCCGAAGCCTCAGCGAACGGGGAGATTGGCGGGAGGAAAACCGGGGCCGAATCTAGAAACAGGGGGGGAAGGGGGGAAGGGGGGACGACAACTGCGGGATTGTGGGAATGTGGGAGTATGGGATTAGGGCACCTGAGCCTCCAATCCCATACTCCCACAATCCCCCATTCCTCTCATTCGTTTCTGCGGAACACCAGGCAGGCATTCACGCCGCCGAACCCGAACGAATTGCTGACGATCACTCCCGGAGTGGCGTCCTGCCCGGCGCCTGTGATGTAGCCGAGGTCACAGGCGGGATCGGGCGTCGCCAGGTTGACGGTGGGGGGAAGCCAGCCGCGGGCGCTCGCCAGCGCGCAGATGGCCGCCTCGATGGCCCCGCTCGCCCCGAGGGCGTGACCATAGTAGCCCTTGGTGCCGCTCACCGGCAGGCGGGCAGTGTGACCGTTGAAGACCTGCCGGATGGCCCCGGACTCGGTCGGATCGTTGAGCGGAGTGGACGAGCCGTGGGCGTTGAGATAACCAACGTCCCCCGGAGCCACGTGCGCATCCGCGAGGGCCAGCCGCATGGCGCGCGCCGCCTGCCGGCCGTCCGGACGCGGTGCGGTCATGTGATGGGCGTCGTTGGTGAGGCCATAGCCGCAGAGTTCGAGATAGATCGGGGCACCGCGGGCGATGGCCCGCTGCCGCTCCTCCAGCACGAGGACCGCCGCACCCTCTCCCATCACGAAACCGTCGCGTCCCGAATCGAAGGGACGGCTGGCGGTGGCGGGGTCGTCGTTGCGGGTGGACATGGCGCGGATGATCGCGAACGAGCCGAAGCAGAGCGGAGCGAGTGGCGCCTCCGCCCCGCCGGCCAGCATGACATCGGCCTCGCCGCGGCGGATCGCGCGCAGGCCCTCTCCGATTCCGATGGTGCCCGAGGCGCAGCTCATCCCGTTGGTGCTGTTCGGGCCGGTGACGCCGAACTCGATGGCGATGTTGCAGCTGGCCGCGCCGGCGAAGACCGAGAGCGCCAGGGCGGGATCCACGGCCCGCATGCCGCCGGTCACGTAGTGGCCATGCTCCTCCTCGGCGCGACCGATGCCGCCGAGCGCAGTGCCCATCATGACGCCGATGCGGTCGGGATCCTCGACGGACAGGTCCAGATGGGCGTCGGCCAGGGCCAGCCGGGTGGCGGCCACGCTGAACTGGGAGTAGCGGTCGAACCGCCGGGCCCGCCGCTCCTCCAGGTGGTCGGTTGCGAAGAAGTCGTTCACCTGGGCCGCGATCTTCGATCGGAATGGCGCCGGATCGAACCGGGTGATGCCCTGCACCACGGAGCGCCCGGAGCGCAGTCCCTGCCAGAGTCCTTCCACGCCCACACCGATGGGCGTGATCGCTCCGATTCCCGTCACTACTACCCGCCGCTCGTCCATCATACCTGCTCCACGCGTTGCCGTATCCCCGCCAGCGTCCTCGAGGCAATACCATGAACAAACACCGGCCCGATGACCCATCTCGCCGCCGCCGTACCGATCAGCGGCCAGCGTGGCCCGGGCCACTCGTGCACGATTTCGGCGTCACTGCCGCCTTCGCTTTCGCGCACCGTCCACCAGACGTCCATACCGCGGGTGATTCCCCGGATGTGACGGTAGCGCACTTCCCGGCGGACCGGGTCGACCGACATTTCCGAGACCCACCAGGTGGGCCAGCGGAATCCAGGGAAGGGACGCCAGGCGGCCATCTCCACCACACGCATGCCCGCGTCACGCTTGAGCTCCCTGACCCATCGATAATGCGACAGGAACTCCGGCCACTGCTCCACCTCGCTGGCCGCTGCGAACACCCGATCCGCAGGGGCCGCCATGTGCAACCGGTCGATGATTCGCATCAGCCGACCGGCTGCCAGGCCGCGACCAGCCGGAACATCGGATGGCGCCAGACGTGGCCCCTGATGCCGGCTCCCTCCAGCGCCGCGATGAGCTCCGGTGCCGAAAAACCCCGGCGGATCGAGCGCAACCCGTCGCTCCGGGTGTCGGGATCGAACCGGAGGAGATGGGCGCCGATCCAGAAGCCTGCCTGGGCGAAGCGGCTGCGTCGCAGGTCGGTGACTATCACGCCTCGCCGGGCGACTCTGTCGCACTCGGTCAGCAGCGCGGCCAGGACCTCCGCCTCGAGATGATGCGCCACCTGGCTCACCGTGATCAGGTCGACGCTGCGGGAGCGGAGCGGCAGTGCGGCGCCGCAGCCCAGCAGGGTCGGGAGGCCGGCCGCGAACGCCAGCCGAGCGGCCGCCGGATGCCGCTCGAGGCCGAACGGCTGGATCACCAGGCCGCGCCGCTCTCCCCAGGCTACGGCCGCCCTGGGGAGGTCGCCCAGTCCGGTACCGACGTCGAGAAGGGTGAAGCGGTCGCCCTGCCGCGCGTCGGCGAGGAGTTTCCGGAGTGCACTCGCCACCGCCGACCGCCCACCGAACCACCGGTTGGAGCGGGCAATGTTCTGGAGCGACAGCGCCACACGGTCCGGGTCGGCAGCCAAGTCATCCAGCAGCTCGGCGCCCGCGGGCGGTCGCAGTGCTCCGTTCACGGTGTGAGATCGGCGTAGCCGCCGCGGTAATACAGCAACGGGTGTCCCTCCGTCGTGCTCCCCCCGGTGACCCGACCGACGAACAGGGTGTGGTCGCCCAGCTCGTGGGCGGCGAAGTACTCGCATTCGATGTGGGCCAGCACCCCTTCGAGTACGGGGAGCTGGCCCGCCGTCATCCGGTATCCTACTCCGGCAAACCGGTCCGCTGTTTGTTCCCCGGCGAAACGGCGGGACAACCCTTCCTGGCCGGCCGAGAGGAGGTTGACGACGAACGGACGGCGGTCGGCCAGGACCCGGTGAGTCTCCGCCTGGCGATCGATGCAGACGGACAGCAGCGGCGGTGCCAGCGACACCGAGGAGAGGGAGTTGGCCGTCATGCCCACCGGTGCCCCATCCATGCCGCGTGCCGTGATGACCGCGACGCCGGTGGGGAAGTGGCCAAGCAGCTGGCGGAAGAGCGCGGTGTCGACGTCGGTGGTCATCAGAGCAGCATGCGCGCGAGGAAGACCGGATTGAGCACGGCCGCAGCCGGGAGGCAGTCACCGGTGACGCCGATCAGGGTGTCCGCCATTCCCGCCCGCTGGCCAAGCCGCCGGACGGCGTGATTGAAGAGTGCGGGCCAGAGCATCGCATAGCCAATGAGCCGCTCGACTCCCCACGTACCGAGGAACTCCTGGCGCCGCCGCGCCGCGTAGGGGGCCAGATGCCGGGCCGTGATCCGCTCCGACCGTTCGAACAGCGGGATCAGGCATTCCGCTGCCAGCTCGGCACCCCGCAGCGCGCGATAGATCCCCTCACCAGTGAAGGGATCGAAGAAGTCCGCGGCATCGCCCACGAGGAGAGCCCCGTCGCGAACGACGGGACGCGTCCGCGCCGCGAAGGGACCCGTCACCAGGATTTCCCGAACCACCCGATCGGGAGAGATGCGGCCCCGGACGTCCGGCAGGTCATCGAGCGCGGCGAAGAAGAAATCGGCCACGCGGCCGCCGGCCAGCGTGGCCCGGTGCGCCGGCACGACGAGAGCGACATTCGTCACGCCCCCGCCGATCGGATTGAGACCCGCGTATCCCTCCGGGCCCACATGCAGTTCGGCAGACCCTCCGAGACCCGAGACGTCCTCGACATGGGCGACGAACGCCATGCGGGACGGTGTGCCGAGCGTGCGGCGTCCCGCCCGGCGCGCCACCACGGAGCGGAGACCATCGGCGCCAACCGTGATCCGGGCCCTCACCTCATGGTGAGCGCCGTCTTCGCCGCGGAGCTTCGCTCCCTGCACTTCGCCGCCGTTCTCGATCAATTCGACGACGGAAACGCCCTCGACCACCAGGGCGCCGGCGCGGCGAGCGGCGTGGACCAGCTCGGCGTCCAGAATCCGGCGCGCGACCGAGAGGCCGGTGGACCGCCAGGCCGGGGTGGTAAGGCGGGCGAACTCCCCGCTCAGGCGCGCGCCGCCGGATGCGGTCACGGTCGTCCCACGCAACGGGTGCGCCCCGGCGGCCTCGAGCGCCGGCACGATGCCGAAGCGATCCAGCAGCCGGACCGTCTCGGGGCTCATGTATTCGGAGCACGGCTTGTCGCGGGGGAACCGCGCGCGGTCGACGACCAGCACGTCGAGGCCGGCACGGGCGAGATGGCTGGCAAGGCCGCTGCCGGCAGGGCCGGCTCCGGCGATGAGCACATCGACGCGGGGAGGCAACGCGAGCGGAGTCGTCCGGCTCATCTCCGCCTCAGTGGCCGTACGTCACCAGCAGGGCAAGCAGCGCGGCCGTGGCCGTGGCCATCGCATTCACGCCGTCGTTGGTCAACCACGACACTCCTCCGGTCGGCACGCTCATGGTGCCGCAACTGTGGCGGCGGCGCTCGGTGGCGCGCCCGCAGGCGGGGCACGCAAACCGTCCCTGGAGCGAGGCGCCGAGCGCGGAATCCACCAGCATACCGAGCACCCCGGCCAGCCACGCCGTTCCAGCCAGCCGCACATCGCCGGAGACGAGGAGTCCCGTCGCCGCCACCACTGCACTACCCAGTCCACCACCGAGGCAGCCGGGCCAGCTCACGCCTCCGCTCGTCCCCGCCGGCACTTGGCGCCAGGTGAGAATGGAGCGTGGCTCGCGGCGGCTCGTCGAGCCCAGCGTCGTCGCCCAGGTATCCGCGGCGGCCGCGGCCAGGGCGGCGGTAGCCACGGTGAGGCCGAGTGCAGCTCCACTCCAGACCACGGCGGCCAGCGCCGCGACCCCGCCATTGGCCAAGACTTGCCAGGCGTCCCTTCTATTCCCTTTGGCTTCCCAGCGGCTGGAGGCATCGGGGAGGAGCCGCGAGACCAGGGTCGTCGGGACAAAGAAGGCCAGCAGTACCGCCGCTCCACCCCAGCCCTGGCTGGCCAGCATCGCGGCGCCCACCATTGCCGCGGCAACTGCTCCATCGGAGGTGAGGGCCCGGAGCCGCCAGGCGGTCGCCGCGACCAGGAACGCGGCGAGGGCGGCCAGCAGGGGAGACATCCTTGGGAATGTCCCCGGCCTCGGCCCGCCCCGCAAGCGCCTCTGGCCCCGGCCGCGGGCAGCCGTGTATTATCCGCGCCGTCCGAGGTACCCTCACCGACACAACCCACGCCGTGAGCGACGCGCCCTCCGTCCACGCGATCATTCCGCTGAGCCTCCTCGAGGCCCTGCGCAATCTGGATACTCCGGTCGAGGACGGCCTCGAGGAACTGGCCGGCGAGATCGTCTCCAAGCGGCTGGGGCTTTCGCCCACCGTCGCGGCGCAGATTGCCCGGTATCAGGACACGGTGAGGGGGTCCGGCAAGGTCGAACTGGAGGAAGCGCTGGCAGTCTTCCGGCTGGCGGGGCGGCGGCCCGATGCGGTGCTGGTGTTCGCCGATGCGGGGCGACGGGCGGC
>DATEHG010000070.1:0-15106 GCA_035279705.1 Gemmatimonadales bacterium
TGGAGTAATGCCCCGGTGCCGCCCGGCGGTTTGGCCGAGCCGGGTGGCGCATTATCTTGGGGTCGTTCGGGGCGGTAGCTCAGTTGGGAGAGCGCCTGGTTTGCAACCAGGAGGTCAGGGGTTCGATCCCCCTCCGCTCCATTCATAGGCGGCCGTTAGCCGTTAGCCGTTAGTCATCGGTCGTCCGCCGGCGGCCTTTCGCCCTTCTCCTTTCGCCTTTCTCCCTTCTCCTATTCCCTTCCTCCTCCTCGGACTGATCGTCACCGCCGCGGTGCTGGCCCTCGGGGAGGCCCGCGCGCCGCGCGTGGCGCTGCCCTGGTTCTGGCTGGGGCTCGGCGCGCTGGATGTCGTCCTGGCCGCCGATGGTACCGGTGATCTGGCCGCCGCCCTCGGCGGCGCCCCGCCACCGGCGCACTTCCTCGAGATCACGGCCGCCATGCTCGCGATCGGGCTCGGCGCCCCGATCATCGCGTCGATCGGCCTGCTGAGACGCGGGGTAGGAGCCAATCGTGTCCTGGCCGGTGGCGCGCTGATCGCCATCCTCGCGGCGGCTGGCCTGCTTGGGCCGCTCTGGAAGATGGTGGCGCCGCTCGAGGTGCTTGTCGCGATCGGCGCAATGCTTGCCACGGCGGTCGGCATCGTCGTTGCCGTCCGCGCCCTGCGGCTCCCTGCCGCCATCGCCACGGCGGATCGCTGGCTCGCCGGGAAGGGCGAGGACTGGTCGCTGGCTTCGCCACCCTGGAATCCAGGGCTTCGGCACGTGCTTCTCGCCGCCGGCATCCTCTCGCTGGTGCCGAACACGCTGGCGCTGCTGATGGGCACCGCGGCAGCAGCCCTGATCCTGGCCATCGGATCACGGAACGACTCGCTCACGCGCGGCTACCCGCTTCTCCTTGCCGCGCCCTTCGCGCTGATTCCCGTCGGCTGGCTGCTGCTCACGGTCACGGGCTCACCGGCACCTTCGCTCGCCGTCCTCGTGGATGCGCCGCTGAGCCCTGCCGCCGGTCTCTGGATCGCACCCTGGCTCCTGGTCTCGGCATGGCTGCTCCTCGGCCAGTGGCCAGTGCAGGGCCTGGTTCCACCACCCATCCTGGCACTGCCGGCGGGATTGCTCCTCGTCGGTATCGGCGTTGCCGCCGTGCCCGACGCGATGCTGGGGTTCCAGGGGATCGTGGCGCCGCTGGCCGTGGTCTCACTCTGGTGGGCCGTCATGACCCGTCGCCCCGCCATGGCCCTGGCCGCGATTGGTCTGTTCGGCGCCGCCGCGGCTCCGGCGCATGCCGCCATGAGGCTATTGCTGCTTTTCGGCGGGAGCACTCTCGCTGTCGCGTTCCCCGACTACTCGACCCGTTGGCCGAAGTTGATCCAGGCGGGCTTGATCCTGTTGATGGCGATCGGGTCCTGGACGGTGCTGGAGTCGGGGCTCAGGACGCAGGTGACGTACACAGTACTGGCCGTCGCTGCGGTCTCAGTTGCGGTGCGAGGCGAAAGGGGAAAGGCGGAAGGAGAAGGGGCCGTCGCCGTTTGATGGGCCCTTTTCGCTCTTCGCCTTTCGCTCTTCTCCCGCCTCCCAGCCCTTGACCCTCGACCCTCGACTGCCGACTCTTCCTCCATCATTTATCGGAGCCCCACCATGCCGTTCACCCTTCCTCCGCTTCCCTACGACTACAACGCGCTGGAACCGCACATCGACGAGCAGACGATGCGGATCCATCACGACAAGCATCACGCCGCGTACGTCAACAATCTCAACGCGGCGCTTGAGGCGCATGCGGCACTGCAGGGAAAATCCCTGGAGCAGCTGATCGGCAACATTGACGCCCTTCCCGAAGCCATCCGTGGCCCGGTGCGCAACAACGGTGGCGGCCACTGGAATCACACCTTCTTCTGGGAGATCATGGCGCCCGGCGGGGCGAAGGAGCCTGGCGGGAAGCTGGCCGCGGGCATCGAGAGGCTCTCGGGCAACCTGGGCGCCTTCAAGGAGGCCTTCAACAAGGCGGGGGTAACCCGGTTCGGCAGCGGATGGGCCTGGCTGGTCACCGACAAGGCGGGAACGCTCTCGATCGAGAGTTCGCCCAACCAGGACAACCCGTTGATGGCGGGGAAGACGGCCATCCTGGGCTGCGACGTCTGGGAACACGCCTACTACCTCAAGTACCAGAACCGCCGGCCCGACTACCTCGCCGCCTGGTGGAACGTGGTCAACTGGACTGAGGTAGGGAAGCGCTACGACGGGCGGTAAGAGGTGAGAGGTAAGAGGGAACAGTCCCTCTCACCTCTTACCTCTCACGCTGTCCACGCCCGCGAACGGGCCCCTCACTAACAACCATCCAGGCTCCTGTGTCCCTGCCCTCCATCGGCTCCGCCGCTCCCGATTTCACCCTGCCCTCGACCTCCGGCTCCGATCTGACGCTTTCCGCGCTCAGGGGCAAGAAGGTCCTGCTCGCCTTCTTTCCGCTGGCGTTCACGGGCACCTGCACCAAGGAACTCTGCGCCTTCAGCGATGACTACGGCGCCTTCGAGGGCGCGGACACGGTGGTGCTGCCGATCAGCGTCGATTCGATTCCCACCCTCAAGGTCTACAAGGAACGGGAGCACTATGAAGTCGAGCTGCTGAGCGACTTCAAGCGGGTGGTGAGCCGCCTCTACGGCACCCTGCTCGAAGACAAGTTCTTCTCCAACCGGGCCTACATCGCGATCGACCGCCAGGGCATCGTGCGCTGGACCTACGCCGAATCGAACACCAGCCACAAGCGTGAAAACAGCGAGCTGCTGGCCGAGCTGGCGAAGATCCCCTGAGCACCTCCCACCCGCTCCGCGCGCTGCTCACCAGCGTTGAAACGCCGGAACCGGGTCTCAATCACTCCTTTGACTCCGCCCGGGACCGCCTCCTCCGCGAGACCAGGCCGAGTGTCGCCCTGGTCGAGGCCCGGCTGGCCCTCGGCGATCATGGTGGTGCGCTCGACCTGCTGAGGGGCTGGGCCAAGGCCGGCACCCCGGAGACTCGAGCCCTGGACGCCTTTGCATGCTGGACCGGGGACCGGGAGTGGTTCGCCCGGCTCGCACCGGGTGGAGAGACCCGTACTCCGCCTGACATGGACATTGATGTTCCGCTGGCGCTCGGGGCCTGGCGCGTAACGCCCGCTCCGGCGGACTTGATGGCCGCCAGCGGGGTGGTGGGGGCTGCGGTATTCGGCGTCTGGGGAGTCCGCCCCGACGCCCTGAACGAAAGTGTCGCCCTTCGTCCCTTCCTGCCGGACACCTGGCCCGAACTTTCCCTCCGCCAGCTCCGCGTGGGCCAGTCGCTCGCGGACTTTCTGCTCCGGCGGACACGGAACGGACTGGCCCTGTCGGCAAGCCGGGTTCGGGGGCCGGCGCTCCGGGTGCTGCTCACGTGTGAGGGAGTGGAGGCATTCGAGGTCGACGGCGTCGAGCTGACTGGCGGGCGGGCGGTGTTCCGATTGGAGCAGGAACACCAGGTGGCGTTCCATACCTAGCGGGACGAAATTCAGGAGAGAGGAGAGAGGAGAGAGGAGAGAGGAAGCCGGTGGAAGGGCGAGATGCAATTCCAGAGTCTTGTCTCTCGTCTCTCGACTACTTGTTCAAGTTCAGCACCAGCATCCGCTGTTCGGTCATGTCCTCCATCGCGTACCGCACTCCCTCCCGCCCGAACCCGGAATTCTTGACGCCGCCGTACGGGAAATTGTCCACCCGGAGGGTCGGGAAGTCGTTGGCGATCACGCCGCCGACTTCGAGCGTGCGGAAGGCTTCCCAGATCCGGTTCACATTGTGGGTGAAGACACCGGCCTGGAGGCCGAACTCGGAATTGTTGACGATGGCCATGGCCTCGGACCAGTCCCGGTAGGGCTGGATCACCGCCACCGGGCCGAACACTTCTCGGCAACTGACCTTCGCGGTGGCGGGCACGTCCGTCAGGACCGTGGGAGAGAGGACCGAGCCGTTCCGGGTGCCCCGCAGCAGCGCCTTGGCGCCCGAGGCGATGGCTTCTTCGGTCCAGCTCTCGATGCGGTCACCGGCCGCCTTGTCGATGACCGGACCGACGACCGTGGCGGGATCCAGGGGATTGCCCACCGGAAGCGCCCGCGTCGCGGCCACGAACTTCTCGGTGAAGGCCTGGTGGATCGGCTGGTGGACCAGCAATCGCTGCACCTTGATGCAGACCTGGCCGGCATACGCAAAGGCGCCCGTGGCCAGCCGGACCGCGACCCAGTCCAGGTCGCCGGCGTCCTCGTGCACCACCGCCGCGGCGTTGCCGCCCAGCTCGAGCACCACCTTCTTCTTGCCGGCGACATTCTTGAGGTGCCACCCCACGGTGGGGCTGCCGGTGAATGTGAGCAGCTTGAAGCGCGGGTCGACGGCCAGCTGTTCGGCGAGCGGCAGCGCCAGGTGCAGCACGTTGTAGGCGCCGGCGGGGAGGCCGCACTCCGCCATCAGGGCGCCGAGCAGAAAGGCGAGCTGGGGGCACTGCGGCGGCGGCTTGACCACGAGCGACGTGCCGACGGCGATGGCCGGGGCCACTTTGTGGACCAGCAGATTGAGCGGGAAGTTGAACGGGGAGATGGCGCTGACCGGCCCGATCGGAAAACGCTCGACCAGGCCGTCCATGCCGGCCGCCCGGCTGTCGACATCGAGCGGCACCACCTCCCCGCCCATGCGGCGCGCCTCGTCCGCGGCGAGGGAGAACGTGATGACGGCGCGATCCACCTCGCCCAGCGCCTGTGAAATCGGCTTGCCGCAGGACACGGCGATGGCCGCGCCCAGCTCCGCCCGCCTGGCCTCGAGCGCGGAGGCAATCTTCACCAGGAGGTCGCGTCTGGCGTGGCGGGGCAGGGCGCGCATCCGGTCGAACCCCGCCTGTGCGGCCACGACGGCCGCCTCGAAATCCTGTGGCGTGGCGCGGGCCACCTCGGCCGCCGGCTCGCCGGTATAGGGATTGAGGACGGTGTCGATTTCGCGATCGGGCGCCACGGCAAAGGCGCCATTGATCCATGGGTAAAACCGGGGAAGGCTCATGCCGGAAACTTACATGAATATCGCCTTCTGACTATTCTCCCCGACTTCCGCCTCCAATTCACCATCGGACCCATGCGCCCACCGCGCCTTTCGCCCCACCTCCTTGCGGCCCTCCTCCCGGTGGCCCTCCTTCTGGCCTGCCACGTCGAGGACCACACTCCCGCCGGCAGCCGCCGGGATGAGTCGGCGATCCGCGAGGTGGTCTCCGGTTACCTCAAGGATCTCAACGAGAGGGACTGGGCGTCCGCCCGCCAGCGGTTCACCACCGGCGCCGAGGTCGACTACGCCCACAGCACGGTGACGCTGGACCAGTTCCTGGCGGACATGCGGAAGACGGCCGACAGTCTCCCGGCTCGGCGCCAGCTGCTCCGGCTGGATCTGCGCCAGGCCGGAGACCTGGCCGCCGGCTGGGCCGCCTACCGCCTGGGCGGGGGTGAGGCGATTGCCATGAGCCACTTCGTGCTGCGCCGGACCCCGGAGGGGTGGCGCATCACCCACCTGTCGGTGGCCCGCCTCCCGGTCGGACTCGAACTGTGAGTCTGGACGCGGGAGGACTTCGGGGCATCTTATCCCTCGTCCTTGTCAGGGGGCCGAGTCGGTGGTCATGACCGGAAGCCAGGAACCCGCGACTGCGGGAGACACCGGCGCCTTTGGGCTGCTCGGCACCGTGGCCCAGCTGCTCAATTCCGGCCGTGCCGCCGACGAGGTCCTGGCCGGCGTCGCCGAGGCGGTGCGTTCCCGGCTCCCGGCGGACCGGGTGTGGCTCTGGGTGCGGGAGTCGAACGCCACCACGGTCCGGGCGATCACCGCTCCGGGAGGAGTCCACGCGCCGCGCTACAGTTCCTTCGCCGGGATGCCGCCGGCCGCGCCCGGCATCCTGCGACGCATCCTGTATCACGAAGGCGAGCAGATCGGGATGCTGGAGCTCGAGACCATCAAGAGCGGCCTCCCGGGCGGCTCGGTTCTCGTCGTTCTGGGCGACGTGCTGGCGCCGTACCTCGGCTCGCTTGAGCTGTCCCAGGACCTCGCCAGCGAGGTGGCCCTGCGGAGCCGGGAAATCGAGGAGCAGCGCCAGTTCGTCTCGCTGGTCGTCGACTGCCTGCCGGTGGGGCTGTATGTCGTGGACCGGGAATACCGGATTCAGATCTGGAATCGCAAGCGGGAGACCGGGACCCAGGGCCTCAAGCGGGACGAAGTCGTCGGCCGCCCGGTCTTCGAGGTCCTGACCCGCCAGCCGGCCGAGCAGCTGCGCAGCGAGTTCGACCAGGTGTTCCGCACGGGCGAGATCCAGCAGATGGAGATCGCCGTGCCGATTGCCGGAGAGGAGCGCTTCTTCCGCATCAGCAAGATCCCGATGCGGCAGCATCACGACGGCATCACGCACGTGATCACGATCGGCGAGGACGTCACCGAGTACCACCACGTCCACCGCCAGATCCTGCAGAGCGAAAAACTGGCCGCCATCGGCCAGCTGGCCGCCGGCGTCATGCACGAGATCAACAACCCGCTGGCCACCATCGGCGCCTGCGTGGCCGCCATCGGCCTGCGCCTCGAGGAGCTCAAGGTCGAGATCCCGTCCACGGTGACGGAATACCTGGACATCATCGACAAGGAGGTGCAGCGCTGCACCAACATTGTCGACGGGCTGCTCGATTTCAGCCGGCCCAAGGAGAGCACCAAGCGGCCGGTGGACCTGACCATGCTGGTCGAGGAAACGCTCTTCCTCCTCAAGCACCATCAGCGGTTCAAGCGCCTGACCCTGGTCCGCGAGTTGTCGCAGGAGCTGCCCCGGGTGCGGGCCAACGCGGAACAGCTGATCCAGGCGTTCATGGCCATCATGCTGAATTCGCTGGACGCGATGGAAAACGGCGGTTCGCTCACGGTGCGCAGCAAGGTCAATCCGGGCCGCGGCGACGAGGTGGTGGTCGAGATCGAGGATACCGGCGTCGGCATTCCGCGCAGCGACCTGCCCAAGATCTTCGAGCCGTTCTACACCACCAAGCCTCCCGGCCGCGGCACGGGGCTCGGCCTGTCGGTGGTGTACGGCATCGTCGAGGGCCACCACGGACGGATCGAGGTGGACAGCATTCCGGGGAAGGGCACCACGTTCGTGGTCTACCTGCCGGTGCAGGGGGATCCGGTGTGAAGCTGCTCGTCATCGAAGATGACCAGACCGTCGGTCAGTACGTCCGCCGCGGACTGGAGGAACACGGCTACCATGCCGAGCTGGTGGGGGACGGGCTGGAAGGGCTGCGGCTCGCCTCGAGCGGCGCGTATGATCTGCTGGTGCTCGATCTGCGGCTGCCCGGCATGACCGGCCTCGAGATGGTCCGTACCCTGAGGGACCGGGGCAGCACCGTGCCGATACTCGTGTTGACCGCGCAGGACAGTGTGGACTTCAAGGTCCAGGCCTTGAGGGCCGGGGCGGACGACTACGTCACCAAGCCGTTCGCCTTTGAGGAGCTGCTGGCCCGGGTCGAGGCCCTGGGGCGCCGGCCCAAGCAGGTGGCCTCACCGCAGCTCCGCCTCGACACGCTGGAGCTCGACGTCGGCTCCCGCCAGGTCACGCGCGGCGGCAAGGCCATCGACCTCACTCCCAAGGAATACGCCGTGCTCGAATACCTGCTCCGGCATCCCGGGCGGGTCATGTCGCGCACCCTGATTACGGAGTACGCCTGGGACTATCACTTCGATCCGGGGACCAACGTGGTGGATGTGGTGATCAACCGGTTGCGCAAGAAGGTGGACCAGGGGCAGACCAGAAAGCTGATCCACACCGTGCGGGGAGTGGGCTACGTGGCGCGGGTCCAGGAGAAGGGCTGAGTGGCCACCCTCCGGAGCAAGCTGGCTCTGGGGTATACCGTCGCGATGGCCCTGGCGATGGTGGCCTTCGGCGCGGCCCTGATCGTGGTGCGGCGGCTTCCCAGCCGCGAGGAACTGGACCAGCGCCTGGCCCGTGAGCTGGATGTGATCGTCAGCTCGCTCGCCGAATCCCACCGGGTTCTGGGGCGCCTGACGACCGCGGACTCGATTCCGTTCCTCGCCCAGTCGGCGGTCGCGCCGATCGACGGCGTGGGAGATCCGGTGCTGGTGGTCGGTCCCGAAGGCCAGCCGCTCTACCTCTCCCAGGCCGCCCGCGAACTCGACTACCGCACCATCGAACAGCTGCTGGCCGTGCTCAAGCCGCCTCCGCTTACCCGGAGCGGCGGCACCCTGCCGCGCCAGCGGGCGGGCGATTTCCGCTACATGCTGGCGCCCACGCCCGGCGCCGGTGAGGAGGTCACCGCCGTCCTCGTCGCCACCGCCAGCCGCGCCCCGACCGTCGAACCGTCCCTGCTGGTGCAATCGATGTTCGTGGTCGCACCGTTCCTTCTGCTTGGCGCCGTTCTCCTCGGCTACGGGCTGGCCTCGACCACCGTGCGCCCCATCATGGATATGGCCACCGAGCTCGAGGAGATCACGGACGGCCGTTCTCTCCACCGCCGCCTGATCGAGCCGCTCAGCGCCGACGAGCTGGCCCAGCTGGCCCGCACGGTCAACGGAATGCTGGCGCGCCTCGAGCAGAGCTTCGGCGCCCTGCACCGGTTCACGGCCGACGCGAGCCACGAGCTCAAGACCCCGCTCATGGTGGTCCGGGTGGGCGTCGAACGCGCCCTGACCAATCCTGCCACGCCGGCCGAGGCCATTGAAGGGCTCGACCACGCCCTCGGCCAGCTCAATCACATGGCCGAGACGGTCGACAACCTGCTGACGCTGGCCAACGCCGATGAGGGCAAGGCCTCACTGGCGATGGCGGAGGCCGACATGCGCGAGCTGCTGGTCGAGGCGGCGGAAACGGCCGGCATCCTGGGGGAGATCAACCAGATCACCGTCCGCACCGAATTGACGGAGGCGCCGGTGCCGCTCGCGGTGGATCGGGCGCGGATCCGCCAGCTGCTGCTCAATCTCGTCACCAACGCCATCAAGTACACTCCGCCGGGCGGAAAAGTGAGCCTCGGCCTGGTCGACAAGCAGGACGCGGTCGTCGTGGTGGTGGGAGACACCGGAATCGGGATCAAACCGAACGATCTGCCCCACATTTTTGATCGTTTCTGGCGGGCCGACGTTTCCCGCGACCGCACCGGCGAGCGCCCCGGCACCGGGCTGGGCCTGGCCATCACCAAGTGGATCGCGGAGGCGCACGGAGGAACCATCTCGGTGCACAGCCGGCCCGGCCGCGGGACTGTGGTGACGGTGACGTTGCCGCGCCGTGGGGCCAGCGGTGTGCCCACTTCGACCGCGACCGGCGTCACCTCTGGCGGCGCCGGAAGCCCCGGCTAGATTGGCCGGTCCTGCGGCAGCCGGGACACGTAATCCGATTGTAATAGAACTGTCATCTACACCCCTCGCGGGCTGACATCCTGCGCGAGTAGCTTGTCCGCCGTCACTCAGTTGGAGGGTTGCCGTGTTCGATCGTCTGCCCGAGTCCAATCGCAAGCGGTCCAAGAGCCTCACCCAGAACACGGTGTCGCTGGTTGTCCATGCGGCGCTGATTTACGGGGCCATCGAGGCCACCAAGGGTGCCGCGGAGACCCTGGACAACCGGCTCAAGGACACCACCATGGTGTTCGTCGAGGCGCCGAAGCCGACGCCGCCGCCACCGCCGCCGCCGCAGCAGCAGATGATCGTGGCGGCCAATCCGCCCCCGCAGGGGTTCCAGACCATCACGCCGCCGACCGAGATCCCGACCGAGATTCCGCCGGTCGATCTCAACCAGCGCTTCGACCCCCGGGACTTCACGGGCAAGGGTGTCGAGGGCGGCATTGCCACGGGCGTGGCGGGCGGCACCGGTCCGGTGCCCACGGTGAGCGGCGAGGTGTTCCTCTCGGCCGAGCTGGACGATCCGCCGACCCGGATGTCTGGCCCGGAACTGCGCTATCCGCCCGCGATGAAGTCGGCCGGCATCAGCGCCGTCGTGCAGACCGAGTTCATCATCGACACCACCGGGCATGTCGAGCCCAGCAGTTTCAAGGTGCTGAATACTCCGCCGGCGGCGTTCATCGAGCCGGCGCGCGAGACCATCACCAAGGCCGTCTACAAGCCGGGCAAGATGCGCGGCGTTCCGCAGCGCACCCTGGTCCGTCAGTCCGTTTCGTTCAAGCAGGCTGAGTAAGCAGCCGCGTCACCCAACCGGAGAAACGCTACAATGAATCTCAGTCTTATCGATCTCTACCATACGATGGGCATGTTCGCCAAGGGCATCGTGTGGACCCTGGCGGCGATGTCGCTGTTCTCGCTGTCCATCTCGTTCGGCAAGCTGTGGATGATCTACAAGAACATCTCGGCGACGCGGAAGTTCGGCCCCCAGTTCTCCCGGGCCATCAACGAGGACCAGCTCGAGCAGGCCATCACCCTGGCCGAGAAGAACCAGGCCAGTCACGTGGGCCGGGTGCTCGGCCCCGCCCTCGCCGAAGTGAAGCCGCTGCTGACCGACCGCGCCACCATCACCGCCGCCGACATCAACTCGGTGGAGCGGGCCGTGGAGCGTGAAATGCTGATCACCATCGCCGAGTTCAAGCGGGGCCAGGCGGTGCTGGCCACCGTCGGTTCGACGGCGCCGTTCGTCGGGCTGCTGGGCACCACGATGGGTATCGTGAACGCCTTCACGGGCATGGCCGCGTCCGGCGCCTCGGGCGGCCTGGCCGGCATTTCGGCCGGTATCGCCGAAGCCCTGATCACCACCGCCTTCGGCCTGATCGTGGCCATTCCGGCGGTGTGGCTGTACAACTACTTCAGCAACAAGATCGAGTACCTGACCGTCGAGCTTACTCACAGCTCCAAGGAGCTGATCGACCACCTCATCAAGAGCGTGGGCAGCGAGTTCGGCCGTTCGATCTTCACCAAGGAGTTCCAGGCGCAGAAGGCCGTGAGCGGGAGCGGGCACATCCACGGCTGAGGCCGCGGCGCTGCCAGATCTCGCACAGGGAATTGCACTGCCGGGGAGGACGGCGGTCGCGGGGTAAGCCCGCGACGCCGCAGACCCCGGAACGACCGGCGCTCTGAAGGAAAGGAACACCACCGATGGCGATGTCCGCAGGCGGATCCAGCAGTTCGGTCAAGGCCGATATCAACGTCACGCCGATGATCGACGTCATGCTGGTGCTGCTGATCATCTTCATGATCGTGACCCCCCTGATCGCGGCCGGCTTCAAGGCCACGCTGCCCAAGGGGAAGAATCTCGACAAGGATCCGGAAGGCTCGGATGAAATCGTCCTGGGGATCGACGCCAGCGGGAACTACTTCCTGAACGGCGCCCCGGTACGCTCGGGGGACGACCTGCTGCGCATCCTCCAGGACAAGTTCAATGCGCGGCCGGACGACAAGACCATGTACTTCAAGGCCGACCAGCAGCTCAAGTACGGCCAGATCCAGGCCGGCATCGAGATCGCGCGGAAGGCCGGTGTCCGGGTGGTGGCGGCCGTGACCGAGCCGACCGCGACGCCGGGGCTCTTCGGGGCCAAGAAGGAAGGGGAGAAATAACCCATGGCCATGTCTGCAGGCGGTTCGGGGGGCGGCTTCTCCAGCGACATCAACGTGACGCCCATGATCGACGTGCTGCTGGTGCTGCTGATCATCTTCATGATCACCCAGCCGCTCTCGCGCATGACGACACGCATCCAGGTGGCGCCGGAACAGACCAACGCGCCGCCGGGAACCAAGAGCGACCAGATCGTCCTGATCATGGACGATGACGGGAGCTATGCGATCAACAGCCAGCCGGTGCCCAAGGACCAGCTGGATACCCAGATTCACGCCATCTTCGACCCGCGCCCGGCCAAGCTCCTGTTCGTCAAGCCCGGGCGCCAGCGGATCTACCAGGATGTCGTCGAAGCGATGGACATTGCCCGCGGTGCCGGAATCCAGGTCATCGGTTTCACGCCGCAGGAAGCCTACGCGAAGTAGCCGATGCCCCCGCCATTGCGGGGTATCGTAACCTGGCGAGCGGGGAGTGGGGATTCTGACCACTCCCCGCTTGGTGTCTGATGCCCCGTCCTCGTCACGTCGCCCATGTCAAGGTCACGCTGCCCGAGCCCCGGCGGCGCTACGGCGGACTGCTGGGCTCGCTGCTCTTCCATCTGGCCGTGATCCTGCTCCTGTACCACGTGATCAACGGCGATTTCGCGACCGTCATCGAACGGGGCACGCCGCTCAGTCCCCAGCGTGGTGGCGGGGGCGGCGGAGGCGGGGGCGAGTTTGTCGCGATACCGGCTCCGCCGCAGGCCCCGAAGCCCTCCCCGCCACCGGTCCAGCGCCAGCCGGAACCGGTGGTCATGCAGTCGGTCCCGGTGACGGTGCCCGAGAACATTCCGCCTCCGGTTGATTCGGTGCCCAAGGCGGCGCCGGAGGCGGCGAGCAGCGCCGGTGGCAGTCCCGGGACCGGCCCTGGCACGGGCGGCGGCACCGGCGGTGGGGCAGGGACCGGCAACGGCCCCGGCACTGGCGCCGGCACGGGGCCCGGCACCGGGACTGGCGGGGCGGGTGGGAGGGGGCGGCGGGCGGAGTCGAAGCGGCAGGTCTTCCCCCCGATGGAAAGTGCCCCCAAGGAATTGCGGGGACGCTCCATCAGTGTCACCTTCTGGATCGGGGTAGACGGGAAGGTCCTCAGGTTCGAGATTACCCCCCCGATCGAGGACCGGGGCTATGCCAAGAAGTTCGCCGAGGTCATGCGGGAGCAGGAGTTCAAGCCCGCCCGCGGCCCCGACGGCTTCCCGGTTCCCGACAGCGTGACCTACACCTGGATCATCAACTAGCCGCGACTGACCCCTCGTCCCGAGGTGCCATGAGTTCTCTGTTTGTCCGCAAGTCCGTCAAGGACTGTGAAGACGATATTGCCGAACGCGGCGGCCTCAAGCGCTCCCTGAACAAGTGGCACCTCACGGCCCTCGGCGTCGGGGCCACGATCGGCGCGGGCATCTTTGCCACCACCGGCACCGCCATCGCCGGTGACTCGCTGCGGCTCGGCGCCGGGCCGGCCATCATCCTCTCGTTCGTGGTGACCGCCGTGGCCTGCGGCTTCGCGGCGCTCTGCTACGCCGAGTTCGCCGCGATGGTTCCGATCGCCGGGTCGGCGTATACCTACGCCTATGCCTCGCTGGGCGAGCTGGTGGCCTGGATCATCGGCTGGGACCTGATCATCGAGTACGCGGTGGGGAATATCGGGGTGGCCATCGGGTGGTCGGGGTACTTCCGGGAGTTCCTCAGTCATTTCGGGCTGTCGTTGCCCGCCTGGCTGGCCACCGATATCCGCTCGGCGACCGATGCGGCCAGGCAGGTTGCCGCCGGCGCGGCGGACCCCTCGATGACCTACCTGGCCAGCGCGCTCACCACCGCGCCGCATCTGTTCGGCTTTCCGGTGATCGCCAACCTACCCGCGTTTCTGGTCGTGGTGGCCATCACGGTCGTCCTCGTGATCGGGATCAAGGAGTCGGCCAACTTCAACAACGGGATGGTGGTGCTCAAGATCGGCATCATCTTCCTGTTCCTGGTGGTCGGCGCCTTCTTCGTCAAGCCCTCCCTCTGGACCGAACCCACCACCGGCGGGTTTGCCCCCAACGGCTTCGCCGGCATTTCCGCGGCGGCCGCGATCATCTTCTTCAGTTACATCGGATTCGATGCCGTCTCGACGGCCGCCGAGGAGGCCAAGGACCCTCCGCGGGACATGCCGTTCGGCATCATCATGAGCCTGGTGATCTGTACGGTGCTCTACATCCTGCTGTCGATCGTGATGACCGGCATCGCGCCCTGGCAGAAGCTGGGCACCGCCGAGCCGATGATCACCGCGCTGCAGTACGCCGAGGGATCGCCGGCGGTGCTCAAGGCGTCCCGGCTGCTGATTTCGATCGGGGCGGTCGTGGCCATGGGGAGCGTGCTGCTGGTCTTCCAGCTGGGCCAGCCGCGGATCTTCATGTCGATGTCGCGGGACGGACTGCTGCCGAAATGGATCGGCAAGGTGCATCCGAAGTTCAAGACGCCCTATATCGGCACCATCCTGACCGGCATCTTCGTGGCCGTCTTTGCCGCCTTTGCGAACATCGCGGAGGTCGTGGACCTCACCAACATCGGCACCCTGTTCGCCTTCGTGCTCGTGTCCCTCGGCGTGATCCTGCTCCGCAAGATCGATCCGGATCGCCCGAGGCCGTTCCGGGTGCCGTGGGTTCCGTTCACGCCGCTGATCTCGGTGTTTTCCTGCCTGTACCTCATGTACAAGCTGCCGGGCATCACGTGGATCCGGTTCGGCATCTGGCTGGTGGTGGGGCTGGCGATCTACTTCGTGTACAGCTCAAGTCACAGCCGGCTGAGGAATCCGGGAAAGAGTTTGCACTAGCCGCGGGTCTTCTGTTTGGATCTTCCTGAGTGGGGCCTTCATCAATGAGGGCCCCATTCGTTGTCTCAAAGCCTCATGATTAGTGGCCGTGCTTCAAACCGCCTCCCCCGCTGGTCTGATCTCCCTCAGCTGACAAGTGTGATTTTGCCACATGTGGCATCGTCAGGATGACGGCGGGTCGCGCCAGAGCTGATAACCTGTGCCGATGGGGAGGCGATTTGGACTCGGAAGTCCGCCACGGCTGAAATACTGGAATTACAGTCGAGCGGGCTGGTACTTCGTCACCTTCTGCACCTTCCTTCGGCAGCGATCCCTCACGACTGACGTCCTTGGCCGCCGACTGCTCACCCGGCAAGGTGAAATCACGCTCGCTGTGTGGCGATCGCTTCCGGAGCGATTCCCAGACCTCACGCTCGGCCCGGTCGCTATCATGGACGATCATGTGCACGCCCTGATTCGGATGCCGGGGGAAGTGGGAGATCACCCGAAATGGCAGCGGCACCGTGGATTTGTGCCGATGAAGTCTGAGGCTGGACTGGTGCGGGGAGAGGTAGTGAGGACCTGGAAGGCACGCGCCACGTGGGAGATCCGGCGCACCGGGGACCCGTTTTTTCGGTGGCAGCGCCGTTACTACGAAGACATAATCGACGATACGAGGCGCCTTCGCGCCGTGATAGGGTACATCTGCCGGCAGTCTGGCTCGGTCTG
>DATEHG010000071.1:0-4497 GCA_035279705.1 Gemmatimonadales bacterium
GCGAGCTGCGCCACTCGGGCGCCATCGCCTTCGGTTCCTGCTCGTTCACCGAGCCGCTCGCCGATCTCCGGACCCTGGGATATCTCCCCGCGTGACCGACGCCACTCACGATCCTGCACTCCGCTCCTGGGTGGAGAGCGCCAACAGCCGGGACAGCGATTTCCCGATCCAGAATCTCCCCTTCGGAGTCTTCCGGAGCGGAGGCGATCCGGCCGCCCGGATCGGCGTGGCCATCGGGGACCGGATCCTGGATCTCGCCGGCGCCGCTGCCCGGGGACTGCTGTCCGGTCTGTCCGAGTCCGCACTCGCCGCCTGTCGTGTCCCGGTGCTCAATGCGCTGTTTGCCCTGCCCGCGCTCGAGCGGGCGGCACTGCGCCGCCAGGTGAGCCGTCTCCTTCAGTCCGGTGAAGCGTCGGGTCGGGGGGCAGCTGATGCACTGCTGGTCCCGATGAGCGGTGCGGAACTGCTCCTGCCCGTCACGATCGGCGACTACACCGATTTCTACGCCTCGATCGATCACGCCACGAACGTCGGGAAGATGTTCCGTCCCGACAACCCGCTGCTGCCCAACTACAAGTGGCTCCCGATCGGATATCATGGCCGTGCGTCGTCGATCGTGGTCAGCGGCACCCCGGTCCGCCGTCCGTCAGGACAGCGCAAGGACCCTTCGGCGGAGCAGCCGACGTTCGGCCCCAGCCGGCTGCTCGACTACGAACTCGAACTGGGCGCCTTTGTCGGAGCGCCCAATCCGCTGGGAAGCCCGGTACCGATTGGAGAGGCCGACCAGAGGGTCGCGGGGTTCTGCCTGCTCAACGACTGGTCGGCCCGGGACATCCAGTCCTGGGAGTACCAGCCGTTGGGGCCGTTCCTCGGCAAGAGTTTCGCGACGACCGTTTCGCCGTGGATCGTGACCCGCGAAGCGCTGGAACCCTTCCGCCGGCCGCGGGCGGCTCGCCCCGAGGGAGACCCGGCACCGATGGCGGAGCTCGACACCCCGGTGGACAGGGAACGAGGCGCCTATGGCATCACGCTCGAGGTCTGGCTCACGACTCCGCGGATGCGCACTGAGGGCACGGCACCAGCGCTGGTGAGCCGCAGCGACTTTGCGCGGCTGTACTGGACCGTGGGGCAGATGGTGGCGCATCACACCTCCAACGGCTGCAATCTCCGCACGGGCGACCTGCTGGGGAGCGGGACGGTGTCAGGCGCGACACCGGATTCGCGGGGCTGCCTGCTCGAGCGGACCTGGCGGGGGAGCGAACCGCTGGCGCTGCCCAACGGCGAGACCCGGAAGTTCCTCGAGGATGGGGACGAGGTGGTTTTCAGGGGCTACGCGGAAGCGGCGGGAAGTGTGCGGATCGGGTTCGGGGAATGCCGGGGGACGGTCGGTCCGGCGGTTTGAACAGGGACTGGAGTACTAGAGTACTAGAGTACTAGAGTGCCAAGGTGCTGAGTGATTAGGATCCGCAGACCACGTTCCGGGTTGTGATCTCCGCAGTCAGAGACTCCTGTCTCTCGTCTCCCGTCTCTCGACTCTCTTCTCCACCAGCAGCGTTCCCGGCCAGAGAGAGCCCCAGGAAATCGCCGTCCAGGCCAGGCTCCAGAGAGGGTTGTCCAGCCGGCGTTCGATCCGGCAGCCGCCGAGCGCCAAGCCGTTGCGGTACTGGCTGATGTGCCGGATGTCATCGATGAGTGCCCGGCCGCCCGGCTTGAGCACCCGGCTGATTTCCGCGATGGCGGTGTCCCGATCCCCCGGCGCATCGAGGTTGTGAATCGCGAAGCAGGAGAGGACCACGTCGAAGGCGTCATCCGGGAACGGGAGCTTCCGCATATCTGCAGTCTCGACACGCACCCGATCGGAGACCCCCTCGGCGGCGGCGTTGGCGAGTGTGGCCTCGGGACGGTTGCCCGAGAGGTCTTCGCTGCGCCAGATGTCGATGCCGACCGCGCGACCGGAGGTCAGGCGCCGGGCGGCGCCGATCATCATGAGGCCGCGGCCGCAACCGACATCCAGCACCATTTCCCCGCCCGTCCAGTTCAGCGCATCAAGCAGCCGCTCGCGCCGGCGCCGCTTGCCGATCCGGCTGGAATAGATGATCCAGAGTCCGCCAAACATCAACGCGAGGCCGGCACCCAGTCCGGTACCCAGGAGGTCGAACCCGACGGGACCAAGGCGAACTACCCGGGGGACGACTCCAGCTCTGACGAGGAGCGCGAGCAGCAGCGCCGCCCCGCCCGCAAGCAGGAGATTGCGCACCACTCCGGGCGCATCGAGTCCGTAATCCGCGCGGTCCTGGCTCACCGGCCACTCCGGGGAATGCCGGCCGGGGCACAGCGCAGCGCCGAGGCCAGGCGGTGGAACCCCTCGATGACTTGGCTGCGGGCGGGAATGGTGTCGGCGCCGTAGATCAGGCGCGCGCGGGTGGCGTCGAGCAAGGCGGAGTAGCCCCTGGCGCTCAAGGCTGCCTGCAGCATGAAGGGGTAGGGATCCATTCGATGGTATCGGTGTCCGGTACCGAAGGTCCTCACCTGCAGCGAATCATCGACCAGGAGAAGCAGCCTGGTGGTGTCGGGGGCGGTTCGCGCCGGCTCGACGTACGGATCACCCAGCAGCACATCGAGGATGGCGATCTGCGGCAGGGACGATCCCCGGCCGGGGAAGGCAACGCGGAGGCCGACGTGAATCGTCGGCTCCGTGCCGCCGCCTTCGAGATGCGTGGTATCGCGGGCGGCATCGTACCAGCCGAGGAGATAGCTGTGCGGGGCGATGAGCCCGCGGGCGACCGAGTCTACCGCGGGGCACCCTGCCGAATCCTGCGCCCGCAGCGGCGAGGCGAGACACCCGAGCAGGGCGAGGGTCGCGAGCCCGGGGCGCTTCACGCCGTTCCCGTCACCGGCTTTGGAAAGAGATTGGCGGGCTTGCGGACGCGGGCACCGGCCACCGAGGCCTGCACGGCGAGATGCCACGCGGCCGCGTCGAACCCACCGCTCTGGCCGAGGCACTGCCACAACTCCTGCGCCTTTCCCGGCATGAACGGCCCCACCATCACCGCCAGGCGCACGAGCACCCGCGCCAGTGACGCCAGGGCGGAGTCGAGCTCGGCGTCCTTCGCCGCCTTGGCGAGCGCCCAGGGCGCCGTGCGCACGATGTACTGATTGGCCTCGGTGATGAGGCGCCAGGCCGCGTCGGCCCCGGCGCGGAGATCGATGGCGTCCATCGCGGCCGCGTAGACGGCCAGCGCTTCGGCGCCCTCGGTATCGAGAGGCGACAGGCTGCCTGCTGGTACTTCGCCCGAGCGGTACTTCTCGATCATGGCCAGCGCGCGCGAGGCCAGATTGCCGAGGCCGTCGGCCAGGTCGGCCGTGTAGCGCTCGTCGAAGCGGTCCCAGGAAAAATTCCCGTCGCCGTCGAAGCCGATCTCGCGGATCAGGAAATAGCGCAGGGCGTCGGGGCCGTGCCGGTCGATGGCTTCGCGGAGATCGAGGCGCACCCCGGCGCTCTTGGAGAGCTTGTCGCCGTCGTAGTTGATGAAGCCGTGGGCCCAGACGCCGCCGGGGAGCTTTTCACCCGCGGCCGCGAGCATGGCTGGCCAGATGACGCAGTGGAATCGCGTGATGTCCTTGCCGACGACGTGGAGGTCGGCGGGCCACTGTGCGCCCGAGCCCGGAAAGCGAGGTGCGGTCCAGTAGTTCGGCAGCGCGTCGAACCAGACGTACGTGGTCTGGGCCTCGCCGTCGCTGGTGGGTTTGGGGAAGGGCACCCCCCAGCTGAACCGGCTCCGGCTGGCGGAGATGTCCTCCAGTCCCTGGCGGAGCAGGCCCAGGATCTCGTTGCGCCGGATCTCGGGGCGGACAAAATCGGGATTCGATTCCAGCAGCTGCTCGAGGAACTGCTGGTACTTCGACAGCCGGAAAAACCAGTTCCGTTCCTCGACCCATTCCAGGGTCCGTCCCGGATGGAGCACGCACTTCCCGTCCACGATCTCGGCGTCGGTCTTGAAGGACTCGCAGCCCACGCAGTAGCGCCCGCGGTAGGCCTTCTCGTAGAAATCGTCCGGGCTGTGGCGGAAGATCCGCTCGATCAGGTCCCGCACACCGTCCTTGTGCTCGGGCGCGGTGGTGCGGATGAACTGATCGCGCGAAACCATGAGCCGGTCCCAGGTGGCTTCGAACACCGCGGCCACCTGGTCGGTCAGCGCCTGCGGCGTCAGGCCGCGATCGGCCGCCGTCTGAGCCACCTTCTGGCCATGCTCGTCCATGCCGATCAGGAACCAGACTTCGTCGCCCCGCAGGCGGCGATAGCGGGCGATGCAGTCGGCCCCGACCTTCTCGAAGGCGTGCCCCATGTGGGGATCGCCGTTGGAGTAGTCGATGGCTGTGGTGAGAAAGAACTTCGCCATCAGGTGGTCGGCGGCGGCGGAGGTGCGGCGGGACCGCCTCCCGGCCCGCGGCGACCCCGGCGGCGGCGGCGATTGCGCCGGCCCTTGCCGGTTCCGG
>DATEHG010000072.1:0-12020 GCA_035279705.1 Gemmatimonadales bacterium
CTCCCGGGCGGCGGTACCGCCGCGCGGGAGGCCGGGGGCGGTGGCCCGCCCGGCGGCATCGCGGACATCAGTTGGGTCGCGTCGGCCGCGGCCACAACGGGTGGTGCCGGCGCATCGGCCGGCCTGGGCACCGCCGGATTGACCGCGGTGCCGGGAATGCCCGGGCTCCGCGCCGCCAGCCAGGCGCCGAGGGTGGTGAACTCGAGCAGGAACCGGGTGACGATGACCGGGGCGCCGTCCACCTCGAGGCGCTCGATGATCTTCGACTGGTCTTCGGCGGGGAGATTGTCGATCAGCCCGAGCAGCGCCTGGTTGGGGGCGGTGGCGTCGGCATCGAGCAGGTGCACCATGACCACCGCGCGGGTGGTGCGCTGCAGGGCCGCAAAGGTCCGGACCCGGTCCTCGGAGACGGGCTTGAGCAGCTCGTAGCGAGCCAGGAATTCGTCGCTGGTCAGTTGATCCTCATGGTGGACTCTTCAACATCATATTACCGTTCGACCGGAGGCCGGGCAAACCGGCCGGCCCGCCCGCCGTCGTCAGTCCGGGAGCCGCATGAAGCCGCTGTCACGCGTGGTCTGGCACGAAGGGATGCATCTGGCCCAGCATCACTTCCAGGCCCAGAACCGTTACTTCGAAGACTCGATCGGCTTTGCCCTGGGGCAGCTGTTCTACCGGCCCTACGGCGTGGCCGGGCTGGAGTTCGACCAGGAAGCGCTGCGCAACGGCACCGTGTCGCTGGTTCACGCCCGCGGCACCCTGCCGGACGGCCTGGCGTTCCATTTCCCCGAAAGCGACCCGGTTCCCGCCCCGCTCGAGATCCGCGAGCTGTTCAGTCCCACGGTCGAGAGCCAGACGGTGCTGCTCACGGTGCCGGCCTACCGGCCCGGGCGCGCCAACACGCTGGTGGGCAACCAGCGCCCCGACGGCGATCCTCGCTTCATCAGCGAGACCACCCCGGTCCGCGACGACATCACCGGCCAGGACGAAAAGCCGGTGCCGCTGGCCCGGAAGAATTTCAAGCTGGCGCTCGACCAGGGTGAGGCGGACGACAGCGTCATCGCGATGCCGCTGGCCCGGGTCCGGCGGGACGGCACCGGCCACTTCGTCTACGACGAGCGGTACATCCCCCCCTGCCTCCAGATCGGGGCCAGCCGGGAACTGATGGCGCTGCTCAAGCGGATCGTGGAAATCCTCGACGGCAAGAGCTCGGCCATGACCGCGCGGCGGCAGCAGGAGCAGAAGAGTGTCGCCGATTACGCCGCGAGTGAAGTGGCGGATTTCTGGCTGACCCACACGGTGCACTCGGGGCTGGCCCCGCTGCGCCACCACCTGACGGCGCGCCGCTCGCGCCCTGAGCAGCTCTACGTGGAGCTGTCCCGCCTGGCCGGCTCGCTCTGCACCTTCTCGCTCGACAGCCACCCGCGGAACCTGCCGCTCTACGATCACGACCACCTGTTCGAGACCTTCGGCGCGCTGGAAAAGCACATCCGCGCCCATCTCGAGGTCATCGTGCCCACGAGCTACGTCTCCATTCCGCTGGCCCCGCAGGGAGACGCGTTCTACTTCGGCACCGTGAACGACAAGCGCTGCTTCGACACCAGCCGCTGGTTCCTCTGCGTCAAAGCGGCGATGGGCGAGGGCGATCTGATCGCCAACGTCCCGGGGCTGGTGAAGGTCTGCTCGCAGAAATACGTCTCGCGCCTGGTGAAGGAGGCGCTGCCCGGCCTTGCCCTCGAGCACGTCCCCTCGGCGCCGGCGGCCATTTCCCCGCGGATCGGCACCCAGTACTTCCGGGTGCAGCAGGCGGGGCCCTGCTGGGAGGCAATGAAAAAGGCGAACGACGTCGGCGTGTACGTGCCGCAGGCGTTTCCCAATGCGGAGGTCGAGATCAGGGTGCAGACGCAGGAGGGTCGCTAGTCGCGAGTCGCGAGCTGTTGGTCGTCCGTCGTCAGTTCGGCTCACCCGCCCTGCCCGTTCCGCTTGTCGCCTTTCAGTCACCGCCCCCCTGCCCCCCTGCCCCGCCTTAATTCTTGTCACATAAGACCTTACCCCTAGTAGCGGCCTGCGCCGTCAGCCTGTAGAATAGGAAGCGGTAACTCCCCCTTCGCACCCCCGGGACCAGCCCATGACCGGCGAACCAACCAGACCGCCGCGTGACGCGTCGGAGCCGCAGCTGCAGCGACGCGGGAGTCTCTCGCTCGTATTGCAGGAGGCGCTCACCGCCATCGAACGGCTCCGCGCCAATCGCCAGGTGGCGGCCGACGGCGAAAGCTTCCGGGCCCATCTCAAGCACCTGCTGGGCGCCGCCGAGGAAGAGGCGCGCCGCAGCGGCTACGCGAACGGCGATATCAAGCGCGCCATCTACGCCGTCACGGTGTTCGCCGACGAGTCGGTGCTCAACAGTTCGCAGCCGATGTTCGCCGACTGGCCCAAGAAGCCGCTGCAGGAGGAGCTGTTCGGCGGGCACATGGGGGGCGAGCTCTTCTTCAAGAACCTGCAGGAGCTGCTCACCCGCCAGGACGCCGAGGACCTGGCCGACCTGCTCGAGGTGCACCAGCTCTGCCTGCTGCTCGGGTTCAAGGGCCGCTACTCGATGTCCGATGGCGGCGAACTGCGCGGGCTGATCCATGCGCTGGGACAGAAGATCGACCGGATCCGGGGCGGCGTCCCGCCGCTCTCGCCGGCGTGGTCCCTGCCGGCCAACGAACAGATTCCCGTCGCCTTCGATCCCTGGCTCCGCCGCCTCGGCTACGGCGCCCTCGGCGTGCTGACCTTCGCGATGATGCTGCTGCTCATCTTCGCGCTGGTGCTCAAGTCGGGCGCGGCGGACATCGCCATCCTCGCCGCCAAAGCCGCGCCATGACCAGACGCGCCAAGATCTGGCTGTGGAGCGGAATCGGCTTCCTGCTCTGGGCCATCCTGATCTTCTTCCTGGCGCGGCTGCTGGGCCTCAAGGGCACCGACGCGCTGGTGCTCCGCCTGGTGCTCTGGTTCTGCGGCCTGGTGGCCACCGCCGTGCTGCTCTGGTACCTGCTGGCCAAGGAGAAGCAGACGCCGGCGCCGCCGCCCGGTGTGGGCGACGACATCGACGCCGCCATCACCACGGCACGGAGCCGGCTGGCGCAGAGCAAGGTGGGCGACAAGTCCGCCATGTCGAAGCTGCCGCTCCTGCTCTGGCTCGGCCCCGAGAGCTCGGCCAAGACGACGTCGATCGTGCGCTCGGGACTCGAGCCCGATCTCCTGGCCGGCGAAGTGTTCCGCGGGGAAGCCATCGCGGCGACGCGGGTGATCAACGTCTGGTACTCGAACAAGGCGATCTTCCTCGAGGCCGGCGGGCCGGTCACCGCGGATGCCGGCCGCTGGGCCCGGCTGGTGCGCCATATGCAGCCGCGCCGCCTGGCCGCCGTCTTCTCGCGCGGCGAGCAGGCGCCGAGGCTCGCGGTGGTATGCGTGAGCGCGGAATCGCTGCTTGCGGCGGGCGGGGGCGAAGCGCTGATGGCGCTGGCCCGCGACCTCCGTGCCCGCCTCACCGATGTCTCCCGCCGGCTCGGCATCAGGCTGCCGGTGTATGTGCTGTTCACCAAGTCCGACCGGATCCCGTACTTCACCGAATTCGTCCGCAATCTTTCCAACGAGGAAGCGCAGGACGTGCTGGGCGCCACCCTGCCCTTCGACAGCGGGCCGGCGGGCTCCTACTCCGACCGGGTGCACCAGCGGCTGAGCACCCATCTGACCCGGCTGTTCCAGTCGCTGGCGTACCGGCGGCTGGTGGTCATGCCGCGCGAGGCGGACGGCACCACGCGGGGCAATGCGTACGAGTTTGCCCGCGAATTCAGGAAGATCGGGCCGCTGGCGGCGCAGTTCCTCACCGATCTCTGCCGGCCGAGCCAGCTCGAGGTGAGTCCCTGGCTGCGCGGGTTCTACTTCACCGGGGTCCGCGCCATCATCATCAACGACGCGGCCCCGCAGATGGCCCCGCAGGCGCAGAGCGCGGCCGCGCTCTCGTCCGACGCCACGCAGGCCTTCACCCCGGTGCTCCGCCCGCAGCAGCAGGCCGTGGCCAGCGCCGGGCCGACCAGCCGCAAGGTGCCGCAGTGGCTGTTCCTCGATTCGGTGCTGCGCGGAATCATCCTCAAGGACCGGGTGGCGATGGGCGTCACCGCGAGCGGCGCCAAGGTCAACCTGTTGCGGCGCGCGCTGCTGGTGGCCGGCGGAGCCCTGGCGCTGATCTGGTCCATCGGCCTGATCGTGTCGTTCGCCTACAACCGCGGCCTCGAGACCGAGGTGCTCGACGCGGGGCGCGGCCTGGCCGCCGCCACCGCGCCCACGGGCGACCTGCCGCCGGTCGAAACTCTCCGCCGCCTCGACAGCCTGCGGGCCCGCCTGGGCGACGTACTCGAGTGGAACCGCAAAGGCGCGCCGCTGCACCTGCGCTGGGGGCTCTACGCCGGGCACCGCATCGAGGCCGATCTCCGCCAGCTCTACTTCACCCAGTTTGCCACCCTGCTGTTCAATCCGACCCGGGACGCGATGACCCGGGCGCTCTACGCGCTCCCCGCCGTACCGCAGGGCACCGAGTACGCCGCCACCCGCGACCTGCTCAAGGCGCACCTGATCACCACCGCGTACGCCGACAAGAGCACGGCCGAGTTCCTGGCGCCGGTGCTGCTGGACCAGTGGGTGGGGGACAAGAACGTGGACGACGAGCGCAGGAAGCTGGCGCTCGCCCAGTTCGAGTTCTATGCCGGTGAATTGCCGCATGGCAATCCGTACTCCCTCGCGGCGGACACCGGCGCCGTGGATCATGCCCGCGCATTCCTGCGGCAGTTCACCGGCTCCACCCGGATCTACCAGTTCATGCTGTCCGAGGCGTCGAAGGACCGGCCGCCGGTCAACTTTGCCCGCGCGGTGCCGGGCGCGGCCGCGGTGCTGACCGACGGCTATGAAGTGCCGGCGGCGTTCACCAGGGGCGGCTGGGACTTCATGCAGAATACCGCCTTCAAGAACGTGGACCGGTATTTTGAGGGCGAATCGTGGGTGCTGGGGGACAATGCGCTGAGCGACGAAGAGAAGGCCAAGATCGCCGCCGATCTCCGCACCCAGTACCGCAGCGACTACATCAAGGCGTGGCGCAGCTTCCTGTCCCAGGCGCGGATCGGCGGCTACGCCAGCGCCCAGGACGCGGCGCAGAAGCTGGCCTCGCTGTCGGGCAACCAGTCGCCGCTGCTGCAGCTGTTTCTGCTGGTGGCCAAGAACACCGCGATGGATTCCTCGCTGATCACCAGGGAGTTCCAGCCGGTTCACCTGCTCACGCCCTCGACGCTGACCGACAAGCTGATCGGCGACAAGAATCAGCCGTACATGGGTGGCCTGGTGAATCTGCAGGCCTCGGTGGAGCAGCTGGCCTCGGCGCCCTCGGGCCAGGGCGATGCGGCGGTGGGCAAGGCCGTGTCCGACGCGGGCAATACCAAGACCGCGGCGCGCCAGATTGCCCAGGGCTTCAGCACCGATCCCAACAGCGTGGGGCCCGACGTGCTGCGCCTCATGCTCGACCCGCTCTCGGGCGTCGAGCGGCTGCTGGGGAACTTCGGCGCGGCGGGGCTCAACAAGTCGGGCCGCGACTTCTGCAAGCCGCTGGAGCGGATGCTCACCGCCAGCCCGTTCCGGTACGGCACCACCGCCTCGGCGTCGCTGGCCGACGTGTCCAGCCAGTTCCAGCGCAGCACCGGCGCCATCTGGTCGTTCTACAACGAGGTGCTGACCAAGTACCTGGTGCAGCAGGGCACCCGGTACGCGCAGCGGCCGGGGAGCGACATCCCGCTCAACAGCAATTTCGTGGAGTTCTTCAACCGGGCAGCGGCGTTCAGCGACGCGCTGTATCCGCAGAACCAGCCCGGGCCGCGGATCGCATTCACCTTCAAGCCGCTGCTCTCCGACCTGGTGACCACCGTGACGCTGGTGGTGGATGGCCGCACCGGCACCTTTACCCGCACCTCCGCCGCGGCGCAGCCCTTCCTCTGGGTCGGCGCCGAGGCGCGGGAGGCGAGGCTCACGGCGCAGGTGGGCGGCAATGAATTCTCGGTCAGCGCCAAGGGCACCTGGGCCGTATTCCAGGTGTTCCAGCAGGCCGAAGGGTGGCGCACCGAGGGGATCGTGCAGAAGGCGCTCTGGACCACCAAGCACCAGGGCCAGACGGTACAGATTCCGTTCGAGTTGAACTTGGCCGGAGCGCCCGCGATATTCGACCGCGGGTACTTCGGCAGCGTCAGCTGCAGCGGGCAGATCGCCCGGTAGGGCGGCCACCCCCAACTCTCCACAGGCCATTCACTATGCGACTCACCAAGCCGGTCCTCTCCGCCGCCGCGCTCATCGCCCTGGCAGCCGCCTGCCACAAGGGAGGCGGGCCGCCGGCCCCGAAGCCGGAGCCGGCCGTGGCCATGAAGCCGCTGGATGAAGCGGCCCGGATCTACTACGACAACGGCGTCGCCTTTGCGGACACCTCCCGCACCATCGTGAAGGACAGCGTGGCCTTCAAGGCCATCTGGAAGCGGGCGACGCAGGGGCAGCCCTCGCCGCCGCCGCTCCCGGTGGTGGACTTCAGCAAGGACATGGTCGTGGTCGTGGCCGGCGGGCGGATGAAGCCGGGCGACGCGATCCGGGTCGACAGCGTCGGCACCCGCGGCACCCTGATGGTCATCGCGGTGCGCACCACCGTGGCCTGCCAGCCGTTCCCGACGGACGCGTTCCCGTTCGAGGTGGTGAAGGTGGCCCGCACCGATGGCCAAGTCCGCTTTACGGAGCACAAGGCGAAGTCGCCGGAGTGCCAGTAGGCAGCCTTAAGCCATAAGCCTTAAGCCGTAAGCAGGAAAAAAGCGGAGAGAGTAGAGAGAAGAGAGGAGAGCGGACCTGCCCCGTGGGGTATTTCCTCTCTCCTCTCTCCGCTCTCCTCTCTCCGCAGTCATTTCAGGGTCTTACGTACACCCTCCCATCGCTGAACTGAGCTACGAGTCTCAGCGGCACTCCGATCGCCAGGCTGTCGATCATCACGTCCGGATCCCAGGTCGTGTCACTGAAGAACACCACGGCGCCGTGCTGCTGGTCGAGGACCCGGGCAAACGCCGCCAGCGAGTCGGGTTCGGAGGTTTCCGGCAGATCGCGGCTGGGCCTTCCGGTGTGGAACCAGATGGGCACGGGGTGATTGCTGAACAGGACCCTGGCCCGCCCTGAGTCGCTCCGGATCCAGTCGAGGGTCGGCGACTGGCGCCACTCCCGGTCGTTGTAGTCCGATCCGTCGACGTGCACGTCCTGCCACAGCTCCCTGAACCACCCGCCCGCCCCCATCACCCACAGCACGGCGACCAGGGCAATGCCCGCTCCCCTGGGCAGCTTGAGCAGTTCGTGGTCGAGCAGCAGCAGCACGATGAGCAGCACCTCGAAGACCAGGATCAGCGGGGACATCAACCGGCTGTCGAAGGGAATCTCGTGCCCCACGAAGATCCGGGAAAAGAGCAGCACGCCGAAGTGGCCGAGGGTGATGGCGCCGATCGCGGCCCAGAGGCGCACCACCGCTGGTGCTGGCTTGGCCTCGGAGAAGAGTTTCCGGAATCCGCGCAGCAGCACGCCGACCAGGAGGACGGTGACGACGAGCGCCAGCGGCAGTGCCCACTTCGCGTCCTCCGGCGAAGGGCCGAGCCAGAGCTGCAGGGCGTCGCGGAAATCGGCGAGCGCGTCGCCCAGGTGGAAATCGGCGACGAGTGCGGTGGTGGGAGGCTGTCCGGGCTTGCCGCGCACCAGGCCGACCCAGAGCGCGCCGAGGAGTAGCGCGGGAAGGGCGGCCTGGGCCGCACGGGTGATCCGCTGGCGCCAGGTGCCCGGCCGCGCCAAGGCCAGCAGTGTTCCTGCGGCCACCAGCGAACCGCCGATGTAGCGCACGCCATTGGCCGCGGCAGCGGCGAGACCATGCCAGAGCGGCCGGTCGGGACGGCGGACGACGACCGACAGGAAGACCGAAAGCATCGCGAGGTACAGCGGTTCGCTCAGGATGCTCAGGTGGTCTTCGATGAGCGCCGGGGTCAGGCAGAGGATCGCGGTGAGCATCACCGCGGCCCAGGTCCCGGCCAGCTCGAGGGCGAGCGCGCTCGTCAGCGTGACCGTCACGAATGCCGCGCCGGCCTGCACGATGCGCCCGGCGGTGTACGGCGCGATGCCGAGCCTGATGGGGATGGAAAGGGCGAGGGAGTAACCGGGGGGAAAGAGCTTGAGTTCGCTGGTGCTGTCCGGGTCGCTCCACCCGGAGTTCGGAATCCGGAGCCCCCTGCCCTGCACCACCGACTCCGCCGCGCCGAGGTAGGACATCGAGTCGGGATCGAGGCCCGGGCCTGGAGCCGACGTCAGGGCAATCGACAGCAGCGCCGCGGTGAGACCAAGCCCGACAGGGAGAAAAGCGAAAGGCGAAAGGCGAAAGGGAGAAGAGAACTGCCCCAAAGGGCCTTTCCTCTCTCCTCTCTCCTCTCTTCTCTCTCCGCTGTTGCTAAAGTGGGTACCCAAGCGCAGCTCCGAGCACAGTCACGAGAAGCAAAACGACCGGCGTCAGTATCAGGAATACACCGAAGGTGACACCGATGATGTCCCGCGCCTTGAGGCCCAGCATGCCGAGTACGGGGAGCATCCAGAAAGGCTGGATCAGGTTGGCGAGGGCTTCGCCCAGATCGTAGGCCACGACCGTCCATCCCAGATGGACCTTGAGGGCGTGGGCGGACTGAATGACGTACGGCGCTTCGATGACCCACTTGGAACCGCCGGACGGGACGAACACGCCCAGCACCGCGCTGTAGGCCGCCACCAGCGCGGGGAAGGTCAGGTGGTTGGCGGCGCCGGTGAACAGCGCACCGATCCGGGCGTTGAGCCCGGTGTCCACGATGATGGCGGCGATGCCGGCGTAGAACGGGAACTGGAGGATGACGCCGTAGACGTGCGGAGTGGCATCCTTGAAGGCCCTGATGAAGCGGGCGGGGGTGCCGTGGAGCAGCATGCCGATCGTCAGGAACGCGAGGTTGAGCGCGTTCAGCGTCACCGCCGCCGCCACGCTCGGCGCGGCGAGCATGAGCTTGACCAGGTAACCGCCGGCGAGGAGGACGACGAGCCAGTTGAGCCAATGCTGGTGCTCGAACCATTCACCGGGAGTGTGGGCCCGGGAAGGGGCTTCATTCATGAAGGCCCCGCCCGGGACCACACCAAGGTCGGCCGCAGTGCGGACCGCGTCACCGGTGGGGCAGAGGAACCAGAGCGCCAGCGCCACGACGAGCATCTCGATCGCAACGGCGAGGAGCGATTCGGGCAGGAAAATGGTGGCGGTGAGCGGGATGATGCCGCCGGCCACGGTAGTCGCACCGGGACCGCCGCCCGTTTCCACGATCTGGCGGATGGCAGGCTGAAGCATGCCGGGAGTCGCCATCTGGAGGGCGGCGGAACCGGAGAGCCCCTGCGCCCAGATGCTGCCAGTGCCCATCATCGCGGTCGCGGCCAGCGTCCGGTAGTCGACACCCGGAACCTTGCGCGCGACGGCGCGCACGAGCACCGCGGCGAACACCACGCCGAAGCCCCAGTTGAGCCAGCTGGCCGACATCCCCATCACCGCCACGAACACCACCGCGCCGCGATTGCTCGTCGGGATCGAGGCGAGTGCGTCGATGGCACGCGCCACCGGCGCCGCCGTGGCCACCACCGTGCCGGTGATGATGACCAGCGCCATCTGCATCGTGAATGGAATCAGTCCCCAGAACCCATCACCCCAGGACTGGACCACTTTCCCCAGGTTGGCGCCGCCGATCGTCAGGCCGCCCAGCACCGCGAGCCCGGTGGCGAGGAGGGCGAAGATGAAGGCGTCGGGAACGTACTTCTCGGAGAACGACGTCAGCCGGATTGCTGCGCCTGCGAGCGTTGGCATGGGGAGAAAGTATAAGGGCGGACAGGCGGACAGGCGGACAGGCGGACAGAAGATACACGGGTCCAGGTCTGGCGCGTGTCTCTCTCGACTCTTGTCTCTTGTCTCTCGACTCCTACTTCCCGACGCAAAACGAGGAGAAGACCCGGTCCAATACGTCCTCGATATCTACGACACCCACCAGCTCGTCCAGCGCCCGCGTGGCCTCGCGGACATGGTGGGCGGCAAGGACCGCGTCGCCGCCGGCCTCGAGCTGTTCGCGCGCCCCTTCGAGGGCTTCGCGTGCCCGGGTCAGCGCCTCGCGATGGCGTGCGCGGGTGAGCGCGGGCTCGAGATCGGCGAGGGGGAGCCGGGCACCGAAGAGTCGCTCGGCCGCGAGTCGACGCAGTTCGCCGATTCCTTCCCCGGTAACCACGGAGACACGGAGGGCTGGTCCTGTCGTCGGGCCCAGATCCGCCTTGGTCGCGATCTCAAGGACCGAATGATTTTTCGTCGGACCGTCGGACCGTCGGACTGTCGGATCACCGCCCGCCTGCCCGTCTGCCCGCCTGCCCGCCTCAGCGCAATAAATCACCAGATCCGCCGCATCTAGATACCGGGCGCTGACGGCCATCCCCATCGCCTCGATCCTGTCCGGCCGCTCGCTCATTCCGGCGGTATCCACCAGTCGCACCGGCCAGCCGAGGAAATCGGTGTGCGCCTCGATGGCGTCGCGGGTGGTGCCCGCCACCTCCGTCACGATGGCGCGGGTGCTGCCCAGGAGCGCATTGAAGAGTGATGACTTGCCGGCGTTCGGTGCCCCGGTGAGGACGACCAGCGCCCCTTCGCGCAGGCGCTCTCCCGCTGGGGCGGTGGCGAGGAGCCGCGCGATCTGCTGCGCCACCTCGGCCCGCTTGGCCTCGATCCTTTCCCTCGGCACGGGCCCGTCGTCTTCCTCGGGGAAGTCGACTTCGTAGGCCAGCAGCGCCTCGAGCGCGATCAGATCCTCGCGCAGCCCGGCGATCCGCTGCGACAGCCCCCCTTCCATCTGGTGCAGCGCCGCGCCGGCCTGGGAGTCAGCCGTCGCCTCGATCAGGTCGCCAACAGCCTCCGCCTGCAGCAGATCGAGCTTGCCGTTGAGCACCGCTCGACGGGTGAACTCCCCCGGCTCGGCGGGCCGAGCGCCGGCGGCGTGCAGGGCGGAAAGCAGGCGGGTGGGAACGGTCAGTCCACCGTGGCAGGTGAATTCGACGACATCTTCGCCGGTGGCGCTGCGGGGAGCGGGATAGACGAGATAGAGACCGCGATCGATCAGCGTGCCGGCGGGATCAACGAAGCGCGCCAGGCGGGCCGTGCGGGGAGGCGCTGCCCTGAAGGAAGGAACGACGCGGGCCGCGATGTCGAAGGCCCCCTTTCCCGACAGCCGCACCACCGCCAGCGCCGAGCGGCCGAGAGGCGTTGCGAGGGCGGCGATCGGATCTGACAGCATGGTTCAGGATACTGAAAAGCGGAGATGGAAGATAGGAGATAGAAGATAGGAACTCCTCGACGGTTCGAGTGCCTTTCTCCTATCTCCTATCTGCTTTCTCCGCAGTTGCGGGTTCCCGCCTATTTCTTCTTCGCCGCCGCCTTGGTATTCACGACGACCGCCGCGCTGTTCCGCTTCAGTCTCTCCTGCGTCAGCATCCACTGCTGCGGCAGGCCGGCCAGGTTCTGCACCGCGTAGTAGAGATTGAGTCCGGCGGCAAAGCGGGCGAAGAGCACGGTCATCATGACCGGCATGATGTAGACCATGGTCTGCATCTGCGGGTTCGGCGGCAGCCCCTTCTGGCCGATCTTGCTCACCGCGTACATCGAGAGGCCCATCACCACGGGAATGACGTAGGTGGGGTCGTGGGCCGAGAGGTCGGTGAGCCAGAGGAACGGCGTGCCGCGGAGCTCGATGGCGTACTGGAACACCACGAACAGCGCCAGCAGCACCGGCATCGGGATCAGCATCGGCAGGCAGCCGCCCAGCGGGTTGACGCCCTTTTCCTTGTACAGCGCCATCATCTCGCTGTTGAGCTTCTGCGGGTCGTTGCTGTAGCGCTCCTGCAGC
>DATEHG010000073.1:0-36866 GCA_035279705.1 Gemmatimonadales bacterium
CCGCTGCGGGTCACTGCAGTGTAGGGCGGTACCAGGCCATCATCCTGCTCGAGCGTCGAGTTGAGCCAGCGGAGGCGGGAGAGACGCCACGGCTCGTCATCTCCTGACGAGACGGACAAGACGGACGAGACGGACAGGTTGATCGGGATCCGGCGGGGACCGACTCCAGAAGCGGCCACCGTCATCGAGCCTCGATACAGTCCCGCCTTGATTGCAGTCGGCACCTGCACGCCGCACCAGAGCGGATAGATCTCGCCCTTGGCGACGCTCACATCCCGGTGGAAGGCGCTGCCCCGCCAGTCCCGGCCGTCAAGATTGATGCAGCTCAAGGCCGAGGCGGGAATCGAGGCTCCGGCAGATCCCGTGAGCGGAGAGAACCGCGCCGAGAGATGGTCGAGGGCGGCACCGGACGCGTAGACGCCGACCTGGAAGGCGTACCACTCGCCACGCTGCGCCGTTCCCGTCACCGGACCGCCGGGGCCTGCCTCGATCCAGCGCGCCGGCAGATCGTGGCGCATCCGGATGGCGCGGGTGCGGTCCTCCGGGAACAGCAGGAATGGCTGCTTCCCCGCCTTCCGTACCAGAGCCTCCGTCTCGTCGCGGGTGGCAATCACTTCCATGGGCCAGAAGCTGTCCCACTCGCTCGACGATTCGATCCGGACCACTCGAGCCGCGGGAAGCCCCGCGCCAACCCCCTGCTCCGCACCGCTCATCACCTCGTGCAGCCACTGCGGGTCGGAGGAATCAACAGGCGCGGCGTAGCTGATGCGCGGATAGTTGGACCGGATCGAGCCGCGGTACGGGAGGTAGTAGAGGAAGTAGTCGCCGGGCCCGCTCACCGGCTGGAAGATGAGGACGCCGCGCTCCCGGGTGATCGACGCCCGGTACACGTTGTGGACCCGGACGCCACCGGCGGAGAAGACTTCGACGTCGACCTGCTCCGGATGGAAATCCCGCCGGCGCCAGGGAATGTCGGCGACGACGGCCTCGGCTGAGTCGGCGACATGCACCACGACGCGGTGATGGCCGAGGGAGTCGGGGTTCCAGCTGCCGACAGCGTAGTTGAGGGTCTGGGCGGCTCCAGCTTGTCCCGCCGAGATCGAGAGGAGGCCGGCGACGAAAAGCTTGAACCACGGAGGCACGGAGGGTTCCCAACGGGGCCGACCGCCATCACTCACGCGGAATCCTCCAGTTGTGGTTGACAGCAACGCAGATCCAAGGACCTGAGCCCTCCGTGTCTCTGTGTTTTTCAGTTGCAGTCACTGGGGCAGGCCAAGCCGGTGCGCCACGCTCCGCGCGATGGCCTCGAACTCCGAGGAGCGCAGGGTGAAGGAGCGGAAGAGGCGGAACTGGTTGCGGGCCCGCACCAGGTTGTGCTTCGGGTGGACGGTGCGGTAGTAGCGATCGCCGTCGAGGTAGTCGGTGAGGAACCGGGCCGACTGTTCGAGGGTGATCCACCGCCCGGCCAGGACGAGCGACTCGCGCTCGCGTGCGGTGAGCGAGGGGCCGGCCGTCTCGAGGAACCCCAGCACCAGGCCTTCGAACAGGGGCGCCGAGGCGTCGACGCGGGTCAGGTCGGCCTCGTCCTCGCCCGCGGTGGCGATCGTCGAGCGCATCATGTCACCGAAGTCGGCCAGGGCGGTGCCGGGCATGACGGTGTCGAAGTCGATGACGCAGGTGGCGGAACCGCTCCGCTCGTCGATGAGGACATTGGCGCTCTTGGCGTCGTTGTGCACGATCCGCTCGGGCACTTCGCCCGATTCGAGCAGGGCCCGCACCACGCCGACCAGAGAGGATTCGGCCAGGATCCGGTCGAGTTCGACGTCCACGCCGCCGGTGCGCCCGTGCGAATCCCGGTGCATGGCGTCGGCCAGCTGGATCATCCGCCCTTCGAGGTCGTGGAAGGCGGGGATGGTCTCGTGCAGTCTCATCCCTTCGAACGCCGTCATCCGCTGCTGGAACCGGCCAAACGCCCGGCCCACCTCGGCGGCCTCTGCCGGTGTCGTCACTCTTGGCTTGACCACCGTGCCTTCGATGAAATTCATCATGCGCCAGCACTCGCCACCGGCGTCCATGTGCCAGCGGCCGCCCTGGCGGGCGACCACCAGCGTGGGCGAGGGCCGGCTCCGGTCCCCCGCGAGGTGGCCCAGGACGCGCGATACGTTCTCCATCACGAGGTCGGGACGGGGAAAGACGCGGCGATTGAGCCGTTGCAGCACGTACCGCTTCGGCCCTTCCGGTGAGGTGATGGTGACGAGGAAGGAATCGTTGATGTGGCCGCCCGGCAGGGATTGAAGGTCGGCCAGCGGTCCGGGAAGGATGAAGGCGCCCGCGGCCTGGCGGGCGGCAAAGGTGGTGAGGTCGGTCGTCACCAGGTGAGACGCTCCGGATAGTGTCCGGCCGCGATCTGGCGGCGCAGGAACTCCTGCACCACCGGACGGTCGGCAGCGTGACTGAGTCCGCACCACGGGCTCCCTGCCTCGAGCACGCGCACGGTGGCTCGCCCCCCTGCGATTTCCTCTGACACAGCGTCGGGCAGGAAGTATTCGGCGGATTCGGCGGGATTCCCCTCGAGGAATGACCGGAAGCCGCGCCCGAGTGCGTCGAACAGCGATGGTGTGAAGCCCCAGAGATTCATGGAAACGAGGTCGCTGCCTGCCAGTGTTCGACTGGTGCCCGCGGCGTTGCCCGTGGCACTGCCATCCGGCTGCGCGATGATCTCCCGCACTTCGGTGAGGCCGTTCAGGATGCCGCCCGGGCCGATCGCGAAGAGCGCCCGATTGACGGCGCCCGCCTCGCTCAGCGTGGCCGACAGCGGATACCCGATCACGGCCCACTCCCCGGCATGGCCCGCAACCAGGAACCGGGCGAGATGGTCCAGCGCCGGGCGGCCGTAGAAGTCGTCCGCGTTGAGCACCCCGAACGGGCCATCGATCACCCCGCGCGCCGCCAGCACCGCCTGACCGGTGCCCCACGGTTTGCGCCGCCCTGGCGGCGGCCGGAAGCCTGGAGGGAGATCGTCCTGACGCTGGGTAACCACCAGCGCCGGTATCCGCTTCGCGATGCGGGGAATGATAGCAGCGTTGAACTCGGCTTCGAGCTCGGGGCGGGTCACGAACACGATGCGGCCGAAGCCTGCGCGAATGGCGTCGAAGACGCCGTAGTCCATCAGCGTCTCGCCTCCCGGGCCGACGCCCTCGAGCTGCTTGTTCCCGCCGTACCGGCTTCCCATGCCGGCGGCAAGGAAGAGGAGCGTCGGTCGCGTCGACGTCATTCGGGATGCGGCCGGTCAGAAACAGGCATCAGATCGCTCGAAAGGTGTGATCCTGCGCCGCTGGCCAGGGCCACGGCCAGCGGCCCGAATGGCTCCAGCTAATCTCATCAAGTTGAGAGCGTTCTGTCATCCTGCCGTCCGGGCCGGTTCATCCACGGATGCCACCGTGGAGGGGACCCCAACCCGGAGCACGCTGTGTCCCTCTCCCGTTCCGAACCGGCGTGGACGAGCAGCGGATTGTCCGCGCTGGTTCACGCGGCCGTAATCGCGGCGGCATTGCACGCGACCCGACCCTCGGCGATTCCGCCGAGCCGCGTCGTCTCACCGATGCACTGGGAAGTCGCTGTCGCCCTGGCAGTACCGCATCGCGGGCATGCCGGCAGCGGTGCAGGCACCGGGGTTCCGCACGCCGCCCCTGCACTCCCCACCGTCGACGGCGCGCTCCCCGACCCGTTGCCACTGGTAGACCTGCAAACGGGCGCTCCCGAGGGCCGGCCGTTGCCGGTCACAGCCCGCTCGAAAGAGGTGGGATTGCCCTCGCTGGTCGTCCCTGACGAGGGTGAGGGTCCGGCCGCTCTCTATTTGCCGCCACCCGCCTACCCTCGGTCCGCTCCAGCTCGCCGGGCAGGGACGATCGATTCAGTCGTGGTCGAGTACCTGATTACGACAGAGGGGCGGGTCGATCCCGAACAGCTCAGCGTCGTGATTGCCACCGATCAGTCATTCGCCAGCGCCGTCCGGCGAACTCTGTCGGAGGCGCGCTTTCGACCGGCGAGGCGGAACTCGAGCGCAGTCCCCGCGCTGGCCCGGCAGGTATTCCGGTTCATCCGGCGCTGAGGCGTCAGGCTCTCGCGGTCCGGTGGCCACGCGCCACCCACCACCAGTTGACTCCGCCAAGGGCCAGCGTCGCCGCGGTCACGATCACCTCCCGCAGGCCCATCCGGGTGGCCAGGAGCAGCGCAACGCCGAGGCCGAGCATCGCCACCAGCGAGCCGGCTGGAAGCCGGAACACCGCGGTGCGCACCGCGGTGTCACCCAGGGCTTCCCGAGCTCTGAAAACCGGAAGCGCCGCGCACACGGCGCCGTAGACAAAGAGTCGCGAGGCAGCCGAGAGACTCAGGTTCTGCAGGAAGGATCCGCTGGCGGCGAGGGTCCACGCCAGCGCCGCATAAACCATGAGGGACGTGGTCGGGGTCCGGAACCGGGGATGCACCCGGCCGAACCAGGCCGGGAGATCCCCCTGCTCCGCCATGGCCCAGGTGATCCGGGGGACGTTGACCATCGTGCCGGCGATATACCCCGCGATCGAAAAGAGGGCTGCCACCGTCATGAATGCCGCACCGGGTGTGCCCGCCATGACTCGCGCCGCCTCCGCGAGCGGCCGTGGTGAGGCGGAAGGATCAGGGAGCACCGCGAGCACCACGAACTGGGTCAGCGCGTACAGGACCGCAATAGACGATAGCGCCGTGGACAGGGCGAAGGGCGCGTCGCGCCGGGGATCCCGCGCTTCCGCCATCGGAACCAGCGCCGCCTCGAAGCCGCCGTAGGCAAAGCCCAGCAGGAGGACGGAGTCGAGCCAGGTACCGGCGGTCACAGGCACCGAGGCGGTGGCCAGCGCACCGTTGCGGCTGATGAAGACGAGCCCGGCAATGACGAACAGGAGTACCGGGAGAGCCTTGGTGACCACCAGCACCGAGCTCAGCCGGGCACCGCCTCTCACCCCCCGGTAGTTGACCGCGGCGAGCGGAAAGATGAGCGCGGCGAGCACCACTTTGCTCGCGACCGGCCCCGCGGCGCCGGGCCAGAGCAGGCCCAGGGCGATCACGAAGAGGTTGGCGTTGCTCGCCGAAGCGGTGATGCGCACGAGGTAGGAGAGCCAGCCGATGCAGATGCCGGCGAGGGGACCGAAGGCATCGTGCGCATAGCGGTAGGGGCCGCCCGCGCCGTCGAACCGGGAGGCAACTTCCGCGAAGCAGGCCACGATCACCCCGATCGCCACGGCCGCCCACACCCAGGCCCAGGTACCGGCGCCTCCCAGCTTTCCCGCGATGACTGCCGGGAGGCCGAAGATGCTGCTGCCGACGATGGCGTTGACGACGAGGCCGGCCAGCGTCCAGCGGCCGATGGTGCGGAGGAGAGCAGAGTCGGACGAGGCGGCCGAGCTATCCAGGTTCACCTCAGAGGAAAAGGCAACTGGCAACGCTGAGGCGCGAAGAGCGCGGAGGACGCGAAGGCGACCACCTCGAATCGGACCTTCTCCGCGAGTCCCCGCGCCCTCCGCGACTCTGTGATTCCTGTGAAGAATGCCGGCGGGCGATCAGGCTGCGACCTAGCGCGCCGGATCACCGGGGCGGGGCGGGATCGGCCGGTCGCGGTAGGGATACCACCAGCTCTTCCGCTCCATCAGGTAATCGAGATGCACATGCTTGGGCTCGCGGAAGGCATCGAGTCCCTCTTCGCCCAGTTCTCGGCCCATCCCGCTCCAGCGCATGCCGCCGAACGGCGCCGCATCATTGTCGCTCAGCGGATCGTTGATCCAGAAGGAGCCGGCCTTGATGTTCTCCGCCGCCTTCATGGCCAGCTCGAGGCTCCGGGTATAGACGCAGGCGCCGAGACCGTACTTCGAGTCGTTGGCCATGCGGATGGCCTCGTCGGCGTCCCTGGCGATGGTGATCGAGATGACCGGGCCGAAGATCTCCTCCGTCGTGGGCAGCGAGCCATGGCGCACATCGGTGAGCACGGTCGGGGCAAAGAAATGCCCCTTGAGTCCGTCCGGCTGCACCCGCCCGCCCTTCACGAGCGGCCGGGCTCCCTGCTTCACCGCCTCCGCCACCTGGCGCTCGACGGTATCCCTCGCCTCGGCGGTGATGAGCGGTCCGATATCCGTGGTGGGGTCCATCGGGTCACCGAGCCGGAGCGTGGGCAGGTGCTGCAGCAGGCGGCGGGTGAATTCCTCCGCGATGGATTCGACGAGGTAGACTCGTTTGGAGGAAGTGCAGACCTGGCCCGCGTTGAGCAGCCGGGCCCAGGCCACGCCGGGGACGGCGATGTCGAGATCGGCATCCCCGAAGACAATGAAGGGATCGACGCTGCCGAGCTCGAGATTGAGCTTCTTGAGGTTGGCGCCCGCCGTCGCGGCAATCTTCCGGCCGACGGTCACGGAACCGGTGAACGCGATCAGGTCCACCTTCTCGTGTGAGGCCAGCGCCTCCCCGGTCGGGCCGGCGCCGGTGATCACATTCACCACGCCGGGAGGCAGCACGTCGTAGCATTCCGCGAGGAGAAGATTGCTGAGCGGATTCTGGTGCGGCGGCTTGCAGACCACGGTGTTCCCGGCCACCAGCGCCGGCGCCACCTTCCACGCCATGAGCAGCAGCGGAAAGTTGAACGGCACGATGGCCGCGACCACGCCGTACGGCTCCTTGATCGTGAAGTTGATCTGGTGCGCGGCGACCGGCGGAACCGAGTTGCCGTAACTCTGCCGCCCGACCTCCGCATAGTAGTCCCAGCAGGCGGCCACCCAGTCGATACAATCCACCGATTCGATCAGCGGTTTACCCGTTTCCCTCGTCATCAGTGTCGAGAGCTCGTGCTCCTTCGACCGGATCCGCCGCGCCACCTCCCGCAGCAGCTTGGCCTTTTCCACCCCGGGAATCTTCCACCATGCCCGCTGCGCCGCGGCGGCGGCCTGGACGGCGGCATCGACATCGGCAGCGTCACAGTCGCTGACGACACCGATGGGATCGAGGGTTGCGGGGTTGGTGATCGTGCGGCGCGCCTGGCCATGGGCGGGACGCCACTGGCCGTTGACCAGAATCGGCTGAGGTTGGGTCATGCTCGATTCTACCGTGGGCCTCGTCACGTCGGAAGGGTGATCGTCAACTGGAATCGCGGAGGCGCGGAGAACGCGAAGGATCGCGGAGCAGCCCCGCTGCGCCCTCGTAGCTGTCAATTGTGATTGCTAGTGGTGACGCAATCGCTGCCAGAGAATCGCGGCACTGGCGAACAGGACCGTCGCAACGAAGTAACCGAGGGTGACGGCCGGGGTGGCCAGACCAGTCCAACCCGCGAAGTCGAGCGCCGGCAGGGCGCCGCCGTTGATCACCAGATAGAGGAAGAAAAGGAAGAGTGCAGCAAAAGTCTTGGGCGTACCGGTCAGCACGCCCAGGGATATTGCCAGCGAGGCGGTAAACAGCGTGCCCACCAGGAGCGCCACCGCCGAACCCGGTGCGGCGACGGCGAGTCGCAGCAGCGGAACGAGCGCAAAGGCCAGGGCGACAAGCACCGCCGAGGCCAGCTTCCAGAGGACGCGCGTGGAGCGGAGAATCGGCATGGAATCGAGCATCGGGCCGGTGCCGGCGGCCCGGTCCCGGGTTGGTATGTCGGCGAGCGCCAGCACCAGCAGCACCGACATGGCGGGAAGCACCCCACCCCTGAGACCATCCAGTGGCGTGGTCAGCGAAAGCACCGCCAGCACCAGCAGCGCCGCCAGAGTGACGGGTGAGAGCATGAAGGTCGCCGCCGCATCGGCCAGGGCCTGGCCGCCGAAGCGCCAGCGCATGCGGCCGCCGGCTGCAGCGATCGGGAGCAGCAGCCGGGTGACTGGCTTGAACAGGCGGTCGAGCAGCGCGAGCGGGCCCCGGCCTCCTTGTTTGGCCGCGGCACGGACACGCACCGGGTCGAAACGGTGAAAGGCGGCCAATGCGAGGAGGAGAAGGGGGAGCGGGAGCAGCAAGGCGACCAGGCGGGACAGGAAGGCTCCGGCGCCCGCGGCGACCGGCTGAATCGTGACGGCGGCCAGGGCCGGATCAAATACCGTGTGGCCGACCGCCATGGTGGTCGGCAACCCCTGCCGGTGCATTTCCCCCAGGAGAAAGCCGAGCCCCATCACATCGAGCGCACTGGCCTTCCAGCTGAAGCTGCCGGAGTCGGCGCCGATGGCTCCCATCGAGAGGACCGCGATCCAGACGAAGAAATAGAGGACATCCCCTCCCCGGCCGGCCAGCGGCGGAAGGCACTCGAAGAGCAGCCCTAGGACCGACACGAAGACCAGCGCCGGTCCGGCCAGCAGCGCGTAGGTGCTGAGGTAGGTCCACGGCTCGATCGAGGCTTCGCCCCGGAGCAGGTGCATCACCAGCACGCCGGTGAGGTACGTGGCGAGCAGGGTGGCCAAAAAGACCACGTTGCCGGCAAACTTTCCCGCCAGGTACTCGGCGTTGCGAATCGGCGTTGCGGCGATGACATAACCGGTGCGCGTTTCGACATCCCTCCGCAGCGCGTTGCTCACCAGGTAGAAGCCGAAGAGTCCGAGGAAGAACGAGGCGAACATCGCCGTCGCGATGGAAAGTGCCGCCGAGTTGTAGACCGCGCGATGCCCGTCAATGGCCATCACGGTGCTGCCCGTATGAAAGTCGGGAACCACGCCGTAGGCGATCACGATCATCACCAGCAGGGTCACGATGGTCGAGGTGCGCCGCCAGCGGAGCCTGAGGTCGGTGGCGACGATGGCGCCGATCCGCGACGATGCCGCGCTCATCTCAGGCGGCCGCACGATTCATGGTGTGGACGAACGCATCCTCGAGATCCGGCTCCGCCGCCACCGCGCCGGCCCCGGGCGATTCGGCCTGCACCACGCGCAGGTGGACGCCGTCGGCCTTGCGCACGGCGTGCGAGATCCGGAGCGACGCCCGCCGAGCCTCGAAGTCGGCGGAGGAGAGCACCAGGTCCCACACCGCCCCCCGCGCCGAGCGGAGCAATTCCTCCGGGGTGGCGCAGACGATGAGGCGCCCCTGCTTCATCACGGCGATCTGGCCCGCGATGGACTCGACATCCGAGACGATATGGGTCGACAGAATCACCAGCTTCCCGGTGCCGATGTCGGCGAGGAGATTGCGGAAGCGGAGCCGTTCCTCGGGATCGAGTCCCGCGGTGGGTTCATCGACGATGACAAGGTCGGGATCGTTGATCAGCGCCTGGGCAATGCCCAGCCGTTGTTTCATGCCGCCGGAAAAGGTGCCGACCTGCCGGTTGGCCACGGTGTGAAGGTTGACCAGCTCCAAGAGTTCGCCCACCCTCCCCCGGTTCGTCACCCCCTTGAGCGCCGCGAAGTAGGTGAGAAACTCGGCGGCGGTGAGGTTGTCGTAGACGCCGAAATCCTGCGGCAGGTATCCCAGCCGCTGCCGCAGCCACTCCGGTTCGGCCAGGATGTCGTGGCCCTGGAACCGGATGCCGCCCGCGGTGGGCCGGGTGACCGTGGCGATCATCTGCATGAGGGTCGTCTTCCCGGCGCCATTCGGGCCGAGCAGTCCGAGCACGCCACCCGGCACGGTAAGCGAGAATTCCTGAACACCATAGGCGCCGGAACGAAAACGCTTGGCGAGATTCGACAGCTCGAGCATTCGCCACCCTCGTGGATTGGACTCGGAGATTCGGCTGCGCTGAGTACGCGAAGGATGGGCAGATGGTTCAGGTTGCGCCACTGTCTCGATCCGGCCCGGCTTGATTCCGCGTTCGCCCCTCGCCCCTCGATGCCTGGACCGCAAGGCATCCCGTGATTTCAGTCACAAGCGAACTTCGGTGGGCGGCGCTACCCTCCATGCCATTAAGTTGCAGTGTTCCCCAACCGGGAGTTTCGTGATCCTTCAGCTGGCACTCGCCCTCGCGGTCGACACCGCAGTCATCTCCCGACGGGTAGTGCTGGCTCCCGCCGAATCGATTCAGACGACAAGCTACGGCAGTGGAAGGCCGGTGGTGTTCGTGGCCAACTTCCTGGGCGGCTGCTACACCTTCCGCAAGGTGATCCCGTTGCTCACCGCGCGGGGCTACCGGGTGATCGTCCTCGAGCCCCTGGGCACCGGGGCTTCGTCGTTCCCAGGCAAGGCCGACTACTCCCTGACCTCGCAGGCCGACCGGATGGGCCTGGTGCTCGACTCGCTGGGCGTGGGCAAGGCGCTGATCGTCGGCCAGGGGATGGGCAGTTCGATCGCCCTGCGCATGGCCTATCGACGGCCGGAGCAGGTCGCCGCGGTGCTCTCCGTCGACGGCGGGGTCAGCGAAGCGGCCTCCACGCCCGGGATGCGCGGTGCCGCCAAGTTCGCCGGGCTGCTCAAGATCTTCGTCGGTGTCGGCACCATCAGGAAGCGGGTCAACCGGGACATGCGGGCCAACGCGGCCGACACGAGCTGGGTGACCCCCGAGCTGGTCGACGAGTACATCTCGGGCCAGGCAAGGGATCTCGACGCCACCATCGACGTGATCAAGGCGATGGTCAAGTCCAAGGAGCCCGAGTCGCTGCATGATCATCTCGACGTGTACCAGGGACCGGTGCACTTCCTGATCGGGGGCGTTCCCCACCCGACCAGCATGCCGGACACCGAAGTGGCGATGCTCAGCATGAGGATCCGCCATTTCTCGGTGGACTCCGTCCCCGGCTCGGCGCAGTATATCCAGGAGGAAAATCCCGAGCGGGTGCGGCTCGCCGTCGAGTGGCTGGATCCGGTTGAGCCGGTGGTGGCGCATCCCGCCGCGGGACCGGGGGCGTTACACTAGCCGACGGGTTGGCTGGTTGGCTGGTTGGCTGGTTGGCTGGTTGGCTGGTTGGCTGGTTGGCTGGTTAGCTGGTCGAAGCTCGCGATACCGCCACAACCTGCAATCCGCGCTGCAGTCTTCCTTCACCCTTCCCCTTTCTCCTTTCTCCTTTCTCCTTCTCCTCGGGCGATGCATACTTGAAGTGACGCCTCCCCCCGCGAGCGCACCTGACCGACGCGAGCTTTGACCGCCTGAGCCGAGCCCTCGCGGGCCGGTTTGTCCTGGAGCGCGAGCTCGGCCAGGGGGGGATGGCCACGGTCTACCTGGCAAGGGACCTCAAGCTGCCCCGCCAGGTGGCGGTCAAGGTCATGCGAGCGGAGATCGCCGCCGCTCTTGGCACCGATCGCTTTCTCAGTGAAATCCGCGTCGTCGCTCCGCTCAACCATCCGCATATCCTGCAACTCTACGACTCCGGCGAGGCCGACGGCGTGCTGTATTTCGTCATGCCGTACGTGGAGGGGGAGTCGCTGCGTGACCGGCTCAGGCGGGATGGCCGATTGCCGACGGAAGAAGCGCTCCGCCTCACCGGCGAGATCGCCGACGCGCTGGAGTACGCGCACGCCCACGGGATCGTGCACCGGGATATCAAGCCGGAAAACATCCTGCTGCATGCCGGTCACGCCCTGGTGTGCGACTTCGGAATTGCCAAGGCGTTCGACGCCGCCACCACCGGCGTCGGCCTCCAGCTCACCGAGACCGGCGTGGCGGTCGGCACCCCGATCTACATGAGCCCGGAGCAGGCAACCGGCGACAAGCTCGACGGCCGGACGGACATCTACTCGCTCGGCTGCCTGCTGTACGAAATGCTGGAGGGCCTGCCACCCTACACCGGTCCCTCGGCGGCGGCGGTCATCGGGCAGCATGTGGCCGCACCGGTTCCTTCGCTCAAGGCCAGCCGTGGATCGGCGGGCAGCGCCGTGGAGGCGGTCATCCAGCGGGCGATGGCCAAGGCACCGGCGGAGCGCTTTGCCACGGGCGGCCAGATGCGGGCGGCGCTGAGCGGCCATGTGACCGCGCCGACGCCGGCGGTGGCCCGACCCCGTGCCGGCCTCGACCGCCGGATGGTGCTCGGCGCCGTGGTGGTTCTGGGAGCCCTGCTGGGCGTGGGCCTCTGGCAGCGCCGTGGGGCGGCCGCGCCAGTGGCGGCGGAGGCTTCCATTGCCGTGCTGCCGTTCCGCAACGAAAGCGGGGATTCGGCCAACGACCCGTTCAGCGTCGGCGTGTCCGACGAGATTACGACCGCTCTCGGTCGGGTGCCGGGCCTGCAGGTCTCGGCACGGACGCTGGTCCGCGAGTTCCGCCGCCGCAGCATCTCCACCGAGGAGGCGGGCAGACAGCTCAAGGTCCGCTACGTACTGGATGGCGGCGTGCGGGTCGGCGGGACGCGCCGCCGGGTGAGTGTCCAGCTCATCGATGTCAGCAAGGGGACCGAGATCTGGTCGGATGAGTACGATCGTGAGGCCGGAGACCGGGACGTCTTCGGGGTGCAGGACTCGATCGCCCGGGCCGTGGTGGGCGCGCTGCGGATTCACCTGACGCCTCTGGCGCGCGCCGCCCTGGCCAGCCACTCCACCCAGAATCCCCGGGCCCACGACCTCTATCTTCGCGGCCGGTACCTCTTCGATCAGCGCGGCGGGGACAACGGGTTGTCGCTGACCGGAGCCATCGAAGCCTACAGCCAGGCGATTGCCCTCGACTCGGGGTACGCGCTCGCCTATGCCGGGCGGGCGCAGGCCTACAGTCTCATTCCGGTGTTCGGCCGGCAACCGCCGGCCGGTCCGTTCGCGCTGGCCAAGGCCGATGCGCGGCGCGCCGTGGAGCTCGACAGCACGCTGGCCGACGCCCACACGGCACTGGGGGCCATCGCCGTGTTCCACGACTGGGACTGGCCCGCGGCGGCCCGGGAATTCCGGCTGGCCCTGTCGCTCGACTCCACCGACATTCCCACGCACCAGTTCTACGCGCAGTACCTGGCCGCCCGGGGACAGTACGACTCGTGCATCGCGGAGCTCCGGACCGCCCAGCGGTTGGACCCCTCGAATCCGATCAGCAATATCCGGTTGGCCACGGCTCTGTTCTACGCCCGCCGCTACAGTGAAGCGGAGGCGGCCTACCGGCTATCCATCACGGTCAACCCCAACTTTCCGCCGGGGCGCGCCGAGTATGGCCTGCTGCTCGCCGTACAAGGCAGGTACGACAGCGCCGCGGCGCTGCTCATCCCGCGTCTCGATTCCGTCGGCCTCTCGCTCAACGGCGGATGGGTGATGGCGGCGCCGGCGGCCTATCTGTTCGGCAAGACCGGCCGGACGGCGGAGGGTCGACGGATCGAGGAATTCCTGGAGCGGATGCGGCGGAGGGGCGAGTATGTCATGCCAATGGCCGAAGCCGTGGCCGCCATCGGCCGGGAAGACACGGCCGCCGCCCTCGACTGGCTGGAGCAGGGCTACCGGGAGCGATCATTCCTGATCTACTCGATTGGTGCTCCCGTGTTCGATCCGTTGCGGGGACAGCCGAGGTTCGAGCAGATCGTCCGGGGAATCGGGATCGTGGACTCGAAGGGCCAGGTGCGCTGACCAGCAGCCGCTGCGCAAGACCCTCCGAGCGCACCATCGGCCGTTCCGCATCCACCCTAGCCGATCAAGCCATACCTCGCCGCGTACTTGACCAGGTCGGCGTTGCTCTCGACCGCCATCTTTTCGAGAATCCGCGTCCGATAGGTGCTCACGGTCTTGGCCGACAGCGCCAGCTCTGCGGCGATCTGCGACACGGTGAGGCCGCTCCCCAGCCGGCGCATCACTTCGAACTCGCGATCGGACAGCAGTTCGTGCGGCGCCCGCTGGCCGCCGAGATCGAGCTGGCTGGCCAGCTGCTCGGCGAGAGTGGGGCTCACATACCGGCCTCCCCGATAGACTCTCCGGATGGCTTCCAGCAGCTGTCCCGGGGAATGGTCCTTGGTCAGATAGCCGGCCGCCCCGGCCCGGAGTGCGCGCACCGCCCACTGGTCCTCGGGATGGACGCTCAGCACCAGCACCTTGATCGAGGGGTAGCGTTCCCGGAGCGCCTTGAGGGTGTCCAGGAAATTGCCGCCGGGCATCGACACGTCGAGCAGCACGAGGTCGGTGGCCGCGGACTCGAGGGCGGTGAGGAGCGCGGACGCGTCCCCCGCCTCACCGGAGATGATCAGCCCGGAGTCTTCCTCGACGATGCGGCGCAGACCGTGGCGGACGATCGGATGGTCGTCGGCGATGAAGACGCGAATAGCCCCCGGTCGATTCATGGCGCCCCGATCGGTATCGTCACGATGATCGCCGTGCCCTGGCCCGGCTGACCCCGGACCATCAGCGTCCCGCCGCAGGCCACGGCCCGCTCCCGCATGCCGATCAGTCCCAGCGACTGCAATCCACTCAGCGACTGCGGCACCATCCCGATGCCGTTGTCCTCGACACCGAGGATGAGATTGCTGCCGACATGGCGGACCGTGACCGACACCCTGCTGGCCTGGGAGTGGCGGGTCACGTTGGTGAGCGCTTCCTGCAGAATCCGGAAGGCGTGACTGGCGACCAGGTCGGACAGGTTGGGAATGGCGTCGGCGTGGAGGGCGATTTCGATTCCCGTCCGCTTCACCGACTCCTGCACCAGCCACTCAATGGCGGCCTCGAGGCCCAGCTGGTCCAGCACGCTGGGCCGGAGCTCGCTCGCAATCCGGCGGACGATTTCCATCGTCTCGTCGATGCGGGTCGTGATCGACCCTTCGTTCACCTTGAACTTGCCGGAGGTCGTGGACCAGCCCCCCTTTTCGAGCCAGGCCAGGTCGAGCTTGAGCGCCGTGAGGGCCTGGCCCAGCTCATCGTGGATTTCCCGCGCGATCCTGGTGCGCTCCTCTTCCCGGGTGGCCTGGATCCGGGCGGCCAGCGCCCGCAGCTCGGCGCGGGATTCCTCCAGCTCGGCCGCGGCCAGGGTCCGCTCGGTGATGTCCCGCTGAATTCCGAAGTGACCCGTGATCCGGCCGGCGGCGTCGTAGAAGCACATGTAGTCGCCCTCGACCCACATCGTCGAACCGTCCCGCCGCCGCTCGTTGGTCACGCTGTGGGTGTGGCCGGCGTCGAACAGCGCCCGCCAGCCCCGCCGTCCCGCGGCAGGGTCGTGGCGGAAGAATTCGGCCGGGGTCAGCCCGATCAGCTCTGCAGGGGTAGCCCGGAACTGCTCCGCCATTGCGGGATTGACCCGGGTCATGCGCTGGTGGGCAAAGACGTAGTCGAGCACCGCCTCCTTGTCGACCGCGGGGCCCCACTCCACCGGCTCGTCCAGCATCATGAAGAAGAAGCCGTCCTTCGACCGTTCGAAGAACGCCTCGAGAAGGGCGGGCGTATTGAACACCGGTGCGTCGGGCAGTGCTGGGGGCATCGTGTCTCCTTGGCCGGAAAATGGGGTCGGTGGTCCGATCAAGGAAGGAGGCGGGACCCCCGGACTTTCCGGGAGCCCCGCCCGTACTGCGGGGATCTACTGCAGATGCGGTTCGCCGAAGATGAAATCATCCATGACCACCAGGTCACGGGTACCGCCCGCACTCAGGTCCTCGGCGGTGGGACTGAGCGCAATTTCGCCACTGGTGATCTGCACCTTGGCCACGATCGGCGTTTCGAAAACGGCGCCGATGAACGAGAACTTCTGGGCCCCGGCCTCGGCGGGCGCGCTCAGCGTGAGCAGGGTCGTGCCCGTCGCGTCGAGGAAGGCCACCTTGGCGGAATTGGCCCGATCCACGTCGGAAAAGACCACGCCGAATCCCTGGACGAGTCCCGGCGTGCCCGTGCCCACCACCTTGAAGTCGGTCTCGACCTTGTTGCTGCCCACGGCCATGAACAGCTTCTTGCCCGAAAACGGCTTGAACTGGGCCGCCAGGTCGGGATTGATCGTGGCGAAGGCGAGGCTGTCCACCCGCACACCGGTGCCGGGCGTCAGGTAGACCGCTCCGCGCGTCGAATTGACGTTGAAGAAGTCGAGCGGAAAATTGTCCACATTGGTGACGGCGGCGGGGACGCCATCCCAGTTGATTTCCCGGCGGCCAGTCGCGGCGGACGGCCCGGCGCCGTTGAGGGCGCCACCGAGGGCGAGGCGGAACTCGGCCACCTTGGCCGCGACGGTGGTGCTGTCGCCGATCGCCGAGTAGGTCGTGTGCGTCGGCCCGGGATTGGTGGGATTGCTGGGCGCCGTGTAACCATTGCAGGCGGCCAGGGCCACCAGCGCGACAAACGGGGTGTAGATCGTCTTCATGTCCAACTCCATCGTGAATGGTGACCGCTGCTGACGGGAGCAACAGTAGCGATCGCCCTGCGATGGAAATATCGGGAGCGGGGGAGCCGGGGGGTGGGATTCGCGGGAACGGGCGTGTAGGACGGAGGACTACAAGGACAGCCGTAAGCCCTAAGCCGTAAGCCTTAAGCCAACGGTAGCCGTTCGGCAGTCCCCAGCAGTTGCTCAGCCTTCAATCGCCGCCACGATTTCCGCCGTCGGCCGCACCCGGGTCAGCCTCGGCATGATCTTCGAAATCGAAAAGGCGTGCATGTCCGCCGAGCTGCTGGCGCAGGCGTCTTCCGCGAGCACGATGGCGTAGTTGTGCTGAAAGGCCTCGCGGGCCGTCTGCTCCACCCCGATGTTGGTCGAGACTCCGCAGAGAATGATGGTGTGCACCCCGCGGCGGCGGAGCTGGAGATCCAGCTCGGTGCCGTGGAACGCGCCCCAGTTCCGCTTCATCACCACTACATCCTTCCGCAGGGCGTCGATTTCCGGCACAAAGGCAGACCACTCCTTCGGCTGCCCGCCTGGCGGCGGAGGGGGATTGGGCTGATCCACCGGCTGCAGCAGGCGATCGCGATTGTCCGGGCTGAATCCGACGTGGACCAGGCAGATCGTGCCGCCCCTGGCGGCCAGCGCATGTCCGAGCCTGGCAGCGTTGGCCACCACGGTGCCCCGGCCATGCGGCGCGAGGTTCATCGCCAGGATGCCGTGCTGGAGGTCGATGAGGACGAGGGCGGTCGTCGCAGGGTTGAGGTTTAGCGCCATAGGAAAAAGGAGAAGGGAGAAAGGAGAAAGGAGAAAGGAGAAAGGCGAAAAGTGAACGGGGAACGGGAAACGGGTAATGGGGCTTCGTCTGCTACGGCCATGGAGAGGGCGCCGTTGGAATCACTGCCCCGCTGCCCCCCTGCCCCCCGCTTGTCGATTCGGCCCGGCGCCGAGCGACGTGGTCTTGAAAGCACCGATCACCACGACTCGCACGGGAGCAGACCATGTCGCGCAACTCGAAGAAAGCCAACCATTTGCTGTGGACTGTCCAAATCCTCCTTGCCGCCCTGTTCATCTTTGCCGGAGGGTTCAAACTCGTCATGCCCCTGGCCGCCATGCAGCAGGGGCCGATCACCCTCCCCGGAGTCTTTCTCCGGTTCATCGGCGTGGCCGAATTGCTGGGAGGACTCGGGCTGGTTCTCCCTGGTCTCTTTCGAGTGCTACCCCAGCTCACCCCACTCGCCGCGGCCGGGCTGGTCACCATCATGGCGGGCGCCACGACGCTGACCGTGATCGGGATGGGAGTGCGGCCCGCGCTCTTCCCGCTGGTCGTGGGTATCCTTGCGGCTATCGTCTGCCTGCTGCGCGGGGACGCGCACCTGAAGCCTCACGGATATGTCAGGTAGCCCTCGACAAAATCGCTAACGGGGAACGGGAGAAACAGGACAGGGGACAGGGGACAGGGAACCAGTAACCAAATCAAATAACCAATGGAGCCACACCCATGAAGTACCTGATGCTGATTCAGCATTCCGAGAACATCCGCAACCAGCAGATCCCTCAGGGGCTGATGGACGCCATGGGGAAATTTGTCACCGAGCAGCTGCAGAAGGGCACCATCAAGGAAACAGCGGGACTCAAGCCCTCCAAAGACGGATTCCGCATCGCCTCGAAGGGCGGCAAGCTCCACACGATCGACGGTCCGTTCGCGGAATCGAAGGAGCTGGTCGGGGGCTACGCGATCGGTGAGTTTTGTTCGGAGAAGGAAGCCCGCGCGATGGCCCACGAGTTCATGGAGCTGCACCGAATCCACTGGCCGGCGTTCGAAGGGACGTGTGAGGTGCGGCCACTCGAGGAGATGTAGGCTGGGGGCAGGGGAAGGGAGGAAGGAGGAAGGAGGAAGGAGGAGGGCGGAAGCGAACGCGCGCCTCCGCCCGTCTGCCGCGAACTACTTCACCGTGATCGTCGTTTCCGGCAAGTGCGTACCGGTCCCGCATCCCTTCCCTCCCTGCACGTCCTTCGCCTGCTCGTCCCTGAGCGGGAGGTCCCGGCTGGCATCGGCTTTTCCTGGGGGCTTCGGCTTGGCGGACATGGTCATTGCTCGGATCGGGTGATGGTGGGGGCCATGACCTGAGATCGGATTGCGAATGATTTCTGTGACAGGGGCCCGGTTCCCGAAAAACGAAGAGCCCACCCGCCGACTCTAATAGTCAGTGGATAGTTCGAACATCACCACAATCGCGCATGCGACGCGGGGGAGCCGCGGAGCCAGTCGCGACAATTGATGAAGTTTGCGCACCCGGACTGAACGGCTGTCCGGGCTGCGCCCGCTCCATAGCCGCGGGGGCGTAGTCGGCCCAACCGTGATTGCAGCTAGACCCGCAGGGCCGACCCGATGGTTCTTGTTCCGATTTTTGCGATTGCAAGGCCAGCCGACACTGGAGTTACATAGCGCCAGGCGATCGTCGCGGCTCCGGGAGGGAATCGGCGCAGGCTGGCTCAGCTCGACCGATACCTATTGAGCTGGTGCCACGATGATACTGGGTACGACAGCTGCTGGCGACGGCACCGTGATCCACTAGGTGTAAGCATTCTCGGGTATCGCCGCCCACCCACACTCCTCTATTGGTGCCACCGTTCGCCCGCAGGACAGTCTCGTTCTCGGCCACTTGCCGGCTCAAGCGGCCATCCCTCGGCCCCCGGTAACTACGATCATCAACTCTGCTAGCTCTATCAGCAGGACCCCTACCATCGTCGATAGTTGTGGCGATAATCGCAAATCCATAGCTTGGCGGCGTGGAATTCCCGCAAATAAATGCATGGCAATACGGCGCCCGCATCTTCGCACGAAGTGGGCAGTATAGGGAGATCACGGCTCCGTCCTGCTGAACTCTCCGCAGATGCAGTTGCCACACCGCCCGGGTCAAGCGTTCCGCGATCTCTACGCCTGGAGCAGCGTGCACTTCCGCCGAATCGGTTTCACCCTGGTCCTGGCCTCGTCGTCGCTGCCTGGATGCGATCGCCCTGCGCCCCCGCCAACAGTTGTGATCGGCGACAGCTCAGGCATTCCTATTCTCCGGCTCGATCGCTCACCCAACGAGATTGCGAAGGATTATTTCCGCAGCAAAACGCTACGACCCACATTCGACTTCCCAGGCCCACTTGGCACCGAAGGTCGGATCGGTGGGGCGCTGGAGCAATCCAGCGATCGTTTTGTATATCTCGACCGCCTTACCCGGCACCTTGTCACGGTCGACTCGACCGGCTCCCTAGTCGGAAACGTCGGCTTCCAGGCGCCCACCGCGTGGCCGGGAGAGTTCCCGGTGGCATTTGTGTCTGTCGGGCGCCGCTTGGTGATTTGGAACGATGACTCCGTCAATGCACTCATCGTCACTGACAGCGCTGGTTCCGCCCTGCTTGCTCTCCCCAGACCGGTAGCTGGCGATTGGCACGCCTTCGTATATCGGCACCCTGTCAGCCTTGAGGACGCTCCGATCCAGCAGAACGCGGAAGCACTTGACCGTCGAATGGTTCCGTTCGATGACTCGTCCTTCCTGCTCTTACTCCAACCCAATGAACGCCAACTCTTTCGGCAAGGTATCGCCGTTCGCTTGGACACAGTTCGCGCCCAGGCACTTCGCGTCTTCCTCACGCCTCCACGAACGATCGTCCAAGCGACACTTCCTGGGTTCACGGTCATTCACCTTGCCCCGAATAGTTCCGAATCTCAGCGTTTCGCAACCCCGCTCTTCGCAGCCCGGCCCCTAGTCGCCGCTGGTCGTGATTGGTATGCGGTCACTTCTGGCAGGCAAAGCGGAATTGAAGTCTTTCATCCCGATGGGCGGCCCTTAGCCAGAATTGAATGGCCACACCGGATCTTATCGGTTACTGACAAAGACAGGTCAAACGCGACCGACTGGTGGATCCGCTACACCAACGAGGTAGATGCCGGGTTTCATGGTCGATGGGCCGCGGCCAGCAGGCAGGATCGATCGGAATGGAAGGCCCAAGAGCAGGATGCGCTTTCCTTCTCTGAATCATTTGCGGAAATCGCTGGCATGCTTGGCGACCGCAGCTGTTTGTGGCTACAAGGCTACTCCTCGGAAGACAATCCAACCGGTAGCAGCTCGCGGTTCTTGGTATTGAACCTCGCCGAGCGCCGCATCGAGTCACTGGTTGTCATTCCCCAGGGATTTCGAGTGTGGTCAATCGGCCCTTCGGGAATACTGGCATCCCATCGGGCCAACGGCCGTGAATATCTCACCAGATTTGCTCACGGCTTGGACGCCTGCGGAACTGCTCTTCCGGGGGCTAGGGCGGCTGGGTCTCCGATGTAAACTGCGCGCCGATTGCGGATCCGAACAGCTCTGTCACCGCCACATGGAGGTATGAATGACGACACGTAAACGGATGGTCGCGCTCATCGCGGCACTATTGCTCGTCAACGGAGCCTTGCTGGTGCCTGACGCCGCCAGAGCTACGCAGACCGAGTATAAGTGCAATTGGACCTGTACGACAAATACCCATTGCGTTCAAGAGTGCACAGGCCTTCTTGGCTCCTGCGGTGGGTCGAGCTGTACTGGCTCACCTGGGTGCTGCCACTAGTTAGTACGACGAGTGCGCCTCCGATCGTCGCTTGGACGTATCGAGCCGCTCGTGTTGTCTGTTAACGAACAGTACCGCCTGTCGTTTCTTCCCGCGTCGGCGCGCAGTCACGGGGGCAGGTACACCTGGCTTCACTGTCATGAGTGCCGATTCACTTTGCTTGCCGGAAAGAGGCGGTCCCTTGACCAATCCCACAGATCCCCTGGTTCGCCCCTTGGGCACAATTACCGCTGTTCTCGTAGCGCTCGCTCTGTTTCAGGTTTACGCAAGGGGCGCTTCTAGCACCCCGCTGGTCGAGCACGCCGCCTCCATAGCAATTGGCACTTCCATGCCGAACGTGGCGATTGCACCCCTGTCGGCGCTGGCCAGCTCCGGGCGGCCGATCAGGACATTACACGACCTGCTCGGGCCTAAATGCACCATCGTAGTCGCCTTCGCATCGAATTGTGCCGGCACTAGGGGAGCGATCCCCTACTGGAAAGGCACCAAGGCAATTGAGCGCCATGGCATTGTGGTTCCTGTGGTATGGCTGGCTCTAAGCAGTAAGGACTCGGCCGCCGAGGCAATACTCTCGCAGGCTGACCTGACCGTGCCTGGTTTCGGGCTTGTATCACCAAGTGACAGACTCGCCCTAGGGATCACAGCCTGGCCATCCATGCGCCTGCTTGATGCGAACGGCGTGCTTCTGGGTTCTCCTGGAATCATTCCGGAGGACGTGCAGGATCTTCCCCCTCAATGCCGTTGACGGCTTCCTTACAACCACGGCGATTCAATGATCTCCATGAAGCGACTTTGGGATGGCCTCACCATAGCTGCCGTGCTTGCTTCCTGTGGGCTGACCATTTTAATAGTGCAGCGACGGCTATTTCCGGCCTTACCGCACATAGAGGATTCCGGGACGAAGGTGGCGGGGGTCGATTCACTGGCCAGCAGTGGCCGGCGATTAGGTCCAGCGACCGCTACCATCACACTAGTCGAGTTTGCTGATTTCGAGTGCCCCAGCTGCGCCAGCCTCGACACGGTACTATCAACATTGCGCGCTCACTATGCGGGCAGGCTGTCGATTGCTTTCCACTACTATCCTTTAACCACTATACACAAAAATGCATTGGCATCAGCCATCGCCGCAGAATGCGCCGCCGATCAGGGGCGGTTCGAGGAGATGCATCACCTGCTCTTCAGTGTTCAGGACTCGCTGGGCGCGATCCCGTGGTCCGCTCTGGCAAATCGCGCAAAGGTAGCTGACCTTGCTACATTCGAAACGTGTCTGGCGAGTGATCGTCCGAAAGCTACAGTTGAACGGGATGGCGCCATGGCGCGAGCGTTACAGCTTGCTGGCACCCCAAGCCTTCTGCTTGACGGCCGGGCAGTTACGGGCGCCCCGACCGGCGAAACACTTCAAGCATGGATTGACCGTGTGATCAAGCACTCACGATCATAGTGGCGACTACCAATCCTCACTTCGTGTCACCTATCACGGCATCGATCTCACTTGGCAGAGCGCTCAGGCGCGGGTTAGTACTCGCCGGGCGACATCCTACGTTCTTTGTGCTAACCACCCTCGTGGTCGCCTTGGGCACAGGAGGGATAACGGCACTCGCTTCCGTTGTCGACGTCGCCTTTCTGCTTCCGCCGCCTGGTCTTCCATCGGATCAACGGTTGGAGTGGGTCTATCCGATGACGGGAGGTGAGGCAAACACGATCTCGTTTCCAGACTATCTCGACTTGCAGAGGAGTGTCCCAAACCTTCTTGCCTATCGGTGGTACGCACTCTCTGACGGCAGTGCCAGCAGCCGGCGCCTGGGAGTCAGCCTTATTTCTTCCAACTATTTCAAAGTGCTTGGGATTCGTCCCTCTGCGGGAGTTCTGTTTGGATCTGCGGAGGAAGACCCTGGAGAACTTCGAAGCATATGTGTTGTGAGCGCACGGTTTGCGGCCAATACATTCGGGGCACCGAGCGCGGCGATTGGGCAGCGGCTGACACTCAATCGCCATCAGTTCACGATTGTCGGCATCGGACCGTCGGGCTTCCGCGGAATGAATCTCACAAGTCCGACGGATGTATGGCTGCCGGTAGAGGCGATCGATTTGATACTTCCCTCAGCGCCAGGCACCATCTCGCGTAGGGGCGACGCACAGTTTGCAATGATTGCATCAGCTCCGAATGCGGCAGCCGCCGCCGCACTTGACGCCGAGCTTGCCAGTCGCTGGGCCACGATCCAGCAAGATCACCCTGATACCCACACTAGCTCTCAACCGCTTGCTACGGTTGGGATGCATGCGGCGATCGAGCCGATGGCGTACCGTTGGTTTCAAGGCATTCTTTTTCGGATTGGGGTCGTACTCTCCCTAGTGGCAATAGCCGCTTCTGGCGCCCTGTATAGCTTGACAGCGGCACACTGGGCTAGGCGCGAGCAGGAGATGGCCATCAAGCGGGCATTAGGCGCCTCCCGGGGCTTGGTGATGTGGGAAGCCGTCACCGAGGGGCTTCCCAGAGCCTTTGCCGGGGCATGGCTGGCCTATTTGGTCGGGACTGTATTGCTCCGGGTGATCCTGGCCTCCTGGGCCACGGAGCTTTCGCTGGGGCTACCTGAGGCAGTCAAAGGGAAGTTCTTCGCGAGCATCACGCTCCCGTTTGCGCTGGTCATCGCGTGCACGCTGTTGGTTATCTGGAACCTGTCGGCGGTTCCGATTCGACGCGCGATCGTTGAGGGCGGTGGGGCATCCACATCTGGACCTGCGGCGAGACGACGCCAGGCCGTCGGACTCGCGATGCAAGTGGTCTGTGCCATCCTGCTGCTTGCCGTCCTAATCGACTCCGTGAACGCGGCTCGTTCGGCGCGTACCGCATTGCTCGCTACCGCACACCGTCTTCCGATATTTGTTGCTGCGCTTTCCGTTGACGAGCTTGCTAGCGCCACGAACGCCACCGTAGCTACCGCTGCGCCCGCGCAAACGCGCCTTTCTACGCTTTGCTATGGACACTGTACGTATTCAAGCTCTGTTCCGATAATAGGTCGACCATCCCGAGCGTTCGTTCACGCTCCTGATGGGAAGGATTCGGTACTCTCCTGGATCGTCACAATCGGCCCCGCATTCGTGCACCACACCGCGGCTGTGTTGCAACAGGGGCGGGATATTGGCCCTAGCGATTTGTTGAACGGCAGCAACAATGCGCTCATTAGCAGTTCGCTCGCGACCGCGCTCGGGCGCCGGACAACGCTTCTTGAGAGCAGTATCAAGATTGGCGGCACCGGAAGCGGTTTTAACGTCGTTGGTATCATTTCAGATATTCCCTACGCCAGTGCTGGAGGCTCTGAGGCGACCGAGGCTATGTTCGTACCTTACGACAGCCTCAGCCTTATCTCGGGGACAGCCTTCATAATGGCGGGTGACTCCGTGGGGCTGGATCGTGTTGCACGGGCGATTGGACCGAATCGTACTGGCCCCCCTCCAACAACTGAGTCGCTCGGTGGCCTGGCAATCGAAAGCCTCCAAGAGGAGAGGCTCGCCCTCGAGGCAATGTTCGCTTCCTCGCTGTTAACCTTTGTGATCGTCCTCCTCGGAATCTACGGAACTTGCCGGTTGTTTGTCGCTACGCGAACACATGACCTGGGGATCATGGCTGCTCTGGGTGCTTCACGATACCGCCTCTATTGGCAGACCATCCGCCCGATAGTCCGCGTCCTCTTAGGTGGGACCATTGGTGCGATGGGCGTTTCGGTTGCTGCATCACTGCTTTCCACGCCCGACGATCGAATTGGTAGCTTGCTTTCATTCGGCGCCGGCGCGTTTTGTCTAGCGGTCAGCCTGGTGGTGTTTGGGTCTGGCGTAGCGGCAATTCCTGCCGCCCGACAAGCCGCGGCGGCGGATCCGGCCTCGGCTCTGCGCCTTTAGGAGACAAGGCTGAAACAATTGCGTGCCTAGACCACTCGAACCCCCAGCTCGGATGAATCAGAGGCGCCCAGTCGCCGAACAAAAAAAGCCCACTCTACTCGAGTGGGCCCGACTTCCAGTGCGCCGCGTAGGAATCGAACCTACAACCTAGTGATTAAGAGTCACTTGCTCTGCCAATTGAGCTAGCGGCGCGCATTCAGTTTTTTTCCCGCTGCCCAACTGTCCGTCTATCCGTCTGTCCGTCTTGCCATAGCCCCAACGGGAATCGAACCCGTCTTTCGACCTTGAAAGGGTCGCGTCCTGACCGATAGACGATGGGGCCGTGAGAGACGGGATCCAGGAATGGGATGGCTCGTCTCTTAGTCACGAGTCGAGAGTCACGAGTCTCTGCCTGACTCACCGACGGTTTGCCTGGCCCCGATCCAGCTCTCGACTCGCGACTCGCGACTCCTTCCCAAACTGTCCCGCACTCCGGCATCCAATAGCGCTAACGGGATTCGAACCCGTGTTTGGGCCTTGAGAGGGCCCCGTCCTAGTCCCCTAGACGATAGCGCCGGAGAGACAAGCTCCGAAGAATGGCGGAGGTTCGAATCCGAGACGAGAGACAAGAGACGAGAGTCTCTGCAAGCCTCACCTGCGGCTCGCGAAGCGCCGCAACAGCTCTTGTCCCGCGACTCTTGTCTCCCGACTCATTCCTCGAGCCCCGCTCTCCACAGGCCCGGCAGGAATCGAACCTGCAACCCCCGGTTTTGGAGACCGGTGCTCTACCAATTGAGCTACGGACCTACAAACCAGGGTGGCTGACGGGAATTGAACCCGCAACCTCCGGTGCCACAGACCGGCGCTCTAACCAATTGAGCTACAACCACCACGGAGCCCCCGGTTGCCCCCTCCGGAGCCGCCGAAACTACCGACCCAAACCCCCCTCGGTCAAGGCCAAAAGGCTTCTGCCAGACCGGCAGTGAGGGCGTGGTCCGGCACCCTGCGCCCCCCGAGCCGGACCACTGGAACGACCCCCCGCACGGCGTTGGCGACGAACAGGCTCCTCCCCGCCAGATCGTCCGCCCGGACCCGCCGTTCCTCGACCCCGTCCTCACCCTGGAGCTCCTGAATCCGGCTTCGGGCCACCCCCGGCAGGATGCCGAGGTCGAGGGCTGGAGTGGCAAGCTGGTCCCCCTCCCACCAGAACAAGGTCCAGATGCACCCCTCGGCCACCCATCCATCCGGCGTCATCAGCAGGGCGTCATCTGCCCCCAGACCCCTGGCCTCAGCCAGGGCCAGCTCGAAGGACTCACGGTCGGTGGTCTTGTGCGGATAGCCCGGATGGGGCTCCTCGCTGACCACCAGGCGGACAGGGGTGAGATCCCCCACCGGCCGCTCCGTGAGCCGGGGCGCGTGACCTCCGCCGACCTCGATCCGCACCGCCCGGTCCTCCCCGCCGATCGGCTCGGGAATGGCGGGAATCGGCAAGCCGAGCGCGCGGCAGCTCCGCTCCAGACGCGACATGTGGCGGGGCCAGAGTGGCGCTCGGCCGTTCCTGACCCGGACGGTCTCGATCAGCATGATCATCCGGTGACGGCCTCCGCGACCGGCCGCCGCTGGTCGAAATACCCCTTGGTCGCCATGGCGCCCAGGATGACGATCGCGCCGGTCAGGGCCCAGGCTCCGGGGCGCTCCCCCTGGACCAGCCAGGCCCAGACAGGATTCAGCACGGGCTCGAGCAGCAGGAGGAGCGACGCTTCATAGGCCGGCAGGACCGCGATGGCTTTCGAGAGCAGCACGTAGGCGAGCGCAATCTGGAAGACTCCGAGGTAGATCACCACCAGCCAGTCGGTACCGGGGTGCGGTCCATAAGGGAGCGCCATCGGCAGCGTGGCGGCCCACGCAATGATGTTCCCCAGTGCCACCGGTGCGGCGGCCGAGGCGCCACTGCGACCGATCCAGCGCATGCCCAGGATCAGGAAGCAGTAGGTGACGCTGGAAATGAGAGCCAGGACATTGCCCGTGGCCGGATCCGGCGCGTAGGTACTCGATTCCGGCCGCTCGGCGAGAAAGCAGAGCATTCCGATGCCCATCATTGCCGCAACGCCCCAGTCCCTTCCCGTGATCGGCTCCTTGAGGAGCCAGGGCCCGAGAAGGAGGATGTAGAGCGGGGCCACCGCCTGCAGAAAGATGGCGTTGGCGGCGGTGGTGAGCTTGTTGGCGAGCACGAAGAGGACGAGCGTGGCGCCATACGCGACACCGACCAGAAGCGCTCGACCGAACTCGGCCCTGGAGCCGAATCGCCGGGAGGCAGGGACCGCCAGGAGCACGGTCAGCGCGGCGATCCCGGAGCGAAGGCCGGCGGTCTGCCAGCTGGTGAAGTGGGCCGCCTTGATGGCGGCGCCGCCGGTGGAGAACAGGAGAGCAGTAAAGAGAATGCTGGCGCGGGCGGAAGCACGAGTCATGGCTCAAAAGCTAGCATCACCCGGGAACGGGGGGATGGGGGGATGTACGATGGGGGGATGTGCGAATGGGGGGGATGGATGGATGAGGGGATGGATGGATTGAAACGCAGGTGTAAGTTCCTCCGTCGTCTTGTCGGCCGTCACATCCCCACATCCTCACATCCCCACATCTCATGCGCCGCCTTCTCCTGGCCATCGCTTTTGCTGCCCCGCTGCCCCTCTGCCCCTCCGCGCTGGCCGCCCAAGGCGTGCCCGGCTACTACCGGATGCCCACGATCCGGGGCGAGACCATCGTCTTCGTCGCGGAGGGTGATCTCTGGAAGGTGGGGCTGAGCGGCGGCATGGCGGTCCGGCTCACCAGCCACCCCTCGCGTGAGACCTCTCCCGCCATCAGCCCCGATGGCAAGACGCTCGCGTACACGGCGCGCTACGAGGGCCCCGCGGAGGTCTACACGATGCCGCTGGACGGCGGCACGCCGACCCGGCGCACCTGGTACGGCGGCAACGCCATCGTTACGGGCTGGACACCGGACGGCCAGATCCTCTACTCAAGCAACCGCCGCTCGACCCTGCCCAACCAGCAGCTCTTCCGCCTCGATCCCAAGTCCGGCAGCGACACGCCGATCCCGCTGAGCCAGGCGGCCGACGGCAGCTACGCGCCCGATGGCAAGACGCTGTACTTCACCCGGCAGGCATTCCAGGGCAGCCATACCAAGCGGTACCAGGGCGGGACGGCGGAACAACTCTGGAAGTACACCGAGGGCAGTGAGGCGGTTCCGCTCGCGTCCGACTACGCCGGGACGAGCAAGGCGCCGATGTGGTGGCAGGGGCGGATCTACTTTGCCAGCGATCGCGACGGGACCATGAACCTCTGGTCGATGAACGAGCAGGGGAAGGATCTCAGGCAGCTCACCACCCACAAGGGCTGGGATGTGCAGAGCCCGGCCCAGGCCGACGGGCGGATCGTCTACCAGCTCGGCTCCGACCTGTACCTCTTTGATATCGCCAGCGGCCGTGACACGAAACTCGGGATCACACTTCCATCTGATTTCGATCAGCTGCGGGAGCACTGGATCCAGAACCCGATGGAGTATCTGACCGCGGCCCATCTCTCGCCGAACGGCGACCGGGTGGTGCTGACCGCGCGCGGACAGGTATTCGTGGCGCCGGCGGGCCAGGGCCGCCTCGTCGAAGCCACCCGCCGCCAAGGGGTGCGCTACCGCAACGCCCGCTTCTTCCCCGACGGCAAGTCGCTGCTCGCCCTGACCACGGAGACCGGGGAGGTCGAACTGACCCGGCTCCCCGCCAACGGCGTGGGCCAGAGCCAGCCGCTCACCACGGATGGCAAGGTGCTGCGGTGGGACGCCATCGCGTCTCCGGACGGGAAGTGGATCGCGCACCGGGACAAGGACCAGCAACTCTGGGTCTACGAGGTGGCCACGAAGAAGAACAGCCGCATCGGTATGAACGAGAATGGTGACTACGGAGATCTCACCTGGTCCCCCGACAGCCGCTGGCTGGCATTCACCGACCCGCAGGACAACAGCTTTTCCCGGCTCGCGGTTTACGACGTCAAGAGCGGCAAAATCACCGGCGTGACCACCGACCGGTACGACAGCTACAGCCCGGCATGGAGCCCCGACGGCAAGTGGATCTACTTCCTCTCGGACCGCCATCTCGAAACTTCGGTGGGCGGCCCATGGGGCGCCCGGCAGCCCGAGCCGTTCTACGACCGGCAGACCCAGATTTTCGCGGTCGCGCTGAAGGCCGGATTGCGGTTCCCCTTCCAGCCGGCGGATGAGCTGCAGGGGGCGGACTCGACGGCAAAAGGCGCGGCCAAGACGGACACGACGGCCAAGACGGCCAAGGAGGGGAAGAAGGCTCCCGAAGCGAAGAAGGCGGACTCCACGGACAAGTCGGTCAAGGTGGAGATCGACACGGCGGGCCTCATGCAGCGGCTTTACCTCGTTCCCGCGCCGGCCGGCAACCTGGGCAACCTGTCGGTGACGGGCGACCGGCTGTACTTCCTCTCGAGCGAGTCGGGAGCGGAGGGGAAAACTGCCATCAAGACGCTGGAGATCGGGCCCAAGGTTGATGGCCCGGAATCCTATCTCGACGACGTGCAGAACTACGAACTGTCCCAGGACGGCAAGAAGCTCCTGGTCCGGAAGGGCGGCTCGTTCTACGTGACCCCGGCCGGCGCCAAGGCCGGCGAACTCGGCAAGGCGCAGGTCGATCTCAAGGGCTGGAGCTTCGCGGTCGTCCCCCGGGAGGAGTGGCGCCAGATGTTCAACGAGGCCTGGCGCCTCGAGCGGGACTACTTCTACGACAAGGGGATGCACGGCAACAACTGGGCGGCCATCCAGGCCAAGTACGCCCCGCTGGCCGAACGGGTCACGGACCGGGAGGAGTTGAGCGACCTGCTGGCGCAGATGGTGAGCGAGTTGTCGGCGCTGCACATCTTCGTCTACGGCGGCGACCGGCGCCGGGCGCCCGACGCCATCGAGCCCGCGTCACTCGGCGCCGAGCTGACCCGCGAAGCCGGTGGCTACCGGATCGGCCACATCTACCGGGCCGACGCCGACGAGCCGGGCAATCTCTCGCCGCTGGCACGGATCAACGCGTCCGAGGGCGACCTGATCGAATCGATCGACGGAACTTCCCTCGCATCAGTGCAGGATCCGGGTGCGCTGCTCCGCAACCGGGCCGGCAAGCAGGTGCTGCTGCACCTGGTGCCCAGGTCCGGCGCGGCCCGCGATGCGATCGTGGTGCCCATGAGCCAGGGAGATGCCTTCGATCTCCGCTACAACGAGTGGGAGCTGACCCGGCGCGAGCAGGTGGAAAAGGCGAGCGACGGCAAGATCGGGTACGTGCACCTCCGGGCCATGGGATCCAACGATATCAACCAGTGGACCCGGGACTACTACCCCGTGTTCAACCGGGACGGGCTGATCATCGACGTGCGGCACAACAACGGCGGCAACATCGACAGCTGGGTACTGGAGAAGCTGGTCCGCAAGGCGTGGATGTACTGGCAGGGCCGGGTGGGCAAGCCGTACTGGAACATGCAGTACGCCTTCCGCGGCAAGGTCATCGTGATCTGCGATGAGGCCACGGCTTCCGACGGCGAGGCCTTCAGCGAGGGGTTCAAGCGTCTCGGGCTGGGCAAGGTGCTGGGTACCCGCACGTGGGGGGGCGAGATCTGGCTCACCTCGAGCAACGTGCTGGTGGACCGGGGCATCGCGACGGCGGCGGAATTCGGAGTTTACGGCCCGGAAGGCGCGTGGCTGATCGAGGGCCATGGAGTCGACCCCGACATCGTGGTCGACAACCTGCCGCACGCCACCTTCGGCGGAGAGGACGCCCAGCTCATGGCGGCCATCAAGACGCTGCAGGAGGACATCAAGGCGCATCCGACACCGGTACCGCCGCCGCCGGCGTATCCAAAGAAAGCGGCGCCCTGACGGGCGCGGAGTGGACAGGGGGGCCGGGGGGCAGTGAACAACTCGGCCCTCCTGCGCCGCTGCCTCCCTACTTCAGTTTCTCCACCTTCTCCGTCGCCAGGGACCAGCCGTCCATGGCCAGGTCGAGATCGGCCCGGGCGCCCTCGAGCAGTTCGGTGAGCTCGGTGGCGCACTGGCGGCCATCGGGCCGCTGATAGAGGCCGGGATCCTCGAGTTCGCCCCTCAGCTTGGCCACCATTCGCTCTGCCTCGGCGACCTTGACCTCCATCTCCTCGGCTGCGCGCTGGGCGGTACGCAGCCCGGACTGTTTGCTCTTCTGTTCTGCCCGACTGGCCGCCCGTCCGCCGGTACTTTCCTTCGCTTTCCGCCTGCCCGCCTGACCACCTTCTCAGTGCTCCGCCGTCGGCAGCCCACGCTTGCCGCCTTGGGCGCGGGCGCGCTGGGCAACCTCGGCCGCGTTAAAGGTCTGCCACAGATTCCAGAGCCACAGCGCAGTTCCGAGGGCGAAGAGGAGTCCCCCGCTCACCAGGATCCAGTGGCCCACGGTGACCTGGTGCGGCAGGACGAGGAAGCCCCCAACCAGTCCCAGCAGCCCGACATTGGCGAGGATGACGTGGAGGCCGGCCAACCGGGGGCTGTAGAGCGGGTGCCCGAACAGCCGGGGCAGCAGGTGATAGCCGACGCCGAACACCAGCATGCTCAGGAAGCCCGCCACATTCATGTGGGCATGAGCCGGGCGATAGATGATCAAGGAAGGCTCGATCGTCATCGCCACGCCGAGCAGAATCCCGGCGGCGAACCAGAGGAGAGAGGCGCGGATGAAGGTTTTGACGTACCAGTCCATTTATGTCCTCGATTGTTGACTCCTGCCCGGGGCGGGAAGTTTGGAAGGGGGGAAGTTTGGAAGGGGTCGCGAGCCAGTATGCAACCACTTCCAAGCTTCCAAACTTCCTCACTTCAGCTTTTCGGCCTTCTCCGTCGCGAGCGTCCACCCATCCATCGCCAGGTCGAGATCGGCCCGGGCGCCCTCGAGCAGTTCGGTGAGCTCGGTGGCGCGCTGGCGGCCATCCGGCCGCTGATAGAGGCCGGGATCCTCGAGTTCGCCCCTCAGCTTCGCCACTCTTCGCTCCGCCTCGGCGACCTTGACCTCCATCTCTTCGGCCGCGCGCTGGGCGCTACGCAGCTCGGACTGTTTGCTCTTCTGTTCTGCCCGACCGGCCGCCTGTCCGCCGGTACTTTCCTTCGCTGCCCGCCTGCCCGCCTGTCCGCCTGACCGCCCCTTCGCCGCCGCCTCGCGTTCCGCCTTCAGACCGGCTTCGCGGGTTTCCTCCCATTCCTCGAAGGTCCCCGGATAGTCCGACATCTTCCCGTCCTCGAGAACCCACAAGCGGGTGCAGAGGGTGTCGAGCAGAGCACGGTCGTGGCTCACCAGCAGCACGGTGCCCTCGAACGCCTCGATGGCATCCTCCAGCGCCTCGATCGATTCGACGTCGAGATGATTGGTGGGTTCGTCGAACACCATGAAGTTGGCGCCGGAGAGCATGACGAGCGCGAGGGCAAGGCGGGCGCGCTCGCCGCCGGAGAGGGAGTCGGCGTGGCGGAGGACGGTGTCTCCCGAAAAGTCGAAGCGCCCGAGGTGTCCCTGCACCTGGCCGCGGGTCCACGAGGGGCGGAGGTCGTGGATGATGTCGAAGAGGCTCTTCCCCATCGGGATCTGGAGCAGGTCCTGGCGGTACCAGGCCATGTCGATCGAATCGCCGAGCCGGGCGGAGCCGCCCTCGGCGTGACGTTCACCGGCGACGGTGCGCAGCAGCGTCGACTTCCCCGTCCCGTTGGCGCCGATCAGGCCCAGCACATCGCCACGGCGGAGGACCGAGGAGAACGGCTTGAGCAGCTGCCGTCCCTCGATGGCCAGCGCCAGCTTGTCGAGCACCAGCACCTGGTCCCCGCCCCGGCTCTTCGCCTCCAGCCGGATCGCCATGACATCCGATTCGCTCGGGGGTGGTGAGAGCCTCGGCAGGCGGGTCAACCGCCGCCGCCGGCCCTTGGCCTGCGAGCTGTTGTTGCCGGCGATGTTGCGGGCGATGAAATCCGATTCCGCGGCAATGACCTTCGACTGCTTGGCGAAGGCGCGCGCCTGGGCCATGCGACGCTCCTCCCGCTGGCGGACAAAGGCCGCGTACCCGCCGGTGTACGCCGCCGCGGACTTCGCTTCGAGGTGGAGCACATGATCCACCACGGCCTCGAGAAAGGCGCGGTCATGGCTGATCAGGAGGACCGTCTCGTCCACCTGCCGGAGATACCCTTCGAGCCAGCGCGAGGTATCGAGATCGAGGTGGTTGGTGGGTTCGTCCAGCACCAGGACATCGGCCGGCGCGGCGAGCTGGCAGGCAAGGCCGAGCCGGCCCCGCTCCCCGCCGCTCAGGGTTTCGAGCGCCTGGGTGTGCGCCTTTTCGGGGTCGAAACCCAGGCCGTGAAGCACCGCGTCGATCCGGGCCGTGTAGCTGTAGCCGCCGTCCCGCTCGAAGCGCTCGAGGTCATGGGAATAGCGATCCAGATCGGCCTGCGTCGCGCCGTCTCCCAGCTCGCCAAGCCGCATTGACTGGTCGGACAGGGAATTCTCGAGCGCCACGAGATCGGCGAAGGCGCTGGCGGCGGCCTGCCACACCGTCTTCGCGTCTCCGAAATCGCGGTGCTGATCGAGCACGGCGACCCTGAGGCCGGGTGTGCGACTCACCGTGCCACGGGTGGGCTCGGCGGTACCCGCCAGAATGTTGATGAGGGTGGTCTTCCCGGTGCCGTTGCGGCCGATGATGCCCCAGCGCTCCCCCCGCTCGACGGTGAAGGTGATGTCGGAGAAGAGCACGGTGCGGCCGAATTCGACCGCGATGCCGGCGGCCGCCAACTCAGACATGACCACCGGCAGGGAGCTGGGAGCAGGGAGCGGGGAGCAGGATACTCACGTTTGTAGCCATTCTTTCCACGTTTCCTCGGCTGCACCGATCGTGAGCTGGCTCTGATTCCGCACCAGGGGCGTCTTCAGGAGCAGCGGCTCGGCGGCAAGCTTCTCGAGCCACGCTTCCTCGCCATAGCGCGCGGCCCGCAGGCCCAGCGCCTCGAAGCGCTTCCCGTCCCGGTCGAGCAGCGCCTCGACGCCGAATTTCTGGGCGAAGCGGCGCAACTCCCCCACCGACGCGGCCCGCTCGTTCAAGTCCACGAAATGGACCTTGATCCGGCGCTCGGCGAAGAAGCGCAGGGCGGACCGGGTCGCGGCGGACTGCTTCGTTCCAAAAATCTGAATGGTGAGTGCCATCAGCCTTGAGCCTTAAGCCATAAGCTTGGTCGGGGCGTAAAGGTAATGACGGAGCTGCAAGCGAGCTTGCCGTGAGCTTAGGGCTTACGGCCTATGGCTTAAGGCTTCTCACAAGCCGTCGCTCCTCGCGGTACGGGAAGATGTCCGCCATCTCGCCGCTCAGCGCGAGCTGCTGCATCCGGCGCCAGTACTCCACGGTGAGCAGTTCCGCGTGCGCAGCCAGGAAGGCGGAGCCCAGCTCGCCCGGGAGGACGAGGTAATGGCGGAACTCCTCCGGAAATACGTCGCCGTCCGCGACCGAGAACCAGGGCTCGCCCGCTACCTCATCCGCCTCGTCCCGCGGCGGCGGGATTTCGCGGAAGCGGCACTCGGTGAGCAGACAGAGTTCATCGTAGTCGTAGAAGATGACCCGCCCGTTGCGCGTCACCCCGAAGTTCTTGAGCAGCATGTCCCCGGTGAAGATGTTGGCGGCGGCCAGGTCCCGGATGGCCTGGCCGTAGCCCACGATGGCTTCGCTGGCCTGCTCGGGCGTGGCGCTCTTGAGGTACAGATTGAGCGGCACCACCCGGCGCTCGGAGTAGAGGTGGCGGACCGTCACGCGCGATCCCTCGAAGCGGACGGTGCCCGCCGCCTCCCGGGTGAGCTCGTCCACGAGATCGGCGGCAAACCGGCTGCGGGGAAAGGTCAGATTCTCGAAATCGTGGGCATCGGCCAGGCGCCCTACCCGGTCATGGCCGAAGACCAGCCGGTACTTGTCGATGACGGCCGCCCGGGTCGTGTTCTTGGGAGCACCGAACCGGTCCCGGATAATCTTGAACACGACGTTGAACGACGGCAGCGCGAACACCACCATGACGAGTCCGGGCTCCCCTTCGGCGATCTCGAAGCGCGCCTCAGGATCCTCGAGATGCCGGAGCAGGGCGTGGTAGAGCAGTGTCTTGCCGTGCTTGTGGTAGCCGATGGCCGTGTACAGCTCGTCCAGCGGCTTCTGCGGCATGAGTTCCTGCAGGAAGGCCACCAGGGCGGCGGGACAGCCGGGCTCCACCTGGAAGTAGGAGCGGGTAAAACTGAACACCACGCTCATCTCGCCGGCGGTGGCCAGGACCGCGTCCACTCGCACGCCGGCGGCGGGATGAACCAGCGCTATGGTCACCGAAACCGGCTGGCCGCCAACGAGCAGCCGACCCACCAGATAGGCGCCCTTGTTCCGGTAGAAAGGAGAAGGGACGAGTTCGAGGGATTCCACCTCTCCCGCTGGCAACCCATGAGCCAGCGCCTCGGCCGCGAGGCGGGCTTCGTTCGGCAGGTCGGCAAAGGCGGCGGCGAAGGGGAGATCGCGCAACACCTGCTCCAGCAGCATGGCCAGCGGCACGCCGCCCGGGTAGCGGCGCATGGCCGTGCCGCCGAGCTGGGGGGCGATCCGGGCGAAATCCCCAGGGGTGAAGTGGGCCGCGGTATCGAGGCCGATGCTCTTCAGGATCCGGCGAGCGGAGCTGTTGAAGAAGGTGAGCGCCAGTTCGGCGTCATTCCGTTTCGAGGCCAGTTCGAGGAACGCCGGACGGGCCTCGGACCAGAGGGCCGCATCGGACTCCCGTCCCCCAAGTTCGCGCCCCAGCTCGCGCGCCACCCAGTCGCTGAACTGGCGGTACAGACCCAGGCGCTCCCGGGCATCCCGCTGGCCACCGGTCCAGTCCCGGTGTTCGAAGCGGGCCTGGGCACGCCGGGTAACCAGCCCGAACTGGGCCTGGTACGACTCGAATCCGGCGTGGACGAGGCGGGCGAGCTGTGCCGCTATATTGGAGGACATGTCAACAAGCTATAAGCCTTAAGCCATAAGCCATAAGCTTACGGCACGAGCTTATGGCTTATGGCTTACGGCCCGTCCATCACTCACCCCAGACAATGCCCAACTACAACCAGCTCAAGACTCCTCCCGGCGACCTCATCTCGATGCGGGCCGGACACCTCGACGTTCCCGACCATCCGATCCTCCCGTTCATCGAGGGTGACGGCACCGGCCCGGACATCTGGAAGGCTTCGCAGCGGGTGTTCGACGCCGCGGTCACCAAGGCCTATGGCGGGAAGAAGCGGATCGCCTGGTTCGAGGTGCTGGCCGGCGAGAAGGCCAAGAACCAGCTGGACAACTGGCTCCCTGACGACACCATCACCGCCATCAATCACCACCTGGTGGCGATCAAGGGGCCGCTCACCACGCCGGTTGGCGGCGGGTTCCGCTCCCTCAACGTGGCGCTGCGGCAGAAACTCGACCTCTACGCCTGTGTCCGCCCGGTGCGCTGGTTCACCGGTGTGCCCAGCCCGGTCAAGCAGCCCGAGCTGGTCGACATGGTCATCTTCCGCGAAAACACGGAAGACATCTACGCCGGCATCGAATACAAGGCCCGCTCCGACCAGGCGAAGAAGCTGATCGCCTTCCTGCAGCAGGAACTCGGCGCCACCTCGATCCGGTTCCCGGAATCGAGCGCCATCGGCATCAAGCCGGTCTCGGAAGATGGGAGCAAGCGGCTGATCCGGGCCGCGATCGACTACGCCGTGAGCCAGAAGCGGAAGAGCGTCACCCTGGTGCACAAGGGCAACATCATGAAGTTCACCGAGGGAGGCTTCCGCGACTGGGGCTACGAGCTGGCCAGACAGGAGTATGGCGGGGTCGAGATCGACGGCGGCCCGTGGTGCAGGCTGCCCGGCGGCATCGTGATCAAGGACGTGATCGCCGACGCGTTCCTGCAGCAGATCCTGACCCGGCCCGCGGAATACGATGTCATCGCCACGCTCAACCTGAACGGCGACTACGTCTCGGACGCCCTGGCGGCCCAGGTGGGCGGCATCGGCATCGCGCCGGGAGCCAACATCAACTACCTCACGGGCCACGCCATCTTCGAGGCCACCCACGGCACCGCGCCCAAGTATGCCAACCAGGACAAGGTCAACCCGGGATCCGTGATCCTCTCGGGTGAAATGATGTTCCGCCACCTCGGCTGGAA
>DATEHG010000074.1:0-32966 GCA_035279705.1 Gemmatimonadales bacterium
TCCGATGACCCTCGACACTCTCGCCGCCGCACTCTCCGACCGCTACCGCATCGAGCGGGAGCTGGGGCAGGGCGGCATGGCCACGGTGTATCTCGCCGAGGATCTCAAGCACGGCCGGAAGGTCGCCATCAAGGTGCTCCGCCCCGAGCTGGCGGCGGTGATCGGCGTCGACCGGTTTCTGCGCGAGATCAAGACGATCGCCAATCTGCAGCACCCGCACATCCTGGGGTTGATCGACTCGGGAACTACGACAGTCGCGAGTCACGAGTCGCGAGTCGACAGCGCTTCGACTCAAGCTCGCGACTCGCAGCTCTTGACCATGGTCTACTACGTCATGCCCTTCGTGCAGGGGGAGAGCCTCCGGGACCGGCTGAATCGCGAAAAGCAGCTGCCGATCGCCGACGGAGTGCGGCTCGCCACCGAGGTGGCCTCCGCTCTCGACTACGCCCACCGGCAGGGTGTGATCCACCGGGACATCAAGCCCGAAAACATCCTGCTGCACGACGGCCAGGCGCTGGTCGCCGATTTCGGCATCGCGCTGGCGGTGAGCAGCGCCGGCGGCTCCCGGATGACCGAGACCGGCATGAGCCTCGGCACGCCGCACTACATGAGCCCCGAGCAGGCCATGGGCGAGCGGGAGATCACCGGCCGCTCGGACGTGTACGCGCTGGGCTGTGTCACCTACGAAATGCTCATCGGCGAGCCGCCGTTCACCGGGCCGACGGCGCAGGCCATCGTGGCCAAGGTGATGACGGCGGAGCCGGCCGGGCTCATCGCCCAGCGGAAATCGGTTCCGCCGCCAGTCGAGTCGGCGGTGCTGACGGCCCTCGAAAAACTGCCGGCGGACCGGTGGGGCAGCGCCGCGGAATTCTCGGCGGCACTGGGGGGGCAGGGGGGCAGAGGGGCAGGTACCGCGGCGCGTCGGGCCGTCTCCCGTGACCCCCGCCCGCCTGCCCGTCTGCCCATCCTCATCGCCGTCTCGGCGGCGATGATCGCTGTCGCCTTCTGGCTTGGACGGCGCGGGAACACCGGAGCCGATGCGGCGCCGGTCCGATTCGCCGTGGACGACGGTGCCAACCCGTTCAATCTGATTGCCAGCCAGGCGCTGGCGATCTCGCCGGACGGCCGCACCGTCGCCTACGTGGGGTCGGGCGTCGACCGGCTGTTGTATGTCCGGAGCATCGATCAGCTCACCCCGCGCGCCCTTCCCGGCACCCGCAACGCCACCACGCCGTTCTTCTCGCCGGACGGGCGCTGGATCGCCTACTTCACCAGCGGCACGACCCTGAGCCGTGGCAACCTGGTCAAGATTCCGGTGGAAGGGGGCGAGGTCGTCGATATCCAGGATGATCTCCTGGCCAACGGAGGGGTCTGGACACCGGACGGCCGGATCGTGCTGGGCACTCAGGGACAGACCGGTGGTCTTTCGGTCCTCGCAGCCACCGGAGGAACGCCGGTCCGCGCCATCGACTCCATCCCCGCGGATCCCGGGCTGCACCGCTATCCTCGCCTGCTCCCCGACGGCGAAACGGTGCTGTTCACCAGCTGGAATTCGGTGCCTGGGACGGCTCGCCTGGGTGTCGCCTCGCTGCGAACTCACCGGGCCAGGATCCTGGACCTGGTCGGCGCCGTCCCGCTCGGCGTGCTGGACGGTTACCTGCTCTACCTCAAGGCTCCCAGCAGCCTCATGGCCGTCGCCTTCGACCAGGCGAACTGGACGACACACGGCGAGCCAATCCAGGTACTGGATGGCGTCTCGATCGACGGCAATGGCGGCGTCCGTGTCGCCGTGAACGGGCGGGGGGATCTGGTCTATGAGGTGGGCGCGGACGATCGCGGCCTGGTTCTCGTCAATCTGGAGGGGAAGGTCACCCCTCTGATGGCCAAGCCCGGTGCCTACTCCTCGCCCCGGTTTTCCCCGGACGGCAAGCGGATCGCACTCGACATCGCCACGCCGGCTCCGAATGCGTGGGTGTACGACCGGTTGGGGGGCACTCTCGACCGCGTCACCACCGACGGCGAAAGCGACCGGCCGGAATGGATGCCGGATGGCAGGCGCCTCCTGCTCAGGCACAGTCATGCTGGCCGTGCGATCCTGGCCTGGGCACCCGCGGACGGCAGCGGCCCAGCGGATTCCCTGCTGGGATTCAGGGATGACATCCACGAGGTCACCGTCGGGCGAGATGGACGCACCATCGTCTTTCGCAGTCTGACGCCGGGCGGCGGGCGGGACCTCTGGTCAGCAACGCTCGGCGGGAACGAGCCGCCCCGGGCGGTGCTGACCACGCCGTTCCAGGAGCTGCAGCCGCGGATTTCCCCGGACGGCCGGTGGCTGGCCTACCTCTCGGATGAGTCCGGCAAGCTCGAAGTCTACGTGCGGCCCATGACCGGTGAGGGCGGCCGGGTGAGGATTTCGACGGACGGGGGGAACGAAGTGATGTGGTCTCCCCGGGGCGACCGGATCTTCTACCGCGCCGATCGCCGGATGATGGTGGCCACGGTCACCGCCGGGACCACATTTGCCGTGACCCGCCGCGCACTGGCGTTCGAGGGCGACTTCGTCAGCTTCGCTCCCCACGCCAACTTCGACGTCAGTCCCGATGGCCAGACGCTGGTCATGATCGTCCCGGCCAGCGGCGGAGCGCACCTGGTCATGGTGCGCAACTGGCTCACCGAATTCCGGGCCCGCATCGCCGGCCCGGGCCATCAGCGATGACCACTCTACCCGGCCCCCTGACCGCGGCGCTCGCGGACCGCTACCGACTCGAGCGCGAGCTCGGCGTGGGGGGGATGGCGACCGTCTACCTCGCCGAGGATCTGAAGCATCGCCGCAAGGTGGCCATCAAGGTGCTGCGGGAGGATGTGGCGAGCCTGATCGGCGCGACCCGTTTCCTGCGTGAGATTCGTCTCACGGCCAGTCTTGATCATCCGCACATTCTTGCACTGCTCGATTCGGGGGAGATTCAGGTCACGAGTCACGAGTCACGAGCGGAGCCCGGGACAGGATCGGCTCGCGACTCGCGACTCGCGACGGTCCTCTTCTACGTCATGCCCTACGTCGAGGGGGAATCGCTCCGCGACCGGCTGAGGCGTGAAGGGACGATTCCGCTGGCCGACGCGCTGCGCATCGCGCGCGAGGTGGCGGATGCGCTCGACTATGCCCACGCCCGCGGCATCATTCACCGGGACATCAAGCCGGAAAACATCCTGCTCGCGGCCGGGCATGCCCGGGTGGCGGACTTCGGCATCGCCCGGGCGGTAAGTGCGGTGGAGGAGGGTGGTACCGATACCCAGGTGACCCAGGTGGGCCTGGTGGTCGGGACCCCCGCCTACATGAGCCCCGAGCAGGCGATCGGCGAATCGAGCCTCGACGGCCGCAGCGATCTCTACTCGCTGGGCTGCGTGCTCTACGAGATGATCACCGGCGCCGCGCCGTTCGCCGGCACTGCGGCGCAGGCCCTGATTGTCCGGCGCTTCCAGGAAACGCCGCCGCCGCTCCGCGCCGCGCGGCCGCAGGCTTCGGGGGAGCTGGAAAACCTGGTCATGCGCCTCCTTTCCACCGATCCCGGCGCCCGGCACGCCACGGCCGCCGAGCTGACCCGCGCGCTGCAGGCGGCCTCGACGCTGCGGACCGGCGAGGTGACGGTGCCGACGCCCGCCCAGGCTGTGCCGGCGACCCGCTCGGTGGCGGTGCTTCCCTTCGTCAACATGAGCGCCGATCCCGAGAACGAGTATTTCAGCGACGGCATGACCGAAGAACTGATCTCGGCGCTGACCCGGACCGCGGGACTCCGGGTGGCGGCGCGCAGCTCCGTCTTTGCCTACAAGGGGCGCAACGAGGACGCACGGGTCGTGGGTCGGGCACTCAATGTCGAGATGGTGCTCTCGGGCAGCATCCGCAAGGCGGGCACCCGCATCCGTCTGGCCGCTCAGCTCACCACGGTCGCCGACGGCTACCAGGTCTGGTCCGAGACGTTCGACCGGGAGCTGAGCGACGTCTTCGCGGTCCAGGACGAGCTGTCGCAGGCCATCGCCAGGGTGCTCCGCGTGCGCCTGGCGCCCGACCGCGGACGGGGTGGCCAGCAGGGCACCGACAATGTCGAGGCCTATACCCACTACCTCCGCGGCCGCTTCCACTGGGGCCGCCGGATCGAAGCGGAGCTGCTCAAGGGGCTGGAGCATTTCCAGCAGGCGCTCAGACTCGATCCGGAGTACGCGCTCGCCGAGATCGGGGTGGCCGACAGCTACAACATCATGGGCTTCTACGGCTGGATGCATCCCAAGGAGGCCTTTCCCCGCGCCATCGCGGCCGCGGACCGCGCCCTGGCCCTGGATGACTCGCTGGCGGCGGCCTACAGCTCCCGCGGATACGTGCGCCTGTACCACGAGTGGTCCTGGGCGGAGGCCGAGGCGGATTTCCGCAAGGCGGAGGCGATGGCCCCGGGCTACGCCACGGCCTCCCACTGCTATGGCAATCTGCTCGTGGTCCGGCAACGCTTTGCCGAGGCGGAGGCCGCCATGCGGCGGGCCGTGGCGAGCGAACCGCTCTCGATGATCTCCAACGCCGCCATCGGCTGGTCCATGTACTACGCCGGCCGCTTCGAGGATGCCATCGCACAGTACCGCGCGGTCATCGAGCTCGATCCCACCTTTGCCCTCGGGCACCTCTGGCTGGGCGATCCCCTGGTCGTGACCGGAGACTTCGACGGCGCGGTGCGTGAGTTCGAGACGGCCATTCGCCTCATGCATCGCAGCGCGATTGCCGTCGCCGGCCTGGCCCGGGCCCACATGGCGGCCGGCCGCGAGCGCGAGGCCCGCGCCCTGATCGCCGAGCTGGACGAGCTGGGCACCCGGCGCTTCGTGCCGCAGTATGACATCGCCATGGTGCTGGCGGCCGGCGGCGACCGGGACGGCGCCTTTGCCCGTCTCGAGCGCGCGTCAGCGGAGCGCGAGCACAGCATGGTGTTCCTCGCGGTGGATCCGGCCCTGGCCAGCCTGCGCGATGACCCGCGCTACCCTCCCATCCAGGCGCGGGTCGGCCTCTGAACCGGGTGCGGGACTCTCTCCTCTAAAGCTTTCCCCTCCGCTGCCGATACTGACGATGTGGACCTCGTCCGCCATTCCGGCGGGGGAGGAGCCCGCTGGCCGCGAGGCCAGGCCACCCCCGGACGGATGAAGAGCCCGGACCGACAGTCAGACACGGCGGCGACAGTTTGGGGACCATGGTGGATGCACCGGTAGCAGCCCGCTGGTCGCGGCTGGCCTGGCGATTCGACGCCAGGCTCATCGCGCTCGCCTTCGGTTGCTTCTTTGCGTGGAGCGAGGTGACCCAGGCGTGGCGCGGCTGGGGGCTGGCCGGGCTGGTGTTCACCTACACCGGCTTCATTCCGCTCCAGCTCTGGGCGGCCTGGAGCCTCTGGCGCGCCGCGCACCGGGCCGACCTGCCCAGCCGGGCCCGGCGGGCGCTGCTGGCCCTGATGGGCGTCTTCCTCTGCTACGCCATCGGCAGTGCCCTCCTCGCGATCATCGCGGTCAATTCGAACGATGAGCCGCGCTACACGATCGCCGATTTCTTCTACCTCCTGGCCTATCCGCTGCAGGTCCTTGGACTGCTCCTCCTGCCGCGCGCGCCGGCCATTGCCAGCCGCCGCTCCCGCCAGATTCTCGATGTGGGCGCGCTGCTGCTGGTGTCCGGCATCCTGGTCTATACCCATCGCCAGCTCCGCGCCGACTGGACCGGGCTGAGCCAGTTCCTGGCCACCGTCTATCCGATGCTGGGACTGGTCGGCCTGGTCGCGGCCAATTCCGCGATCGCCCGCGGCTTGCCGGTGCCGAGCGCGCGGGCCTGGCGGCTCCTGGTGGGTGCCCAGGCGGCGTCCCTGCTGATCGATGTCATGTTCCAGACTTTGTGGGCCACCGGCTACGTCGGACCCAACTGGTCGCTCCCCGCGGCCGTCGCGGTGGACCTCGCCACCATCTGGGCGGCGGGCTGGTACAGCCGCGACCCGATGAATTCTGGCGCGCAGCAGACGTCCGCCGTCGTCCAGTTCAGCCCGCTGCCGATCCTGCTCGCCACCGGCGGCGCGGGCGTCCTCCTGCTGCTCGCGCTCGAAGGGCAGGTGGCGGTGGTCCGGCCGGTGCTGGTGACCCTGATCCTGCTCAACGTGCTGCTCGTGGCGCGGGAGTTCCTGCTGGTCATGGACGCCACCCAGGCCGCGCGGCTCGAGACCGAGCAGGCGGGGGAGCGCCGCTTCGAGGCGCTGGTGCGCAATTCCACCGACCTCATCCTGGTCGTGGATGCGACCCATACCATCCAGTTCGTGAGCCCGGCGGGGGAAGCCCTGCTCGGACGCCCGCCCGAGCAGCTGGCCGACGCATCCTTCGCCTCGCTCATCCATCCCGAGGACCAGGCCGGGGTCTGGGCGGTGCTGGACGAATTGCTGCTCCATCCCGCCGGTACGGCATCGATCGCCACCCGGCTGCTGCACTCGGCGGGCGGCTGGCGCCGCTTCGAATGCAACGTGGCCAACCTCACGGCGGAGCCGGCCGTGGGCGGGCTGGTGCTCAATGCGCGGGATGTCACGGAGCGGACCCTGCTGGAGGAACAGCTGCGCCAGGCCCAGAAGATGGAAGTGGTGGGTCAGCTCGCGGGCGGGGTCGCGCACGATTTCAACAACCTGCTGACGGCCGTGATGGCCAGCAGCGAATTCGCCCTGCAGGATCTGCCTGCCGGCCACGCCCTCCGTGGCGATATGGAGAACATCCGCCAGGCGGCGCAGCGGGGTGCGGCGCTCACTGGCCGGCTGCTCGCCTTCAGCCGGCCCCGGGGCGCCGATCCCCGGGTCATTGCCATCGGCCCAAGGGTGGAAACGGCCCGGGCCCTGATTCAGCGTCTCATCGGCGAGAGCCACATCCTCGAGCTCAGGATCAACCCGGACAGCGGGTTTGCCCGGGTGGATCCGGACGAACTCGAGCACGCCCTGCTCAACCTGGCGGCCAATGCCCGCGATGCCATGACCAGCGGCGGCACCATCACCATGTCCGTCTCCTCCGAGACGCTGGACTGGCCGCTCGAGAGTGCCTTCCTCACGGTGCCGGCCGGACGATACGTGGTGGTCGAGGTGGCCGACCGGGGCACCGGAATCGATCCGGCGACCCGCGACCGCCTCTTCCAGCCCTTCTTTACCACCAAGTCCATGGAGCGCGGCACCGGGCTCGGCCTCGCCGGAGTCTTTGCCTTCATGCGGCGCTCGCAGGGCGGCATCAGCCTGGACAGCGCCGTCGGCAAGGGCTCGCGCTTCCGCCTCTGGTTCCCCCGGGTCGCGCCGTCGGCGGAGACCGACCACGCGGCCGACCACGCGACCTCCCGGCGCGGCGTCGGCACCCTGCTCCTCGTCGAGGACGACGAGGTCGTGCGCCACGCGGCCCGCCGCATTCTCGTCACCGGCGGCTACTCGGTCTTCGAGGCGCCGGCGCCGGAGGCGGCGCGGCGGATTTTCGCGGAGCACGAACACGAGATCGATCTGCTGGTGACCGACGTGATGATGCCGGGAGAAAGCGGGGGCGCCCTGGCCGACGCGCTGCGGAAGCGGCGCCCCGGGCTCCCGGTGCTCTACATCAGCGGCTTCCCGGGCGAGGATCTGGCCCGGCTCGGACTGCTCGAAGGCGAAGTCGAGCTGCTGCGCAAGCCGTTCACCATCCGCGAGCTGATCGACCGCGTGCGCGAGGTGCTGAACCGGCGGCCATAGACGGGCGGACGGCTCGACGGGTGGCCAGTTGAGCCGAACACTCCCGTTCGCCTTTCGCTTTTCGCCTTTCCCGATCGCCGCATCACGCCGCTATTTTCCGGCATGCCACGACTCTCTGCGGTTCTCCTCGTCCTCACCTGCGCGGCTGCACCGCTCAGCGCCCAGCAATCCTCACTCGGTGAGGCCTCCTTTCCCAACTCCGGCGCGACTGCCGCCCAGCCTCAGTTCCTGAAGGGGCTGCTCCTGCTGCACAGCTTCGAGTACGAAGATGCGGCGACGGCCTTCCGGGCCGCGCAAGCCCTCGACCCCGCCTTTGCGATGGCCTACTGGGGCGAGGCCATGACGTACACCCATCCGATCTGGAACCAGCAGGACACTGCCGCCGCGCTCGCCGCGCTGCGCCGCTTTGCCCCGACCGCCAGGGAGCGGGCCGCCCGGACCCGCACGGCCCGGGAACGGGACTGGCTGGGCACCGTCGAGGTGCTGTACGGGGAAGGTTCGAAGGCGCATCGGGACACGCTCTTTGCCGGCGCGCTGAAGCAGCTGGCCGCGCGCTACCCGTCGGACGACGAGGCCAAGGCATTCTATGCTCTGGCGCTGATGGGCCTGAGCCAGGGCATCCGGGACGTCCCCACCTATGAGCGGGCAGGCGCCATCGCGCTCGATCTGTTCCGGCGCCACCCGCAGCATCCGGGCGCGGCGCACTACGTGATCCACGCTTTTGACGACCCGCAGCATGCCAGCCGGGCACTCCCGGCCGCCCGCGCGTACTCGACGATTGCGCCCGCTGCCGCCCACGCGCAGCACATGACCACTCACATCTTCCTGGCCCTCGGGATGTGGCCCGAAGTGGTATCCCAGAACATCATCGCCTCCGGCCCCGATACTTCGGCTTGGCTCCCGGGGCACTACACCGCCTGGCTGGGATACGGGTACCTGCAGCTGGGAGACACGACCAGGGCCGCGGCGCTGCTCCGGGGCCTGCACGACCATATGACGCCGGCCAGGGCGGCGCGCGGACCGGCCCTCATCGAGATGATCGGTGAGCTGGTGATCGATGGCGAGCGGTGGAACGATCCTTCGCTCGACTGGCCGGTGAACGATTCCTCGTTCCACTGGCTGGCGCGCGTCACCCGGCGATTCGCCGCGGGATACGCGGCGCTGCAACGGGGTCAGCCGCCGGAAGCCCGCCGCTGGTCGGCCGAGGTCCGGGCGCTGGCCGACTCGGTGCCGGCGGAAAACAATGGCGGGCTCGATCGCGCCCAGGCGGGAGTGATGGCGCTCCAGCTCGAGGCTCTCCTCGCCCGCGCCGGTGGCGATACCACGGCCGCGATCTCGATGCTCCGCCGGGCGGCGGCCGTCGAGGATTCCCTCCCTGCGGAGTTCGGTCCGCCCTCGGTACAGAAACCCTCGCATGAACTGCTGGGGGAAGTCCTGCTCGCCGCCGGCCGGCGGGATGAAGCCGCCGGGAGCTTCCAGCGGGCGCTGGCGCTGGCACCCGGCCGCCGGCTTGCCACGCTGGGACTCGCGGCCGCGCGCGCCAAGCCCCAATGAAGGCGCGAGGGTGGGGCAGGGTGGCCCTTCTCCTTGCAACCCTTCTCCCTGTTTCCGTTCCAGCGACGGCGCAGACCGTTCAGGGGTCAGTGACCGACTCCGCCACCGGTCACCCCGTGATCGGCGGCCTCGTCCTCCTCCTCGGCGCCCGTGATTCGGTGAAAGCCAGTAGCAACACGACTGAACGGGGCACCTTTCTCCTGCCGGCGGTGGTGCCGGGGAGCTACCGCCTCCGGGTGCTGCGGATCGGCGCCACCGCGTGGACCTCGCGCTCCTTCGACCTCGCGGGCGGTCAGAAGCTGGTCGGCAAGTTCCTGGTAACCAGCGCACCGGTCGTGATCGAGGCGATCACGGTCAAGTCCGGCTCGGCGTGCAAGGCCGATCCCCGGGCCGATGCCGATGTGGCCACGCTTTGGGAGGAGGCACGCAAGGCGCTCGAGCTGGCCGAAGCGACGATGAAGGCGCGGGCGCTCGAGTATCGCAGCACCGTCACGACCCGGCGGCGCGACCCCGACGGTGTCATCCTCACCCAGGAACCGCTTGGCCGGGTCGATCGCGGCACCTGGCCGATCGTGTCCCTGCCGGCCGATAGCCTGGCGGCGGCGGGCTTTGTGCAGGCGAGAGACACGGTGCGCGGCCCCGCCTACTACGGCCCGGATGCCCGGGTGTTCTTTTCCGATCCCTTCCTCGGCACCCACTGCTTCCGGGCGGTTGATCCACCCGCGGGGAGAGGGGATCTGATCGGCGTCGGCTTCCAGCCGGTCAGATCACGCAAGCTTCCGGATATCAGTGGAGTGCTCTGGCTCGACCGGCGCACCGCCGAGCTGCGGCGCCTCGAGTTCAACTACACCAGGCTGGGGAAGTGGGTGCCGCCGGAGAAGACCGGCGGTGAACTGGATTTCATCCGCCTCGACAACGGGGCGTGGATCATCAGTCTCTGGCGGATGACGGCCCCGCTCCCGCGTCTTGACCCGCTTCCGCGCGGCCAGTTGCCGGAAGAGGAGGTCGAGCACCTGTTCGGCCAGCACCGGGTGAAACTGGTGGAGTACGTGGAGCAGGAGGGAAGGGTGGAGGAGGCGCGGGCGGATGACGGGGCGCTGGTCTGGCGCGCCCCGTGAGCCCGTGGGCGGGAACTACTTGAACAGCTTGAGGTACTGCCCGTAGCCCTCGGCTTCCAGCCGGTCCACCGGAACGAACCGCAGCGATGCGGAATTCATGCAGTAGCGCAGCCCGGTCGGCGCCGGGCCGTCGTCAAAGACGTGGCCCAGGTGGGAATCGCCTCCGGCCGAACGGACTTCCGTGCGCTCGCTCCAGAGCTTGTGATCGCTCCGGGTAACGACATTTCCCGACTCGAGCGGCCGGGTGAAGCTCGGCCACCCCGTACCCGAATCGTACTTGTCGAGCGAGCTGAACAGCGGCTCTCCCGACACGATGTCCACGTAAATCCCCGGCTCGTGATTGTTCCAGTAGGCGTTGCGGAACGGCGCCTCGGTGCCCTCCTGCTGGGTCACCTGGTACTGCAGCGGGGTCAGCCGCTGCTTGAGCTCGGCGTCGTTGGGTTTGGTCTGTGACATGGTTCTCCTCCAATTCCGGTTGCCTGAGAGCGTCGGTTGCGATCATCGCCGCACGCCCATCATTGTTCGGTCCGTCTGTCCGTCTGTCCGTCTGCCTGCCCTACCGGCCGTCCCGATCTCAAGCTAATGTGCTGTGCCCCAGGCCAGGTGCAGCCGCGTTTAAACGACGCCGGCCCGATTTCGGATCTCTCCACCCTGAAAGGACGCCCCGTGCCCCCTCGTCGCGCCCTCGTACCGCTGGTCCTCGCGCTGGTAGCCGCTTTGCCGGCCCGCGCCGCCGCCCAGCAGAATTTCGCCAAGGTGGTGGCCAAGACCTTCGATACCGACTCGGTGCAGGTGGCCCTGAACCTTGAGTGTGCGGCCGCCGGCATGGTCCAGGTCCGATCGGACAATAAGGCGGCCATCTACCGGCGGGCCGAAGGGAGTACGATGCAGGGTGGGCGCCAGGTCCAGGTATTCCGGGAGATCACCTTCCACTTCGAGAAGGCCAAGACCGGCACCCGGATCGTGGCTACTGATGAATTCGTCCTCGTGACACCCGGCGGCGGCGAGGATCGCAGGGAGGTGACGCCGGAGAACAGGGCCAACGACCTGCAGGACGTACTCAACCGGGTGAAGGTACGCCTCGCCCCTGGCGCCGCCCCCGATTCCGCCGCCGCGCATCAATGAAGCCGGTCGATCCCGCCCGGCGGGAGCTGGTCCTCGAGCGCCCCGCCGGAACACTGGCCGAAGGGGTAGTCCTCCAGGTCAGCACCAAGTCCCGGGTGGTCGGCTTGCCCGGACTCCCCAAGGTGGCGCGGAGTTCCATCCACGTGACGCCCGACGGCGCCGAAGGCGATTACAACCGGTTCCGCGCCGAATCGCTGGGCGGCGATCCCGCGCAGGCCATCCTGCTCCTGACCCAGGAAGTCCTCTCCACGCTCAACGCCGAAGGGTGGCCCGCCAACCCCGGCGATCTGGGTGAGAACATCACCATCCGGGTGCCGGAGCGGACGCTGGCGCCCGGCCGGCGCGTCGAGGTGGGGCCGGTGGTGCTCGAGGTGACCCTGGCCTGCGAGCCCTGCAACGAGCTCTACACCCTTCCGTTCGTCGGCGACGATCGTGGCCCTGCTTTCCTCAAGACGATGCTCGGCCGCCGGGGCTGGTACGCCCGCGTGCTGAGCGGCGGGGAAGTCTGGCCCGGCATGTCGGTGCGGGTGCTCTCGAGCGAGACGAGCCACTGACCGGACCCGTCGCGGCTTCGACCACGTTTCGCGTCCGCGCCGCCACCGCGGCGGACGCGGGCGCCATCATCGAGCTGTATCGCACGGTGGCGGCCCCGCCGGGCGGGCTGGCCAGGGAGAGCGACGAGATCTCCCCCCGCTACGTGCACGGCTTTCTCGACCGGGCGCTGGAGGACGGGGTGGCCCTCCTCGCGGTCCCCCTGGAACCCAGCCACGCGGTCCCGCTGGCCGGCGAGCTGCACTGCTACCGGATGGGGCCGCGCTCCTTCGCCCACGTCCTCGGCGAGCTGACCGTGGCGGTGCACCCCCGATGGCAGGGGCGTGGCGTGGGGCGGGCGCTGTTCAAGGCGCTGCTCGAGGAAGTCGAGCAGAATCGTCCGGGCATTGCCCGGGTGGAGCTCATCGCCCGCGAGAGCAACGAGCGCGCCATCCATCTCTATGAGACCCTCGGCTTCCGCCGCGAAGGCCGGCTCGAAGGCCGGGTGCGCCGGCCGGACGGGGTCATCGAGGCGGATATTCCCATGGCGTGGCACCGGAATCAGCCTTAAGCCATAAGCCATAAGCCATAAGCCATAAGCTGCAAGCCGAACATCTGCCCGACACCGTACTTCCCGTTCCCCGTTCTCCTTTCTCCTTTCTCCTTTCTCCTGCATCTTAGGGCATGCTCCCCCTCCTCGCCGCCGCGCTGGGAGACCGCTATCGCATCGAGCAGGAACTCGGGCGAGGCGGGATGGCCACGGTGTATCGCGCCGTGGATCTCAAGCTTGGGCGTCCGGTGGCGATCAAGGTGCTGCGCCCCGGGCTGGTTTCCGGTGGGGATGAACCGGAACGCTTTCTCCGGGAAATCCGCATCGTTGCCCAGCTGACCCATCCGCAGATCCTGCCGCTGTTTGACTCCGGTTCGGTGGAGATTGCGCTGCCGCAAGTCACCAGTCACGAGTCTCGAGTCAGGAGTGGCGCGGAAACGGCTCGCGACTCGCGACTCTCGACTCTCCTCTACTACGTCATGCCGTACGTGGCCGGTGCGTCGCTCCGCACCCGCCTCGAGCGCGAGCGCCAGTTGCCGGTGGACGAGGCGGTGCGCCTGGCCCGCGCGGTGGCCGGGGCCCTCGACTATGCCCACCGCCACGACATCCTGCACCGCGATATCAAGCCGGAAAACATCCTGCTGCAGGAAGGGGAGCCGGTGGTGGCTGATTTCGGGGTGAGCCGTGCCATCACCATGCAGGGGGACGATTCAGTGACCGAGCCCGGTCTCGCAGTCGGCACCCCGGCCTACATGAGCCCCGAGCAGGCCAGCGGTGACCGGGAACTCGACGGCCGCTCCGACCAGTACGCGCTGGGGTGCGTGCTCTACGAGATGCTGGCGGGACAGCCCCCCTTCGCCGGCACGGCCCCCCGGGCGACCATGGCGCGGCAGGCCATCGAGCTGCCGCCGCCGCTGAGCGGCCTCCGGCCCGAGGTGCCGCCGGCCCTCGAGCAGGTGGTCAACCGCGCGCTGGCCAAGAACCCCGCCGATCGATTCCCCGCCATGGCGGACCTCGCGGAGGCGCTCTCGCTGCCGCTCGAGCGGGTGTCGGGACTCTATCCGGGCGTGGGCAGCGGCAGCGAGCCCGCCCGCGCCATCGCCGTGCTGCCCTTCGCCAACCTGAGCGCCGACCCCGACAGCGAGTACTTCAGCGACGGGATGACGGACGAACTCATCACGGCGCTGGCGCAGGTCCAGGGGCTCCGGGTCGCGTCCCGCACGTCCGTCTTCGCGCTCAAGGGGCGCCGCGAGGACGTCCGGACCCTGGGTGCCATGCTCGGCGTTTCGGTGGTGCTCGAGGGCACCGTGCGGCGGGCCGGGAACCGGCTCCGCATCACCGCGAGTCTCACCGGCGTGCAGGACGGCCGGCTGCTGTGGGCCGAGCGGTTCGACCGCGAGCACACCGACGTCTTCGCGATCCAGGACGAAATCACCCGTACCATCGTCAACACCCTCCGCGCCACCTACCTCGGCAACCTCGGCGAACCGGCGCGGCCCCGGGCCACGGACAACATCAGGGCCTACTCGCTCTACCTGCGTGGCCGCTACGCCTGGAACCAGCGGACCGGCAGCGCCATCGCGGAAGCCATCGGGTACTTCGAGCAGGCCATCGCCGAGGATCCGGGCTACGCCCTGGCCTACACCGGCCTGGCCGACTGCTACGCCCTGGCGCTCGACTACCGCGCGGTGCCGGTCGGAGAGGGGATGCGGCGGGCGCGCGAGGAAGCGGAGCACGCGCTGGCGCTCGACGATTCCCTCGCGGAAGCCCACACCTCGCTGGGCTGGGTCACCTTCATCCACCAGTGGGACTGGCCCGGTGCCGAAGTGCATTTCCGCCGCGCCATCGAGCTCGATCCGCGCTACGCGACGGCCCGCCAGTGGTACTCCTGGTTTCTCGCGGCGCAGGGCCGCCTGTCCGAGGCGCTGGCGCAGGGCAAGGCCGCGGCGGAACTGGATTTCGCCTCCGTCTCGATCCGCCGGAGCATGGCCTGGCTGCATTACTACTCGCGCCACCCGGAGCGGGGGATCGAGCATCTCGACCGGGCGCTGGCCATGAATCCGACCGCCATGGAGACCCACCTGATCCTGGGGCTGCTGCTGACCCAGCTGGGCCGCTACGACGAGGCCGATGCCGCGCTCACCGATGCCTTGCAATCCATCGGCATCGATACCCACGCCATGGCGGCGCTGGCGCATATCGCCATGCTCCGCGGGCGCCGGGCGGAGGCCGAGGCCATGCGGGACCGGCTCCTCGCGCTGCAGCAGACGCGCTACGTCTCCCCGACCGACCTGGCCCGGATCAATATCGTCCTCGGCGACTTCGACGCCGCCTTTGCGATGCTCGAGCGCTGCTGGGACGAACGGAGGGGCTGGCTGGCGTATCTGCGGGTGGAGCCGCTGCTGGATCCGCTCCGCGGGGATCCGCGCTTTGCGGTGCTGCTGAGGAAGATGAAGCTGGACTGAAAGGAGGGTGGGTGGGAAGGAGGTGCTCAAGTACTAGAGTACTCAAGTACTCAAGTACCTGTTGTCGTCGGTCACTCGCCTTTCGCCGCCTCTCCCCCCCGCTGGTGCGCCCGGATGAAATCCAGCACGATCGTCTCGTCGTGACGCAGCGCGGGAGGACCCGGCGCTCGGGGCCCGTCCGGCGCCGGAGGCGGCGGGGGTGACTCGGGAATGACCTCGCCGGCCAGGTACGCGTCCAGGATGACGGGGTGGATGTAGTACTTGCGGCACACGGCGCGGGTATTGCCCAGCCGAGCCGCCACGGTATCCACCGCCTTGATGATGTTGAGCTTGGCCTGCCGCTCGCTCGGGGCCGGGCCGAGCGCGCGAAGCTCGGTTGCGGCCAGCATCGTGCCCGCCCAGGTCCGGAAGTCCTTCGCCGAAATTTCCTTCCCCGACATGTTGCCCAGGTAAGCGTTGATATCGCCCGAGTCGAGTGACTTGCGCGAGCCGTCCTCGAGATCGATGTACTGAAAGAGTTCTTCCCCCGGCAGCGTCTGACAGTGCTGCACGATCCTGGCAACCCGCCGGTCCGTGATCCGCACCGTGTGCTTCACACCGCTCTTGCCGCGGAATTCGAAATTGATGGTCGAGCCCTCCACCTCCACATGCCGCTGCCGCATGGTCGACAGGCCATAGGAGCGGTTTTCCTTGGCGTACTCCTCATTGCCGATGCGGATCAGGGTCTTTTCCAGCAGGCGCACCACGGTGGCCAGGATCTTGTCCCGGGTGTAGCCCGGCTTCGATAGATCCTTCTCGACCTTGGCCCGGATCCCCGGCAGGATCTCGGAGAACTCGAACATCCGCTCGAACTTGGTCTCGTCCCGCACCGCCCGGTACGCGGAGTGGTAGCGGTACTGCTTGCGACCCTTGGCGTCCCGGGCCGTGACCTGGATGTGGCCATGCGGATCGGGACAGATCCACACATCGGTCCACGCCGGCGGGATCACGAGCCCCTTGATGCGCTTGAGCAGGGCCTTGTCCCGGATCGTCTTCCCTTCGGGGTCGAAGTAGGTGAAGCCCTTCCCGGAACGCTTCCGCCGGATGCCCGGCGAAGCGTCGCTGACGTAGATCAGCCCGGCGTCGATGGCCGACGCCTGGTGCTCGGTGAGCGGCTCGGTCCCGGTGGCGGTCATGCCTGGACGGGGTTGAGCGCCGACGGCACCTGGTCGTTGCTTCTGGTGCGCTTGAGCAGCGCCAGCGTCTGCTCCATCGCCGTCGTGGAGGGGAGCCTGGCCCACTGGCTTCGCAGCGTGCGTGTGGCGGTGAGCAGCTCCGGGCTGAGCAGCAGCTCCTCCCGCCGGGTCCCGCTCGCCTGGAAGTCCACCGCCGGAAAGATCCGCCGCTCGGCGAGTTCGCGGGATAGCACCAGCTCGCTGTTGCCGGTGCCCTTGAACTCCTCGTAGATCACCTGGTCCATCTTCGAACCGGTGTCGACCAGGGCCGTCCCGACGATCGTGAGCGAGCCGCCGCCGCGCCCGGGATCCACCTGGCGCGCGCTGCCCAGGAAGCGCTTGGGCCGCTCGAGGCTCGTCGCATCGAGGCCTCCCGACAGCGTGCGTCCGCTGCCGCGCTCCGCCGCGTTGAACGCCCGCGCCAGCCGGGTGATCGAGTCGAGGATGATGGTCACCTCACCCCCCTCTTCCACCCGGCGGCGGGCCCGCTCCAGGGTCAGCTCCGCCACCGCGACGTGCTGGTCCGCGGGGCAGTCGAAACTCGAGGCGATGACTTCGCCGAAGCCGGCCATCTCCATCTCGGTGACTTCCTCGGGCCGTTCATCCACCAGCAGGATGAAGAGCGTCATCGCCGGGTAGTTCTTCGTCAGCCCCTCGGCGATGCACTGCAGGATCGTCGTCTTCCCCGCCTTGGCCGGGGCCACGACGAGGGCGCGCTGCCCCTTGCCCAGCGGACAGAGCAGGTCGATGACCCGGTTGGTGGGATCGGGCTGGCCCCGCCGCATCATGCCGCAGTCGAGGCGCAGCGGGACGTTCGGGTGGATCGCGGGGAGGCTCGCAAAGGCGGGACGGTGCCGCGCGCCCTCGGGTGCCTGGCCATTGACCGCGAGGATCCGGGTGAGCTGCGTGGCACCACCCCCCCGGCCGCGGCCGTTGCCGCCGCTGCCCGTTTCACCGCTGATCTCGTCGCCGGTGCGGAGGCCGTGGTCCTGGGCCAGCCGGGCCGGCACCTGAACGTCGGACGGGGAAGGGAGATAGCTCTCCGAGCGCCGCCGGAGGAATCCGGCGCCGCGTTCCGGCAGGTCGAGCACTCCGAGTGGCGGGGGAAAGGCGCTCATCTGAGTGGGAAGTCAAACCCCGTTCGTGCGAGTTGCAAAGATGGGCCTTTGGTCGCTTGAGAGGGACCAGACGGCCGGTTACGTTCCCCGCCACCCAACCTCAGAGGCCGGGAATACCGCATGCTGCGCAAGAGTCTGCTCTGGCTCTCCGAACAACCCGCCATCTTCCGCTTCGTCCGCCGGAACGGGCTGGCCCGCAAATTCGCCTCACGATTCGTCGCCGGGGAAGATGTGGAGACCGCCATCGCGGCGGTCCGGCCGCTCAACGGCAGGCAGATCACCGCGTCACTCGACCTGCTGGGCGAGAGTGTCACCCGCGAAGAGGAAGCCGCGGCCGCGCGGGATGAGTACCTGGGCATGCTGGACCGGATCGCCGGCACCGGGGTGAACGCCAACGTATCCGTCAAGCTCACCCAGATGGGGTTCGATATCGGCGAAGAGGTGTGCTTTGCCAATATGTCCCGGATTCTCGACAAGGCGAAAGGGTACGGCACCTTTGTCCGGCTGGACATGGAAAGCTCGGCCTATACCCAGCGGACCCTCGACTTCTTCCGCAACCGCCTCTTCCCCCAGTGGGGAAATGTGACCGGGGTAGTCATCCAGTCCTGTCTCCGCCGATCCGAGGCGGACATCAACGACCTGATCGGCCTCAAAGCGCGGGTCCGGCTGTGCAAAGGCGCCTACCTCGAACCGGCCAGCGTGGCGTTTCCGGACAAGACCGACGTGGACCGGAACTATCTCACACTGATGGAGCGGCTGGTCAGCCAGGGAAACTATCCGGGTCTCGCTACCCACGACGAGAAGATCATCAGTCAGGTGCGGGCCTTCGTCAAAGGCCAGGGAATCGGCCCCGAGCGCTTCGAATTCCAGATGCTTTACGGGGTGCGGCGCGATCTGCAGCAGTCGCTCCGGGCCGAAGGGTACAATGTGCGGGTCTACATCCCGTTCGGCACCCAGTGGTACCCCTACCTGATGCGGCGCCTGGCGGAGCGGCCGGCCAACGTCGCGTTCATCCTCGGGAGCATCATGCGGGAGACGGTATCGGGTCGCTAGATCCCGAGGTCACCCTCGGCGGCTACATGGACCTCCACCAGCGCGCGGCGGCTTTCGGTGGCAGCGACGGCCACGCCTACTCCGTGGCGCTGCACGTCGATGAGGAACCCGACGAATCGGGGCGCTACGGCGCGGCACTCCTGTTCATCCGCTGGGCACCGGGCGGGGATCGCCCCACCGGCCACGTGGAGACGGCGGACCTGGCCTGGGGCCGCACCCCGGACGAAGCGGAACAGCGGATCCGTGCCATCTCACTCTACGATGTGAAGGAAGCCCTCGACGCCGCCATCGCCGCCCAGCCGGGGGAATGGTGAGCGCGCTCGAAGGCATCGTGCTCGAGCGGGACGGCGCCGTCTACCGCGTGGCAACCGGGGAAGGGGAAGTCCGCGCCATTCTGCGCGGCAAGATGAAGCGGGACATGCCGAAGGTCGTGGTCGGAGACCGGGTCACCCTCGACCAGGATGCCGGCTCGGGAGACACCCTCGGAATTGCTGCCGTGGCGGAGCGGAAATCCCTGCTCGAGCGGCGCGTGCCGGAAGGCCGCGGCACCCGGCCCGTCGCGGCCAACATCGACCAGGTCGTGGTGGTCGCCGCCACCCGGGATCCGGCGCCAATCCCGCAACTGATCGACCGCCTGCTGGTGGTAGCCGAAGCGAACAACCTGCCGGCCGTGGTGGTACTCAACAAGATCGATCTCGATCCCGGCACGGCGCTGGCGCAACGGATGACGCAGGCACGATATCCCGTCTTCCTGACGGCCTGCAAGAGCGGCCTGGGCCTTCCCGCCCTGGGTGCCCAGCTGCTGGGGCGCACCAGCGTGGTGACCGGCCCCTCGGGATCCGGCAAGTCGAGCCTGCTCAACGCCATTCAACCCGGCCTCAACCTCCGGGTCGGTGATATCAGCGTCCGGGTCAAGCGGGGCCGCAACACGACCGTGGCCGCAGTGATGCACCCGCTTCCCGGTGGCGGCTTCATCGTCGATACCCCGGGATTCAGCGAGGTCGGTCTCTGGGGCCTCGAGCCCCGTGAACTGGCGTCCTGCTTTCCCGAATTACGCCCCGCCATCGGCGAGTGCAAGTTTCAGGACTGCCGCCACACCGGCGAACCGGGCTGCGCGGTGTTGGCACTGGTCGCCTCGGGCGGCGTCTCGATGGATCGGGTGGAGAGCTACCGGGTGCTGCTGGCGGAGGTGGAGGGGGAGCCGAAAGACTGGGAATAGCTTCGCTTCGTCGGCGGGGCCAATGTCGGAGCGGGGTGAGCGGTAAGCGGTGAGCGGGCCCGCAACCCGAGCATCTGGGTACTCGAGTGGATTCCGATTCCGCAGACATTCCTCCCGCTCACCGCTCACCCCGATCCGTACCTTCATCGCAAGTCGGTGCCAGACTCTTTTCCCGCTCACGCCTTTTCAGCGGAGGACTCCATGGCTGGTTTCTCCCGTCGCGCGTTTCTCGCATCCAGTGGCGGCGCGGTACTCACCGCGGCGTGCCAGCCCGCCGCCGCGCCAAAGGCGGCCGCCGCCGCCACTACCTGCGGTCCGGTCCCCTCGGGGCGGGCCGACGGCGTCCGCACCGGCGGGTCCCGCTACGTCCAGGTCGACGGGAAGTACAAGGTCTGGGTCAAGCAGGTCGGCACCGGCAGCATTCCCGTGCTGACCCTCCACGGCGGCCCCGGGGCACCCCATTTCTACTTCGAGTGCATGGAGGATTTCCTGCCCCAGGCCGGGGTGCGCTTCTGGTACTATGACCAGCTTGGCTGCGGCTTCTCCGATCAGCCCGACGACAAGTCGCTCTGGACCATCGACCGGTTCCGCGAAGAGGTCGAGCAGGTCCGGGCCGCCCTGGGGCTCGACAAGTTCATCCTCTTTGGCCAGTCGTGGGGCGGGATGCTCGCCATCGAGTACGCCCTCAAGTATCCGCAGTACCTGAGCGGGCTCGTCATTTCCAACATGAGCGCCAGCATCGACGGCTACGTGAAGTACGTGGGCGAGCTCCGCCGGGCGCTCCCTGATGACGTGAAGGCCGTGCTCGACAAGTATGAGGCCAGGGGGCAGTACGAAGCGCCGGAGTATCAGCAGGCGATGATGAAGGTCTACGCCCGGCACATCTGCCGGCTCGATCCCTGGCCCGAACCGGTCATCCGCGCCTTTGCGCACCTGGCCGCCCCGGTCTACAACACTATCCAGGGACCCAACGAGTTCGTGGTGACGGGCACGATGAAGGGGTGGGACCGCTACCAGGACCTGCCGAACATCAAGGTACCGACCCTGCTCATCGTGGGCCGGTACGACGAAATGAATCCCGCCGACATCCAGCGGATGGGCACCCTGATTCCGGATTCAAAGGTGGTGATCTGCGAGAAGGGCAGTCACCTGTCGATGTGGGATGACCAGGAGGCGTATTTCGCCGCGCTGATTCCGTGGTTGCAGAGCATCGGCGCTCCCGGCAAATCGTAGGGGCGTCGCTGGGTGAGCGGTAAGCAGTGAGCGGGCCGACTGCCTGCGGTTATGGGATTCTCCTGAGGACCGGGTCGCAGGGAATGCAGGCCCGCTCACCGCTCACCCCGCTCCGTCCTGTCACCAACTACGGGATTCAGACTCTTTTCCCGCTCACTGCTTTTTCGTCCAGCGGGATGCATCCCGTCGCTCTACCTTCTCCATCATCCGCTCGAACGCCCCGTCGAGGTCGATGCCCTCCCGGTTGGCCATGCAGATCAGCACGAAGAGGATATCGGCCATCTCCATGCCGAGGTCGCCGTCGGGCTCGTTCTTCTTCTTGGTCTTCTGGCCGAAGCGGTGGTTGACCTCCCGCGCCAGCTCCCCGACCTCTTCGCTCAGGCGGGCCATGTTGGTGAGGGGGTGGAAGTACCCTTCCTCGAACTGCGAGATCCACTGATCGACTCGAGCCTGCATTTGCGCCATGGACATCGGGAAATGCCTCTGAGGGGATCAACAGGTTCCGGGTTCCGCGTTCCGGGTCATGCTGCGACATCCCGGTCTCACGTCTCACGTCTCACGTCCTATCGGCCGTATTTCTTCATCAACGACTTCACCCGGTCCGTCGGCATGGCGTAGACCCTGAAGCCGTTCGCCCCGGTCATCGTTTCGGCAGCCACCAGCGCGTTGACGATGGCCTCCTGGGTGGCGTTGGCGACGGCATCGAACAGCGGGTTGATCTCGTCGTTCGGCCACATCGTCAGGGTCCGTGCCCCGCTGTCCGCGACCGCGGCCCCACGGTTGGCGGTCGAGAACGCAATGAAAATGTCGCCCGAGGAATCGCCGCCGATGCCACCCATGCGGCCGACGCCGAGGGCGGCCCGCTTGACCAGTCGCTTGAGCTGGTGCGGGAGCAGCGGGGCGTCGGTGGCCACCACGATGATGATCGAGCCATATTCGGCCATCGGGTCCCGGTCAGCCGGTGCCGCGCTGCGGGCCCCGCACTCCGGATAGTCGCGGACGGGAATATCGATGGGCACGGTGGTGTAGCAGGGCATCAGGTCGCTGATTTCCTTGCCGATCGGCACCCCGGAAATGGTGAGCTGGCGGCGGACGCCGTAGTTGCACTGCACCAGCACCCCGACGGTGAAACCACCCTGCTTGACCGTCAGCTTGCGTGAGCTGGTGCCGATCCCTCCCTTGAATTCGTGGCACACCATGCCCGTGCCGCCGCCCACGTTGCCCTCCTGCACCGGACCGGGACGCGCCCCGTCCAGCGCCTGGAAGACATGCTCCTTCTTCACATGAAACCCGTCGATGTCGTTGAGGCCGCCGTCCCACGTCTCTGCGGTCACCGGAAGGGCCCAGAGGAAATCGTCGTACTTCCGCTTGAGGGCCCATGCGATCACGGCATCGCGTACCGTGCCCACGCTCAGCGTGTTGGTGATGGTGACCGGGCCCCAGAGGAACCCCGACTCCTCGAGCCAGGTGGTGCCGGTCATTTCCCCGTTGCCGTTGAGCGTCCACCAGGCGCCGAAGACCGGCTCCGAGTTGCCCTTGCCCCGGGGGAAAACGGCGGTGACACCCGTCCGCACCGGCCCTTTCCCGGTGACCAGCTTGCCGTCGCCGGCGATGATCGTCGTCTGGCCGACCTCGACTCCGGCGACATCAGTGATGGCGTTGAGCGGACCCGGGGTGCCATCAAAAGGAATCCCGAGGTCCCGGGCCCGGGGCTTCGGGGCCTGGGCGGCGAGCGAAGTGGCGGCCAGCAGGCCGAGCAGCGCGCACAACTGGCGACGTTTCATCGTGACTCCGGGTGGGTGCGGGGTGGTCCAAAGCTAAGTATCTTTGCGGCCACTATGCGCTCCCGCGACCGCATCCTCGCCAATCTCGACACTGTCTACCAGGAATCCTACGACCGGGCCAAGGCCGAGCAGATGACCCGGCGCATGGAAGAGCTGGACGCCGCCTACCTGCGGGACCAGCTCATGATGGAAGTCCTGCTGGATATCCGGGACCTGCTCGACCGCACTCCCCGCAAGGCGGAGCCCGGCACCGTGGAACAGCTGGCCAAACTCTCCAGTATCGTCCGCAAACCCTGACCGGTGCAGATGCCCTCTCTTCGATCCCGCTCGGCGAACCGGAGCAACCTGTCCGCCCTGACCGCCCTGACCGTCCTGTCCGTCCTTTCCGCCTGCCAACCCGCTCCCCGCGCCGACACTATCGTCTTCGGCAAGACCTGGACGGGGGACTCGGCCAAGCCGTGGGTCAATGCGGTCGCCATCGCCGGCGATACCGTCATGGCCACCGGCGACAGCGCGGAACTGGCCCGCCTGGCCGGGAAGGACACGAAGCTGATCAGCGCCTCCGGCGGGCTCGTGGTGCCGGGACTGAGTGACCAGCACACCCACTTCCTCTCGGGCGGGTACCAGCTTTCCAGCGTCGACCTGCGGGATGCCGCCTCGCCGCAGGAGTTCGTGAAACGGATCAAGGACTTTGCCACCGAGCGCAAGCCCGGCGAATGGATCCTCGGCGGTGACTGGGACCACGAGAAGTGGCCCGGCTCCCCGCTGCCCCGCAAGGAGTGGATCGACTCGGTGACACCGCACAATCCGGTGTTCATCAGCCGTCTCGATGGGCACATGGCGCTGGCCAACTCCCTCGCCCTCAAGGCCGCCGGGATCTCGAAGAGTTCTCCCGAGGTGGCGGGTGGCACCATTGTCAGGGATCCCAGGACGCACGAACCCACGGGCGTCCTCAAGGACAACGCCCAGGACGCGGTATATGGCGCCGTGCCGGAGACCACGGCCGAGCAGGACGATGCCGCGCTGCGACGCGCCATGGAGTTCGTGGCGTCGAAGGGTGTGACCGCCGTTTCCGCGGTGAGCGCCTCCTGGGGAGAGGTCGCCGCCTTCAAGCGCGCCCGGGCCGCCGGCCATCTGACGGTCAGGGTCTCACTGTATCCCGCTCTTGCGGACTGGAAGCGCGTCGCCGACACCCTCAAGGCCGATGGGGCGGGGGATGACTGGATCCGCGTGGCCGGAGTCAAGGGATTCATGGACGGTTCGCTCGGTTCGACCACGGCGTGGTTCTTCGAGCCCTATACCGATGACCCCACCACCTCCGGCCTTTCGGTGACGCCGGTGGACAGCATGAAGACCTGGATTTTCTCGGCGGATTCGGCGGGACTCCAGGTGGTCGTCCATGCGATCGGCGAGCGGGCCAACGCCACTCTCATCGACATCTACGACAGCGTCGCCAGGGCCCATGGCCCGCGGGACCGCCGCTTCCGCATCGAGCACGCCCAGCACCTCCGTCCTGCGGACGTCGAACGGATGGGCCACCTGGATATCATCGCCTCGATGCAGCCCTACCACGCCATCGACGACGGGCGCTGGGCGGAAAAGCGGCTGGGCCCGGTGCGGATCCACGATGCCTACGTCTTCCGCTCCCTGCTCGACCATCATGTCCACCTCGACTTCGGCTCGGACTGGACCGTGGCGCCGATCGACCCGATCCTCGGCATCTACGCCGCGGTGACCCGGCGCACGCTCGATGGCAAGAATCCCGGCGGCTGGCTCCCCGATCAGAAAATCTCCGTCGAGGAGGCCCTCCGGTCATACACCTCGGAGAATGCCTACGGCGTCTTTGCCGAGAAGTCCCGCGGCCGCCTCACCCCGGGGCGGAAGGCGGACCTCGCCATCATCGACAAGGATCTTTCGGCGATCCCCGCCGAGACGATTGACCAGGCCACCATCCGCCTGACAATGGTCGGCGGAAAGGTCGTTTTTCAGGCACACTGACGCCCCAAGGGTCACTTTGGGAATCCGGCCGGACCACTACCACGACTGGTAGTTGTTCGGCCGGTGTTTTTTGAGCATTTTCCCCCCGTCTGCGCCAGCCGAGGCGCAGCCTCCCGTGCCTGACCCCGCAAAAAACGCAGTGCCTTGAAGGAGGCTCGATGAGTTGCCGTCGTGCGTTGGCCTTGCTCGCCGTTCTGGCCGGAACGGCGGGGCCGCTTGCCGCCCAGAAGGTCATCGTCAATGCCAAGCTCGAGGATCTGCAGGCGGCGGCCCTCAAGGATTCCTGCGATCCCGCGGCGCACTACAACCTCGCGATGGGCTACTGGAGCAAGAAGAACTACGTCCAGGCGGACAGCTCGCTCCGCCGGGCCATTGCCATCGATGCGCAGTTCGCCGACGCCTATCTGGCGCTCAGCGTCGTGCACAGCCGGGACGGGGACTTCCGCGACCGGATCAGGAAGGAGCGGGGAGATTCGGGCTTCAAGCGCTGGGAGCACGAGAACGAGAGCTACGCCACCAAGGCGTACATGCTCGATCCGCTGGTCGACATCCGGATTCTCGGAGCCATCACTAAGACGTATGGCAGCAACCGCGTCATCCGTGCCTTCGAGAATCTCTACACCGGCAAGTATCAGGAAGCCTACACCGAGTTCTCGGAGGACATGGCCTTCTTCACGGAAACGACGATCCCCGACTCCGTGCCGCCGCTGCTGATCTGGTTCCATTCGCTCACCGCGGCGCGCACCGGCAACTACGGCCCCGCGATCCAGGACCTCGATGTCATGGCCCGGATCGTCGCCAAGCTCTCGTCGACCAGTGACGTGCCCGATCTGTCCCTCACCGCCGCCGAAATCCAGTACATGAAGGCCAGCTACCAGCTCAAGTCCGGCGCTCCCGGCGATGCGCTGAAGGGCTTTCAGTTCGTGGCGTCGCTCGACGCCGGCAACTACATGGCGCACGTGCAGATGGCGCGGATCTACGAATCGGTCAGGGATTACCCCAAGGCACTCGCCGAACGCACCAACGCCCTGAACATCAATCCGGAAGACGCGAGCCTCATGCTGGACCGCGGCATCACGCTCGGGAAGTCCGGCGACATGGCCCAGGCCGAAACCCAGCTCGAGCAGGCCGAGGAAGCCAACCCGCGGGACACCCGGATCCTCTTCTGGCTCGGCATCGCGCAGGCGGAGCAGGGCAAGAAGGACTCGGCGCGGGACAGCTTCAACGCCTTCCTGTCCCGCGCTCCCAGCCGGTTCGACCGCCAGATCGCCATGGCGCACGATCGTCTGGCCAAACTCTGACGATGGGCCGGCTGCCTGAACACATCAGGTTCCGCCTCGCCGCGGCGCTCCTGCTCCTGCCCGGAGCGGGAGCCGCCCAGGCATCGGCACATCCGGCGCTCAAGGAGCTCGCCGCCCGGGCCGCCGCGGATTCCAACTCCCCGGAAGCCCACTATGCCCTGGCCATGGGGTACTGGCGCGAGAAGCAGTGGGACAGCGCCTCGAAGGAGCTCACCACGGCCATCACCATCGAGCCGAGCTACGCCGAGGCGTGGCTCTCGCGCTCGTACGTGTACTTCGAGCGCGGCACCAAATACCTGAAGCACGATATCGAGAAGGGCGGCGCGGCCGGGTTCAAGGCCGCGGTGCACGACTGGCACCACGCCTTCCTGCTCGAGCCGATGGTGGACCTTTCGGCGATCGGCCCCGCCGAGATCGGCGAAGCCCCCCGGCTCAGTGGTGAAACGGGCTCGCTGATCAAGGACTATCACCCCTGGTGGATGGAACCTCTCACCGGCGGCATCGCCGCGATGCAGCAGGGACGCTACCAGGATGCTCGGAAGCTGCTCCAGGGGGTGATCGATGACCCGCGCATCGGGATGCTGTCCTCGACCCCGGACCTCGTGGTGTTCTACCACGGACTGGCCAGCGCGCACTCGGGTGATTTCCGCGCCGCCATCGACGATTTCACGGCCCTCCGGACGCGCATCGACAACAAGGTGAGATTCTGGCGCGGCCCGCCGGTCGGGGTTTCCTCCAACGAATTGACCTACCTGATCGCGACGTCGGCCTGGCGCGGCGGCTTCGTCACCGAGGCGATCGACGGCTACCACCAGGCCGTGCACGTCGATTTCAGCCTCTACATGGCCCACACCCAGCTGGCCGAAATCTTTGCCGCCGGCGGCGGGTGGGATCAGGCCATCCTCGAGGCCCATTCGGCGCTCGACGTGAACCCCGACGACCCGACGCTGCTCCTGAACCTGGGCCGCATCTTTCTCAAGGCGGACCGGCCGCTCGACGCCGAAGATGCCTTCGACCAGGCGGCCCGGCTCAATCCGAGAAATGCGCTGGCGCCCTACCTCCTCGGGCAGACCCTGGAAAAGCAGAACAAGATGGAGGAAGCGAAGGAAGCGTACCGGCGATTCATCGCCATTGCGCCCTCCAGCTATGCGACCCAGTGCGCCGAGCTCCGGACCCGACTCAGTCTCTGAAGGAGCACCGATGATTCCGACCCGTACCGCCCGCCGGTGGTGCCTGGCCATGTTCCTCGCGGTCGTGCCCTCGCGGCTCGCCGCGCAGACGGCGAGCTACGAGCAGCTGCAGACGTTCTCGGCCCTGCTCAACCAGATCCGCCAGAGTTACGTCGATTCGGTGGGCTACCCGGAGCTGGTGCACGCCGCCGTCGACGGCGTGCTCTCCTCGCTGGATCCGCACAGCAGGTTCGTCCGCGCCGACGATGCCGCCCGCGAGCTGGCCTATGACAGCGGCACGCTTGCCGGGGCCGGCATCTCGCTCGATGTGGTGGACGACGTGCTCACCGTGCTCGCGGTGCAGCCCCGCGGGCCGAGCGCCAGGGCCGGCGTGGCCGCCGGGGACCGGGTGTTCACCATCAACGACACCTCGGTCGCCGGGCTCAACCCGGAAGAGGCCTACCGCCACATCCTCGGCGAGAAGGGCAAGAAGGTCCGGCTCACCCTGCTCCGGGGATCACGCCTCGAGCCCGACACGGTCCGGGTCGGCGTCAAACTCGACTTCCTCCAGGCCCGGTCGGTGGGAACGGTGCGGATGATCGATCCCACCACCGGTTACGTCCGGCTGGCGGAGTTCCAGCTCAAGGGCGGGGAGGAAGTGAAGAAGGCGATCGGATCGCTCCAGTCACAGGGGGCCAGACGTCTCGTGCTGGACCTCCGGAACAATCCCGGCGGTGCGGTGGTGGCGGCGGTCGAGATCGCCTCGCTGTTCCTGCCGGCCAACTCGGTGGTTTTCAGGACGGTGGGCCGTCGCCGGAGCGCCAATCGGGAATTCCGCACCGAAGGGGACGGCAAGTTTGCCACCCTGCCGCTCATGGTGCTGATCGATCAGTGGAGCGCCTCGGCCTCGGAGGCGCTGGTGGGGACGCTGCAGGACCACGATCGCGCCCTCGTCCTCGGCCACCGGAGCTTCGGCAAGGCGCTGGAGCAGCAGCTGTTTCCGGTGCCGCCGCAGGGCGACATCGTGTGGCTGACCGTGGCACGGATCGCGACCCCGAGCGGCCGGATCATTCAGCGCTCCTATCGCGGCCTCAAGGCCGCCCAGTACTACTCATTTGCCGGCACGGGCGGCACCGCCCAGGACACGGCCGAGGTGTTCCACACGGATCATGGCCGCGTCGTGCGGGGCGGCGGCGGGCTGGCCCCGGACGTAGAGCTGCCGGCCACGCCGCCGCTGCCGCCGTGGTTCAGCGTGGCAGCGGACAGCAACTGGATCGAGGCGGTCTCGGACAGCGTCGCGGCGCTGCTCGGCAAGGACGACAAGGCGCGCACTGCCTGGAGCACTGCCACCGCCGACTGGCAGACCCGCCTCGTCCAGCCGCTCATGGCCCGGGTCGACTCCCGCCTGGGGATCAGCAGCCAGCCGAGTGCCGACTTGCTGGCCCGCCTGGGGCGGATCATGGGCGGCCGCGCGGCGGAGGTGCGCTGGGGGGAAGACGGTTACGAGGATTTCGCGGTGCGGAACGATCCCGGCATCCGTGCGGCCATGACGTACTGGCCCCAGCTCGATGGACTGCTCAGTGGCCAGCCGGTCTCGAAGCCGTAGCGCCGCGGGCCACACTGGGCCTGGCCGGCGCTTACCCATACCCTTTCGAATCTTCATCACGGAACTCGGCATGCGACCCACCACTCTCTCGCTTCTGGCGGCCGGCCTGATGGTGCCGGCGCTCGCGGGCGCTGCCCCACCGCGGCATGGACACCCTGCCAGCCCCGCCGTCGCCGAGAGCTACCTCGCGCGCTACGCCGAGCTCCAGGGGCTCAGGGTGGATCCGGCGCAGGTCGCCACGGTCAAGGATCTCACCCTGGATCGGGACGTCGGGCATTTCAGTTTCACGGATGGGTCGCTGGCGCTGCTGACCCCGGTCGGGGGCCGGGTCATCGGTGCGGTCTTCCACGGCCACGGCACCTTCAGCTTCACGCCCCCGACGCAGGTGGAGCGGGACCGGCTGCGGCGCTTCGAGAAGCGGGACAGCCTCGTCGATCCCTTCACGGACGTCATGGTGCTCTTCACCGACAGCAGCCTGGCCGAGCTCCAGAAAAAGCTCCAGTTCGGTCCGGGCTCCATGATATCGGCCGCATCGGCCTCGATCGTGTCGATGCTCGGCTTCGTCAGCGACGACAAGAGCAAGTGGTTCACGTCCGACCTGATGGACGATTTCCTGAATGGGACCTCGGGCGGCCTGTTCTACGCCTTCATCAACCGCGAAAGCGGCAGCTCCCTGCTCCTGATCGACAATCCGGTGGACCAGGAGGGCGTGGAGCTCTGGGGCTCCAGTTCCGTGGGACTCTACAGCCACCAGACCAACTCGATCTGCCAGTTTGCGGCGGCCCGCCACGTCGCCGACTCGCTCGATCTGAGCGATCACGGCCGGGCGGCGTACTCCAGCGCGTACAAGGTCGAGAGCTGGATGCCGCAGAGCGGCGGCGGAGGGATGTCCTTCTCGGCCAAGGCGCACCTGGATATCGGTTCGGCGGTTCCGCGCGGGCCGTGGGTGGCCTTCGACCTGTACTACAAGCTCGACGTCGATTCGGCCCGGGCCGACGGCGGCGACCTGCTTCCCACCTACAAGGGGCATGAATCGGGCACCACGTGGATCCATCTGCCCGAGGCACTGGAGCCGGGCAAGAGCCTGGGCATCACGCTGTACTACCATGGCGGCCTGCTGGATCACTACGGCGAGTTCTACTACATCGACCCCAACGCGCCGTGGTACCCGCGCTCGATGGAGGGGAGGAGCTACGCCACCTTCGACCTGACGTTCCACAGTCCCGACTGGCTGCAGCTCGCCTCGGTAGGTTCGCGGGTCGACTCGAGCTCGGCCAACCGGATGACGACCACGCGCTGGGTCACCGATGCGCCGATCCGGAATGCCTCGTTCAACCTCGGCAACTTCAAGGCGTACCACGCCCAGGAGGCCGGGGTGCCGCCGGTGACGGTGCTGCTCTCGGAGGACGCGCACCGGACCATCAACGGCGGCGCCTTCCACCAGAAGAACATGAAGGAAGCGGTCGGCTCCGACGTGACCTCGGCGCTCAAGTTCTTCACCTGGGCCTACGGGCCTGTTACCGCCAAGGAATTCATCGCCACCGAGATTCCCTACGCCGAAGGGGTGGCCTTTCCCGGACTCATCGACCTGTCCGCCTGGACCTTCCAGGAAACGAATCGCCAGGGCCTGGACCAGGTGTTCCGGGCTCACGAAGTGGCCCATCAGTGGTGGGGCATCGGGGTGGACTTCACCACCTACCACGACCAGTGGCTGAGCGAGGGCTTTGCCGAGTTCTCGGGGCTGTGGTACATGCAGACGGCGCTCAAGGACAGCAAGAAGTATTTCGACGTGCTCGACGATTGGCGCACCAGTTTCGTGACCCATCGCGACCAGCGGACGCCGATCTCGCTGGGTTACCGGGTGGAGAACGTGAAGGACGAGCTGGGATACCAGGACGTCGTCTACTACAAGGGCGCCTGGGTGCTCCACATGCTGCGGGGCCTGATGATTGACCTCAAGACGATGAACGAGGACCGCTTCACCGGCATGATGCGGCAGTTCTACTCCGAGAATCAGGGCAAGCGGGCCTCGACCGCGGACTTCCAGAAGGTCGTGGAGCAGGCCTCCGGCGTGAAGATGGACTGGTTCTTCAACCAGTGGGTGTACGGTTACCAGATCCCGACGTACAAGGTGGCCACCCGGACCGACAACAACGGCGGACAGTACGTGGTGCATCTCAAGGTGACCCAGGAGAATGTGCCCGATACCTGGCTCATGTACGTGCCCGTGGCGGTGGACCTGGGGGACAAGAAGGTCGCCCGCTTCCGCGTCAAGGTGACGGGACATCAGTCCACCATCGACCTGCCGGCCCTGCCCCTCCAGCCCAAGAGCGTCAAGTTCAACGATCTCGACGGCGTGCTGGCCGAGGTGAAGACGGTGGACTGGTAACGATGCCCGATATCGCCGACGGGCTGCTCTACTACATTGTCTTTCTCTTCTCGACCACCCTCCACGAGGCGGCCCATGCCTGGGCCGCCGCCCGCGGCGGCGACCTGACCGCCTATCACGGCGGACAGGTTTCCCTCAATCCGATTCCCCACATCAGGCGGGAGCCCATCGGGATGGTGGTGCTGCCGCTGTTGTTCGTGGTCACCACCGGCTGGCCGCTGGGGTTCGCCAGCGCACCCTACGATCGCCAGTGGGCGAGCCGCTACCCGCGCCGCGCCGCCTGGATGGCCCTGGCCGGTCCGGCGGCCAATTTCCTCCTCATGCTCATCGCGGTCGCGCTGGTCTGGATCGGGGTCCACACTGGATTGATCTTCGCGCCCGATCGCGTCGGTTTCGGGGATGTGGCGGACACCCACGCCGGAGGACTCTGGCCCGGCACTATCCACCTCGTCGGCGTACTCTTCTCGCTCAATCTCCTCCTCGGGACGTTCAACCTCCTCCCGTTCCCGCCACTCGATGGCAGCGGCGCCGTGCCGCTCTTCCTTGGCCCGGAATCGACCCGGCGATATCAGGACTTCATCTGGGGCACGCCCGCCATTGGCCTGATCGGCATGCTGGTGGCGTGGCGCCTGTTCGACGTGCTGTTCGATCCGATATTCACCGCCTCGCTCTCGCTCCTCTACCCGGGCACCAGCTACCACTGAGCAAGAGTCGAGGGTCGAGGGTCAAACGAGGGGGTCCAGCACTTCAGCACTCTAGTACCTCCTGGTAGTAGTAATCGCAACTAGCACGCCATTTCGCCCCCCGGTTACCCCTCTTCACCCCTCTGCGTATCTTAGCGCATGGCCACTCGCACCCGCTCCCAATCCCGCTCGTCCAAGGCGCTTTCCAAGGCCGATCTCCTCGACATTTACCGCCTCATGTACCTCTCCCGGCGCATTGACGACCGGGAAATCCAGCTCAAGCGCCAGAACAAGATCTTCTTCCAGATCTCGGGCGCCGGGCATGAGGGCGTGCTCGCGGCGGCCGCCAAGGTCCTGAAGCCGGCCTACGACTGGTTCTACACCTACTATCGCGATCGCGCGCTCTGCCTCGGCCTGGGGATGACGCCCACCGAGCAGTTGCTCAGTGCGGTCGCTGCCGCGGACGATCCGAACAGCGGCGGGCGCCAGATGCCCAGCCACTGGGGCCACAAGGACCTGAACATCGTCAGCGCCTCCAGCCCCACCGGCACTCAGTTTCTCCAGGCGGTCGGCTGCGCCGAGGCGTGGCTGCGATACAGCCGGGTGCCGGAGATGGCCGACCGGGTGTACGGTCCCCATGGCGACGAGGTCGTGCTCTGCACTTCCGGGGACGGCACCACCAGCGAGGGAGAGTTCTGGGAGGCGCTCAGCTCGGCCAGCAATCTCAAGCTGCCGATCGTGTTCCTCATCGAGGACAACAAGTACGCCATCTCGGTGCCGGTCGAGGTCAACACGCCGGGGGGCTCGATCAGCAAACTGGTCAGCAGCTTCCCCAACTTCCTGATCGAGGAAGTCGATGGCTGCGATCCGGTGGCCTCGTACGAGGCGATGACCCGCGCCGTGGACTACGCCCGCGCCCGCAAGGGCCCGGCCCTGGTCCACGCCCACGTGATCCGGCCCTACAGCCATTCGCTGTCGGATGACGAAGTGCTGTACCGGCCGCCGGTGGAGCGGGAAGCGGATGCCGCGAAGGACCCGCTGACGTCATTCCCCCGCTACCTCCTGGCCGAAGGGCTGGCCACCGAGAGCGAGCTGGAGGCCATCCGCC
>DATEHG010000075.1:0-10941 GCA_035279705.1 Gemmatimonadales bacterium
TGACTGACCATGAAGTCCCGGATGGCAGTGAGCGTAGGCCCGACCTTGTAGGCGCCGAGCTCGCAGAAGCCGTGGCAGAAGTAGAGCTCGCTCTTCGAGCCCTCCCCGACCACCAGCCGGTCCCGGATCCGCATGGCGGCCGCGTACCCCTCGGGACCGACGGCCTTCTGGATCTTCTCGAGACTCGACTTCTCCCTATCCATGTCCGTCTTGACCCGCTCGGACGTGGCAATGCCATAGTGGATGTCGATCAGCAGCGCGCGGATTCCGTCGTCCAGCATGCCGGCGATGGCCTTGGCGTGGTGGGGGAACATCCATCCCTCCGCCTGCGCGTTGGACATCGCGTTGTGGGCGGCGGGGAAGACCACCTCATCCACGCGACGGTCACACAGCAGCGGCGAGCCGTTGCAGCTGGTGATCGTGCTGACGACGGGAGCGGTGGCGGTAGGGCGCCGGAGCACCACGATGGCGGCGATGATGACAGCCGCCAGGCCCACGATGGCGAGGAGGCGCCGGGCGCTTCCCGAATCGGCCTCCGCCTCGTTGACCTGTTCCGGCATCCGTTCGATGATCAGGCGGAACAGTTCACGCAACGCGGCGTAAACCAGCAGCACCCCGCCCAGGATGGCGACGCCGGCCACGATGCTGGTGGGCCAGATGAGAATGACCGTTCCCGCCGCGGCCATGCCCAGTGACCAGAGTGCGCGACCGCCCCGGGTCTCCGGCGGCTCCAGCGCCGCACGGGCAACGCCGCGAATCCGGGCAAAGGGATCGACGCCTTCGTAGAGCGAAGTTCCGGCCGCGGCCAGCACCACCCCGATCCCGGCCAGGGTCGAGGCCCAGGTGAACAGCCCCATGAAATAGGCGCGCCAGAGGCCGAACACCGCGTTGCGCGCCGCCGGATCCAGCGGCACCAGGTACCAGGCCACGAGCCGTCCCAGCGGAACGAGCAGCGCGATCGCAAAGCCGACCACGGCAAGATCGATCCCGGCCCGTACCAGCCCCTTGCGTCGATCCGTGTACAGATAAATGCCCGCCAGCACGAGCAGCGGGGCCACGATGATCAGCACCCGGCTCAGCCACTGCACCCGCGACCAGAGCGTCCGCAGGCGGCCGAGGATATGGCCGAGCCGGTTCCGCTCGAGGCCCCCCACCGCCGATTCGAGCTTCTCCGGAATCTTCGCAGCGACTTCGGGGCCGACACCCGCCAGCGCGCTGCGGAGCAGGATGCCGACATCCGGCACCGAGAGCAGGACCTGTTCGCTGCCCTTGGAGAACGCCGACGCCTGGGCCGTGGCCAGCGCTTTCTTGGCGAGGGCGCGGAACGGGGCGCTCTGCACCAGCCCCCCCATGGTGCCGACGATCAGGGGCCGCAGCGCGATGAGGTTCGGACGGGCCGAGATGATGCCGTCGGTAATCTTGCCGGCGACGTATTCGGAGACCCGGGGATCGCCCAGGCTGGAGGCCGCTCGCTCCGCGAAGGCCTCGGGCTCGAAGATGCCGTGGGACGCATCGACGAGGAGGGCGGTAAACCCGAGCAGCAGAACGCCGATCAGGATGAGGGTGGGCCCGGCGCGTTTCGAAATCATGGAGTGGGAGAAGCTACTGCGCGGTCGGAAAGGGCGTTAGGGGAGACGGGAGACGGGAGACGGGACAGAGGAGAAAGGAGAAGGGAGAAAGGCGAAAGGGGCCGTCGGTTCCATTTTCTTTCATTTTTCCCCTTTCGCTCTTCGCCTTTCGCTTTTCACCACTAGTAAACGAGAGCGATCACGATCCCGACCACCACCCACTGCACCGAGTACGCCACGGCCTGCCCGATGGTCAGGCGCCAGCCGATGTTCAGGTTGACGTGATTGTGCAGCACGAACGAGCCCAGGGCGTAGAGCGCCACCAGCGCCCCGAACTCGGCGCCGTGGACGAGCCCCCGGCCGGCTGCGGTGCTCCAGGCGTACAGGGCGGACAGGGCGATCATGGCGAGCAGCATGCCGGCCATGCCGATCGGCATCACCGGCTTCATGCTTTCCTGGGTGCGATACACAGCGGGGAACTGCATGAACTCCTTCTTGAGCGGCGAGGCGGCGAAGAAGAGGCCCCCCAGGACGAAGTAGACCACGAACGCGGCCACGCCGGCCAACAGCACTCGCATCGGATTCATCAGTCACCTCTCCGTCGGAGAACAGTCACTGCAAACGCGGAGGATGCGGGGGCTCGCAGAGAGGCTGGCTGGCCCCTGAAGCTCCATCCGTCCTGCTGATTGCGTGGTTGACTATAGCATCACAACGCGTGCCCCGCGGGCGAATCGGGACGGCGATACGCGGATGTCTGCTTCGCGGCCCTCGGCGCTCTCCACGCCTCCGCGTTCAATCTTTTCGCTAGGAGGCCCGGGCCAGGATGATGTGGGTCGCGCCCGGGGTGGTGACGTGCTCGGTGACACGGTAACCGAGTTTGACCAGGTCGAGCCCCTGGAAAAGATGCTCCCCGGATCCCAGCACCACCGGTGCCACGGCGAAGTGCATCTCGTCCACCAGTCGCGCCTCGAGGTACTGGCGCAGCGTGGAGACACCGCCGCCCAGGCGCACATCCAGGTTCCCCGCGGCGGCGCGGGCCTCCTTGAGCGCCGCGTGAATCCCCCCAGTGACGAAGCGGAACTCGGTGCCTCCATCCATCCGGATCGGAGCGCGGGCGTAGTGCGTCAGCACGAAGACCGGGCAATGATAGGGAGGGTTGGGCCCCCACCACCCCTTCCACTCCGGGTCCGCCCATGGCCCACGGCTCGGGGCGAACATGTTGCGCCCCAGGATCCAGGCGCCGAGGCCAGCCATGGCGCGGGTCGCGAAATCGTCATCGATTCCGGTCGTCCCGGTCTCGCCGGTGCCGTGCGTTGCCTGGAACGAGCGGGTGGGAAAGACCCATTGATGGAGGTCCAGGCCGCCACGGCCGAGCGGGTTCTCGAGATCCTGACCGGGCCCGGCCCCGTATCCATCAATGGACAGGCTGAAGGCGTTGATACGAACTTTGGACATCCCGCGCTATCTCCTCAGGTCGCCGGATTCTGCTCCAGCCAGGCGCGCCACGGATCGAAGTAGCGCATCGGCCAGTTGTTCTGCAGGGTCTGGTGCAAATGTTCGGGCACCGAGGTCTGCACCAGGTCCACCCTCGACCCTTTCCCCTCTGCGGTGAAGGTCAGCACCAGGATGGAATCGAGCTCTCCCGCCTGGAATTCGGAGCTGCGCCACGATTGCACCACCTGCCGCCCCGCGGTGAGGGCCAGGATGCACCCGGTGATCCGTCCGCCGAACCCCACGAACTCCGCCCCGACCTTGGCCGCGATCTGCACCTCGCCGCCGCCGGTAAAGGCGGCGTGCGCCACGGGATCGAGATACTGGCGATAGAGTCGGTCCGGTGCGGCGGGCAGGGTCACCGAGTGCTGAACGACGTGCACCATGATGCGGTCCTCCTGATGCCGGGCGACGCGGTCGCAGTCAGGCTCCAACCTGGTCGATCAATCCACTGCGGAACAGCCGCGTCCACTGTTCCCGCTCATTCTCGCCGAGGACTCCGAGCTCGGCCATGATCTCCGCGGCGAACTCCACGTCGGCCACGCCGCTGGCCGTGATCAGGCCCCGGTCCCGCACCGCGGGTCGGTCGACGTACTGCCCGCCTTCAACGTATTCGGCCACCTGCGTCCGCAGGTACTCGAGCCCGTTGCTGGTGTGCCGCCGCCCGCGGAGCAGCCCGGCGCGTGCGATGACCGTGGTGGCAGCACAGATTGCCGCGAGGGGTGTGCCGGCGGTATCGAGTTGCCGCAGCAGGTCCACCAGTGGCGGCTCTACTGGCTCCTGCTCCCAGCGTTCCCCGCCGGGAAGAATGAACATGGCCACATCGGCCGTCGAAATTTCATCGAGGCGACGCCCGGGCTGAATCGTCAGGCCACCCATCGAGACGACCGGACCCGCCGTGAGCCCGACGACTTCAACCCGGTAGCCGCCACTGCGGCGGAGCTCCGCCAGGGCGTGCGACGGCTCCCAGTCGGCGAAGCCGGGTACCACCAGGAAATACACGGCCTTCTCGGGCACGGGCGCCTCCTTCAGGAGGAGCACGTTAGCGCACCGAGGTCCACTCTGCCAGCCGCAGCCGCTCGACCGGCGTGGCGTCCGGACGCGATTCGAGGCGGACGGCCGGGCGCTCGTACCCCGTCACGATGAACGCCTTGGAGAAGCTCACCGCGCGGTGGGCCCCCGCGACGTGAATGGTATCGCCCACGTGCAGCTGTTCGAGGGCGTGCCGGAACTGCGCCGGCGTGTGCACCGCGACGCCGTTGACCGAGTCGAGCCGGTCGCCGGTATGAAGACCGGCACGCCCCCACTGCGTGTCCGGAAACCAGATCCGCAGGCGCAGGACCGAATCGGCGGCGGCACCATCAACCCAGACGCGCAGGTCAGGCGCGGGCGTGCCGTCCGCGGACAGCACGAGGGCCCGGGACACCACGGGCCGGAGACCGATGACGGCGAGCCAGCGGGCGAAGTCAAGCGCGCCGGGTGCGCGAACGTACCCGTCGAAGAACGGCGCCGTGTCACAGGCGCAGGCCGCGCTCACCGCGCGCTCAAGGTCCTGACCAGTAAACCCGCGCCGGGGCGAAAAGCGCACCACCAGCGCTCCCATGACATCAGCCAGCGTCCGTCGGCCGCCGCTTCCCTCGCGAATCATCAGGTCGAGCACAATCCCGAGCAGCTCTCCCTGGGTGAACATGCTGGGTGTGTAGTCGCCGGTGGCGCCCGGCGGCTGGTTGAACGCGCGGCTGGTCTCCTCCGGTGAGACGAGCGCGTGGGACGGATTGGCCAGGTAGCTGGTGATGAGGCGCGCGACGTGCGCTGCCCGGGTCGAGTCCCGGGTGGGCAGGCCGGCGCGCCTTAGCACGAGATCGGCGAAATAGAGCGTCACCCCTTCGCTCCACCAGAGCTCGCCGGTCGGCGCGGGGGGCAGGTACCGCACGCCGATCCAGGACGCGGGCCGCACATGCACTTCATTCCAGGTGTGGACGAATTCGTGAGCGATCTGGCCCAAGTAGGCATCCGGATCGCGAGCCAGCTCGGCGCTCTGGAGGCCGATGGTCACCGAGTTCCGGTGCTCCAGCCCACCGTGCGTGCAGTCCTCGAACAGGAACTGGTAGTTCCGGTAGGTCGTGCGGCCGAACATCCGCACCGCCTCCGCCGCCATCCGCTCGACCCGGCCCACGAACAACGCGGTATCGAATGACGTCCCGGCGGCGCAGCCCAGCCAGGCTATCCGGTGCGGGACGCCATGCACCTCGAAGCGCCAGCTCCGGATCCGACCGACCAGCAGCGGCGAATCGGTGAGTTCCTCCACTCCGGAGGCGGTGAATCTGCCTGCACCCGGGGCGGAAGGGAGACCGGTGAGGATCGTCCAGCCCTCCGGCAGGTTGACGGCGAGCCGCACCGGCGCCCGTTCGGCGCCGACGATGTACAGGAAGGAGTGCGGGCCGCCCAGCAGGCCACCGGTGGGGGTCAGATGGGCCATCCACGCGGCCTGCTCCATCGGGAGGGCGGCCGGAAAATCGATGCGGTAGTGAAGGGTGACCTCTCCCGCGGGAGCCCGGACACGCCAGACTGCGCTGTCGGCACGGGTGACCTCGACCTTGCCGCGCGTCGACTCGCCGCGGAGCCCCGCGAGATAGCGCCAGTACCCGTCGTCGTACTCCGTGTGTGCCACCATCGCGACGCGGAACTCGGCCGGGGCGCCGCGGATCCGCATATCCACGGTGATGCCAGCCGGGGCCACGGGATCGACCGTCAGGGTGTAGTCCACTCCACGCGCGACCTGAGCGGCCATCCGCCGTGTACCGGTCATCAGTGCCAGTGCCACTGCGATCATGGAGCAACAATTCTGAATTGAGCAACGGTGCTTCGGGTGGGGCACTGCGGGCCTGCTTTCCCGGGACGAGAGATGCCGCCTGGAGAGAATTGTTCGTCCTGATGAGATGCCGGTGGGGGGGCGGGGGTTTAGCGGGCAGGGAGGGCCGAGTGGCGGACAGTCTCCTGACGCTTCGCGTCAGTCTCCCACGCCGACCATCTGGACGGCGGCCTCGTCGGCCCCGATGCAGCGGCCTCGGCCGGTGCGCTTGGCGACGAGCAACCGGGAGTCGGCCACACTGAGCAGCGCCTTGGGATCGGTGGCGCTGTCGCCGTCGGCGGGGATACCGGCGACGCCCGCCGAAAAATTGATCGGGAGAAGCTGGCCGGCCCCGACGTCGAGCGGCACCAGGCTCACCTCCTGGCGCAGCGCTTCCATCCGGACCAGGGCGGCCTCACGCAGCGTGCCCGGCATGAGGATCACGAACTCCTCGCCGCCGTAGCGCGCCACCAGGTCGGTGCGGCGCATGGCGCGCAGCAGCCGGTCGGCCAGCTGGATCAGGGCCCGGTCGCCCAGGGCGTGGCCGTACGCGTCATTGATGCGCTTGAACTCGTCGAGATCGAGAATCGCCAGCGAGAGCGGTTGCCCGTCCCGCGACGCCGCGGCCATGGCGGTCGTCAGCGCCCGGTCGAAATGCCCCCGGTTGAACAGGCCGGTCAGCCGGTCCCGGCTGGCGAGATAGAGCAGCCGCTGGGCCCGGCGCACGATCGTCACCGCGAGCAGCGTGGCGATGCCGAGGAGGATGAGCCGGGTAAAGAGATCGATTGGGGCGTATGGGGCGAAACCGATGGCCAGGCTCGGATCGGAGAGCTGGTATTTCATCCCCGAGTAGAGCCAGAGCCCGCCATACTCGACGACGGCGAGCGCGCCCACGACGATGCAGATGCGCGCGTCGTAGCGGAGGCTGGTCGCGAGGATGGCCAGGAAATACATCTCGAAGGTGACGTTGCTGTTGAGGGCCGCCAGCGGGGTGCTCACCACGAGGAAGGTGACCAGCGCCGCGCTCACCATGGACACGTCAAAGGCGCTGGACGCGAAACCGATCCAGGGGCGCCACCGGCCCCGCCGCAGCATGAACCAGATGGCCAGGGCCGCGATGCTCGCCGCCAGCGTCACGAAGAAACCCGTGACGTGCATCGGCCGCCCCGGTTCGTTGATCAGGCTCAGCGTCGGGGAGATCATGAGCAGGGCCATGGCCAGCACCCGCACCCAGGCCACCACCATCTCGCCCTCGATACCGGCGGCGGCCAGCGCCGGGTCGGGACGAACCCAGACCGGCGGCGCCCCGGCGCCTTCGGAGTAGCTGTCGATGGGAGTGATGCCGTTCATGATCTCAGGCACCGGTCCGGATCAGACGGCCGGCAGCGGGTTGGCAGCGCCGGGACCCACGACGGTGGTCCACTCCCGCACCGCCCACTCCCGCACGAGTCCGCCGAGCACGTAGGGGTCCGCGCGGGCGAAGCGTTCGGGCACGTCGGGGGAGTCGGCCTGGAAGAGGAGGACCGCCCCATCCACCGGGTTGGCGAGCGCCCCGCCGAGGAGGAGCTCGCCCCGCGCCACGAAGGGGGCCGCGTAGGCGAAATGGGCCGCCCGGATCGGCACCCGCCGGGTGACGTAGTCGGGAATTACGTCGTACATGAGCAGGTAGTGCATGATCACTGCCTCCCGTCGCCGTCCGGCAGTCCGTACACCCGGACCAGGTCCTCGTTGTCGCCTTTCATGAACTGCTCCCGCTCGAATCGGAAGCCGAGTTTCTCGAGCAGCCGAATCGAACTGCCGTTCCCGGGGGACACGATGGCCAGGATCTTTCCCAGGCCGAGTGTGTGCCTCGCGTAGCGCAGGATCCCTGCGGCGGCCTCCAGCGCGTACCCTTTCGACCAGTGCTCCGGCAGGAAGGAATAGCCGATATCAGCATGCTCCAGCGAATCCCGGCGGACCAGCCCGCACATGCCGATCGGGGTGCCATCCTCCAGTTCGACCAGGTAGAGGCCATAGCCATGCTTCTCGTAGCTGGCCACTGGCCCCGTGAGAATGTACTCACGGGCCTGATCGAGATTCCGCACGCCCTTGTCCCCGATGTACTCGAGGAAGGAAGGCTGGTTGAGCAGGTTCAGGATGAAGGGCGCGTCGCCGTCGTCAAGGCGGCGGAGCGCCAGGCGGCCTGTCTTGACTACGGTCACGGCCGGGAGCCCGTTGAGTCCCCGGCGGCCCCGGCTGAATCGCCAGGCGAACGAAGGGGACACTCCCGCTCCATCCGCTCGGTGGCCTGGAGCCGGTTTTCCATCGCTCCCGACTGCGCCGCGATCCGCCAGGCGTAATCCCGCCGGGTTTCGACGGGATCGGCGCCCTGGGCGACCGCCACCCGCCACTGGGCGCAGTAGGCCGGCAGCTCCGCGTCAATGATCCGGCGGGCGGTCGTCAGGGAGGCGAGAAAGCCCCGGCAGCTGCCGAAGGCCCGCGCCTGCTCCCGGTGCACCGCCTCGTGGGCCGAGAGCTGGGCCAGCAGGAGAGTGTCGGTGATATCGCTGCGGAGCCGGGTAACCGGCTGATCGGACTCGCAGACGGTCAACCCGAGAAAGTCATCGGGCGTAGCGGGCCGCTGGGCCAGGGCCGGGTGTCCCGGAATGAGCAGGATCCAGCCGGCCGCGAGCGGCCCCGGAATGTTCAGTGCACGTCCCAGCGCAGCTCGATGCCTTCGGCCTTGCCGAGGGCGTCCCGCAGGACCTTGAGCAGGTGATCGGTAGCCCCCCCATCCTCGGTCAGGAGCTCGATGGTATCGGCGGTGAAGTAGTAGTCCTTGTCCTCCAGGGACTCCTCCTCCAGCACCTCCTGCAGGTACTCGAGTTCCGCTTCGGTGATGCTGCCGACCATCGCGTTGGTGGCCGTGTCGTACAGGTCGATCGTGGTTGGAGCGAACTTACTCCTGGGGCGCTCGTCCCCGCCTGGGGTCATGGGATGGCCGCCATGGTTGAGGGTGTGGAAATACAGTCTTAAATCGCGCGTCCGGCGTCAAGAGGGGGAGCAGGGAGCTGGGAGCAGGGAGCGGGGGGGCCGGTTCAGGGTGCCCGCTCGTGCGCTCCGACCCAGACCGCCGGAATCGGGTTGTCCTGTCTCTCGTCGTCCCAGACCGCGCCGGTGATCCACCAGCGGGTCCCGTCCCAGTAGAGCATCAGGTAATTGATGCCCCGCCCGGTGAGCGGGCCCCCTTCCGTGTTCCTGGTCTCATAGACACTCCGCACCTCCGCCACGTTGCCGAAGCGCTCGATGCGGGACCCGATCTCGATCTCGTAGAAGCCGTTCTTCACCATCCCCGCATTGGCTCGGCGGCGGAAGTCTTCGGGAGACATGATCGCGGGTACCGGCTTCCCGTCCCGCTCGTCCATGGCCACGAACATGGCGCTCACCATGTACAGCGTGCTGTCCCGGCGCCACTGCCTGGGCGCGCCGGGCGGGCCATTGATGACGTCGTAGTAGGCGTGAACGATGCCCTCGATGGTACCGACGTCGGCGGGGTTGGCCGGGGGCATCTGGGCCGTGGCGAGGGCCGGGAGGCCAAGAGCGAAGACGGCGACCAGCGGGATAATCCTCATGGCATGACTCCGGAAAAAGTCCTGGCAACAGCAACTTGAAACGTGAAGGAGCGGAGGACGCGAAGGGCAATCCCATTCGCCGATCCCTTATGCGCGCCGCGTCGAAAACAATTGTTTGTGAAGAAGAAAAACAAACCATTCATGGCACTGACTGGGCCCGAACTCCTCCGCGATCCTCCGCGCTCTTCGCGCCTTCGCGTTCTCAGTTCCCGGGCCCTATCCGAGGGCATGCGGCCCGCTGAGGCGCCGCCAGAGAAAATCACCATACGCCTTCCGGCGAGCCGCCAGATCGGCCCCCGCGGCGAGTAGCGGCAGCAGGAACGAATCGGGTATCGCCGCCACCGATTCAGCCAGCGAGTCCGGGGTGAACAGCGGGGTGAGCAGCTCGTCCCAGCCCGCCACGTCGGCGGCGATGCCGGCCAGAAGGTGCGGCACCTTCGGAGGCGGGCGCAGCGGCGACTCCGCGGTCACCGCATCCCAGTCGTGCTGAAAGGGGAGTGCCGCGCCATGGTCGATGAGCCAGAGGCGCTTCCCCTCCACCATCAGATTGGGATTGGCGGGCGAGCGATCGGGATTCATCACCAGCCAGTCGAGCCAGCGGACCTGGGCGGCAAAGTCCGGAGTGACGAGCCCCAGGTCTTCCTTGACGAAAGGCCGGGCCGCGGGAAGGAACTTGAAGCCGAGGTTTTCGCCGCGGCTCGCGGCGAGCAGATCGGCCAGCTCGTCGTTCCGGTCGTTGCTCTCGAGGCCTGGCTCGAAGATCACCACCCGCCGCTCGGGCACCGGGAGCCCGATCCGATCCGCCAGCTCCGCGACGAGCACTTCCGCCACCAGCGCCGCCGTGCCCTGCGCCGCGCCCCGCAGCTTGACGAAGTACTGACCGGCGCCGGTTTCGACCACGACGGGGGACGAACTGCCGCGGGTGTCCCGACGGAGGACGCGGGTGGCAACCAGGGGGGAGTTCAGGAGCAGGAGAAAGGAAGAGCGTGAACGGTTAACAGTGAACAGTGAACGGGAAGTTGGAGCCAATCTTGAGAAACGCGGAACCCGGAACGCGGAACCCGGCACACCAGTGCACGCACCGACAAGCTACCGCTGATCGTTCAACCTCGGGAACCGGTAACAGGGGACCGGGGACCAGTTCCGGCACTCAGACAACAGACCGACAGAGCTGCTGCAGTCTCAGGATCGTTGCCCAGTTCCGGGTCGTGGCGCCGTCCTTGAGCAGCTTGCCCAACGCGCTCGCCAGCTTGCTCTCGAGCGCGCCGTTCGGGCACCACTGGTACGCCACCCGCGGTCCCAGTGCCAGCACGTCCGGGTGCCACTTCTCGGCGAGCAGCGGCTTGAGGCGCGGCTCATCGGCCTGGCTGGTGATGACGGTAACCATGAGGCGGCTGTGGTCGTGGGCCAGCTTGAGCAG
>DATEHG010000076.1:0-14510 GCA_035279705.1 Gemmatimonadales bacterium
GACGGGACCGGAGGGGCGTGTGGTGCACCGCCTCTACATCGAGGGCGCCGTGCAGATCGAGAAGGAGCTCTACCTCGGCTTCGTGCTCGACCGGAAGAGCCAGCGCATCATGGTCGTGGCGGCCAAAGAGGGCGGCATGGAGATCGAGGAGATCGCCCGGGACCGGCCGGAGAGCATTCTCCGGGTGGTTGTCGAGCCCGCGGTGGGCATGCAGGCCTTCCAGGCCCGCGAGCTGGCCTTCGGCCTCGGCCTTTCCGCCAAGCAGATCCACGGCGCGGTGTCCACGATGCTCGGCGCCTATCGCGCCTTCCGCGAACTGGACGCCACCATGGTCGAGATCAACCCGCTGGTGGTGACGAGCGACGGGCGGGTCCTGGCCCTCGACGCCAAGATGACCTTCGACGACAACGCCATGTTCCGCCGGCCCAACGTTGCCGAGCTGCGCGACTATGCCGAGGAGGACCCGCGGGAAGCCCAGGCGGCGGAGCACGGGCTCAACTACGTGGCGCTGGACGGCCAGATCGGCTGCATCATCAACGGGGCGGGCCTGGCCATGGCCACGATGGACATGATCAAGCACGCGGGCGGAGAGCCGGCCAACTTCCTCGATGTGGGCGGTGGTGCTTCGCCGGAGCGTGTGGCGGCGGCGTTCCGCCTGGTCCTGAGCGACAAGAACGTCGGGGCGATCCTGGTCAATATCTTCGCGGGCATCAATCGCTGCGACTGGGTAGCCACCGGTGTGGTGCAGGCCGTGAAGGAGGTCGGGCTCGAGGTGCCGCTGGTGGTCCGGCTGGCGGGCACCAACGTGAATGAGGGGCGGAAGATCATCCAGGAGAGCGGGCTCCCGATCATCGGCGCCGAGTCACTCGCCGAGGCGGCGGCCAAGGTGGTCGAGGCGTACAAGAACTCGAGGAATTGAGAGATGGGGGGACGTCAGATGTGGGGATGTGACAACGTACATCCCCCCATCCCCACATCCCTCAATCCACACTTCGGACAACTGACCTGACCCAAAGGCGACCATGAGTGTCCTGATCGACGAAACGACCCGCGTCCTGGTGCAGGGCTTCACCGGGGACAAGGCCACGTTCCATGCCAGGGAGATGATCGCCTACGGCACCAAGGTCGTGGGTGGGGTGACTCCCGGCAAAGGCGGGACGAGGCATCTCGACCTCCCGGTGTTCAACACCGTGAAGGAAGCGGTGCGGGACACCGGCGCCGAGGCGAGCATCGTGTTCGTGCCGGCGCCCTTCTGTGCCGACGCCATCATGGAAGCGGCGGATGCCGGGCTGCGGCTGGTCTGCTGCATTACCGACGGCATGCCGGCGCAGGACATGATGATGGTCAAGCGCTATCTCCTCCGGTATCCGAAGGAGAAGCGCACCACGCTGGTCGGCCCCAACTGCGCCGGAATCATCTCGGCCGGCAAGGCCATGCTTGGCATCATGCCGGGTCACATCTACTCCCGCGGGTCCGTCGGCGTGGTGACCCGTTCCGGCACCCTGGGCTACGAAGCCGCAGCCCAGATGAACGCGCTGGGCATCGGACAGACGACCAGCGTGGGCATCGGGGGCGACCCGGTCAACGGCTGCTCCTTCATGGACACCCTGGCGCTTTTCGAGGCCGACTCCGAGACCGAAGCGGTCATGATGATCGGGGAGATTGGAGGGCCCCAGGAGGCGGAGGCGGCGCTCTTCGTCAAGGAGAACATGAAGAAGCCGGTCATCGGCTACGTGGCAGGCCTCACCGCCCCCAAGGGGCGACGTATGGGCCACGCCGGCGCGATCATCTCAGCGTTCGGCGATTCCGCCGCGGAAAAGGCCGAGATCATGCGGTCGGCGGGGCTGACGGTGGCGCCCTCGCCGGCGGAACTCGGCAAGTCCATCGCCGAGGCGCTCGCGAAGAATACCAGGCGGGTCATGGTGGCCCGATGACGGCTCGGCCCAGGATCATCGTCACCCGGAAGCTCCCGGCCGCGGTCGAGGCCGAGGTGCAGAAGGATTTCGATGCGGTCTTGAACGCGGATGACGCGCCGCTCAGCGCGGAGGGGCTCAGGTCGGCGCTGCGCGAGGCGGATGGCCTGCTCCCGACGGTCACCGACAAGCTCACGGCGGATGTGCTGGCCGCGACGCCGAGAAAGACGCAGATCATCGCGAACTTCGGGGTCGGCTTCAACAACATCGATACCCTCGCGGCCAAGGCGCAGGGCATCACCGTCACCAACACGCCCGACGTCCTCACCGACGACACCGCCGACATTGCCATGACGCTGATGCTCATGGTCGCCCGGCGAGCGGGGGAAGGGGAGCGGCACGTGCGCGCCAGCGCCTGGACCGGCTGGCGCCCCACTCACATGCTCGGCACCAAGGTGAGCGGCAAGACGCTGGGCCTGATCGGCATGGGAAGGATCGCACGCGCGGTGGCACGACGGGCGCACCACGGCTTCGGCATGAAGGTCATCTTCCAGGACCCCTATCCGCCGAAGCCCGAAGAGGCCAGGGCGCTGGGGGCGGAGCCGAGGGATACGATCGAGCAGGTGATCGCCGAGGCGGACTTCGTGTCGCTGCACTGTCCCGCTACCCCTGAGACCCGCCACCTGATCAATGCCGAACGGCTGCGGCAAATGAAGCAGAAGGCATTCCTGATCAACACGGCGCGGGGCGATGTGGTGGATGAGGCCGCGCTGGTGGCCGCGCTCAAGGGCGGGATCATCGCCGGGGCGGGCCTCGACGTGTTCGAGCGGGAGCCATCGGTGAGTCCCGAGCTCCTTACCATGGAGAACGTGGTGCTCTTCCCGCATCTGGGCAGCGCGTCGACGGAGACGCGGGTCGCCATGGGCATGCGGGCGCTGGAGAATCTCCGGCTCTTCTTTGCCGGCAAGCCGGTGCGCGACCGGGTGGTGTGAGCGCCGCCGCTCCGCACCCGTTTGCCGTCGAGCAGCTCCCCGCATCGGCCGATCCGCTCGCGGCGAGCGCCGCGGCCTATGCCACCGAAGTCGCCGAGCTGCTGTTCCGCCTCCTGGTTGAAGTCGTCCAGAGCGGGCAGCCCTCCATCGGTCCCGTGCTGGCCGGCGAGCCGCTCCCCGCTGCCACCTCCACCCACGATCTCGAAGCGCTGCTCCGGGCCCAGGGTATCTGGTTCCAGCTGCTGTCGATCGCCGAGCAGAATGCCGCGATGCGGCGGCGGCGCCAGACAGAAAGCGAGCGCGGCCTCGAGCAGGTGAAGGGGACGCTGGCGCAGGTTTTTCACGATGCCGCGCGCGACGGCATCCCCGCCCCCGAAGTGAAGTCGCTGCTTGGCCGGCTGCAGGTCAGGCCGACACTCACCGCGCATCCCACCGAAGCCAAGCGGGTCACCGTCCTCGAGCGCCATCGGCGGATCTACCGGCGGCTGGTGGATCTCGAATCTCCGCGCTGGACCCCCCGCGAACGCTCCGCACTGATCGATCAGCTTCGCAACGAAATCGAGCTGCTCTGGCTCACCGGCGAGCTCCGTCTCGAACGGCCGACCGTGCCGCAGGAGGTGTACTGGGGGCTGCACTTCTTCAACGAGACGCTGTTCGAGGCCGTCCCCGACCTGATCGACAAGGCCGAGCGGGCCCTGGCCCAGTCGTGGCCGGACGAGCAGTTCGACGTGGCGCCGTTCTTTCAGTTTGGCTCGTGGATCGGGGGCGACCGGGACGGGAATCCCTTCGTCACCACCGAGGTCACCAGGGTCACGCTGCAGGAGAATCGACGGGCCTGCCTCGAGCGGTACCGGAGCCGCCTGCTCGAGCTGACCCGGAGCCTGAGTATCACCGAGCGGGCCGCCCCGACGGGCGCCGAGTTTCAGGCGGCACTGGCCTCGGCCCTGGCGGCTTCCGGTGACGGGGAGCAGATCGCCGCGCGCAATCCCGGCGAGGTCTATCGCCAGTTCCTGGCGTGCGTGGTGCGGCGGGTCGATGGTGCCCTCAATCGCGCCGAGGGGGGGTACCAGCGGCCGGAAGAGTTGATCGCCGATCTCGCGCTCATGGAACGCGGTCTGGCCGCCGGCGGGGCGGGGCGGATCGCCCAGTCGCTGGTGCGGCCGCTGCGGCGTGAGGTCGAGTGCTTCCGGTTCAGCACCGTGCGTCTCGATGTCCGGCAGAACAGCGACCGGATCAATGCCGCGCTGACCGCCCTCTGGCGCCTGCAGCGGCAGAGCGACCCGCCGGCCTTCGACGGCGCCGAATGGCGGGAATGGCTCACAGCCGAACTGGCCCGACCCTGGAGCGGGGAATACCCGCGCAGCGCGCTGGGCCCCGAGTTCTCCGAGGTGCTCGACCTCTTCAAGCTGATCCGCGAGACCGCCGAGCACGAGGACCGCGCCGCCTTCGGGAGCTTCATCCTTTCGATGACCCGCCGGGCCAGTGACCTGCTGGGCGTCTATCTCATCGCCAAGCACGCGGGCCTGTTCGCCGACCTGGAGCGGGTCGAGGTGTGCACCCTGCCGGTCGTGCCGTTGCTCGAAACCATCGACGACCTGCAGCGGGCACCTGTCATTCTCCGTGAGCTCCTGGGCGTGCCGGTCGTGCGGCGAAGCCTCAGGGACCAGGGCGGGGCGCTGGAGGTGATGATCGGTTACTCGGATTCGAACAAGGACGGCGGGTTCCTGACCTCCAACTGGGAGCTTTCCAAGGCGCAGACCCGGCTGACCAGACTCGGCCAGGAGCTCGGCTTTCCGATTTCATTTTTCCACGGCCGTGGCGGTTCGGTGAGCCGGGGAGGTGCACCGACGGGTCGGGCCATTGCGGCACAGCCGGCGGGGTCGATCAACGGTCGGCTGCGCCTCACCGAGCAGGGTGAGGTCGTCTCTTACAAGTACGCCAATCGCGGGACGGCCGCGTACCAGGTGGAGCTGCTGGCCGCGAGCGTGATCGAGCATGCCTTGCGCTCCGAACGCGAGGAGGCGCTCGTCCCCCGTGGGGAATTCGACGAGGCGCTGGAGGCGCTGGGGGGCGCCGCACAGGCGGCGTACCGGCGCCTCGCGGAGCATCCCCGCCTTGTCGAGTACTTCCAGGAAGCCAGCCCGCTCGAAGAGCTGGCCCTGCTCAACATTGGCAGCCGCCCTGCCCGGCGGAGCGGGCTGCGCACGCTCGCCGACCTGCGCGCCATTCCGTGGGTCTTTGCCTGGTCCCAGAACCGCCACTTCATCACCGGGTGGTATGGAGTGGGGAGCGGTCTCGAGGCCTTTCTCCAGATCCGCGGCGAACGGGGAGAAAAGCTGCTCAAGCGGATGTTTACCGATTCCCGCCTGTTTCGCCTGATCGTGGATGAGACCGAGAAGACGCTGACGTACGTTGACCTGGGGATCGCGAGGGAATTCGCCGGCCTGGTGGCGGAGAAGGGCGTGCGGGACGAGATCTTCGGCCTGATCGAGGCGGAGTACCACCGGACGGTGGCCGCGGTGCTGCGGATTTCTGGAGACGCCGAACCTGCCGGCCGCTTTCCCCGCTTCCGCCGGCGGCTGGCGCGCCGCCTCCCGGCGCTGAACCAGGTAAGCCGGCAGCAGGTGGAGTTGCTGCGCCGGTTCCGCGCCGCCAGCAGCGAGGAGGAGAAGCAGGCGGGGCTGTCCGCCCTGCTGCTTTCCATCAATTGCATTGCCAGCGGGTTTGGCAGTACCGGGTAGAACTGCGTGAGGCGGAACAAGTCCCTCTTACGTCTCACCTCTCACGTCTCACCCCGCTCCGGACTTCGACTTCGAGACGCTCTCCACCCGCAGCTGCCCGCACGCCGCACTGATATCCAGCCCCCGGCTCCGCCTCACGACCGCTTCGACTCCCTGATTCTGCAGCCTCCGCGCGAACTCCCGGATCCGCTGTGGTGATGTCGGCGTCAGGTCAGGCGCTCCGCCGGGATGGAGCGGCAGCAGGTTCACCAGCGCTCCCACCCGGTGCGCCAGCTTGGCCAGGGCGTCCGCATCCGCATCGGTATCGTTCTGGCCGGAGATCAGCACGTATTCGAAGGTGATCCGCTTGCTGAACGCCTCCGCCGCTTTCAGCACATCCGCCAGGCCGTACTTCTTCTGGATCGGCATGATGGCCAGTCGCCGGGCCGGGGTGGGGGCGTGCAGCGAGATCGCCAGGCGGAACTGTTCCGGGCGCTTGGCGAGCTCGGCCATTCCTGGGAGGATGCCCACGGTGGACACGGTGATGTGCCGGGCACCGATCCCCATTGCATCGGCATGATTGAGCAGAGTCAGCGCGCCACTGACACCCGGCCAGTTGAGCAGCGGCTCCCCCATACCCATGAACACGACATTGGTCGGGGTCAGCTCCGGATGGCGCAGCGCGATTTCCCGGGCTTGCCCCGCGATCTCGAACACCGAGAGGTTGCGCCGGTATCCCATCCGGCCAGTCGCACAGAAGGTGCAGCCCAGGGCGCACCCGGCCTGCGACGAGATACAGAGGGTCCGGCGGGTGCCGCTCGGAATCAGCACCGATTCGATCAGCTCGCCGTCCGCCAGCCGCCAAAGGAATTTCCGGGTTCCGTCCTCCGACAGCTGCTCGGTCGCCAGTTCGAGCCGGGGCAGCGGCAGCTCCTGATCGAGCCGGATCCGGAACTCGGCCGGGAGATCTGTCGCCTCGGCCCACGACGCCACCGGCCGCTGCCAGAGCCTCGGGAAGAGCTGCCGGGTCCGGTACTCAGGCAGACCGGCGCCCTTCACCAACCCGGCAAGGCGCGCCCGGGCCTCTTCGGGCACCAGATCAAGGATGGTTGCCGGCTGTTCGGCGGGGCTGCGCTGACTCATGGGGCAAAGATAACTGGCCCTCTCCCAACGGCCTAACCCGCTGCAATATCGTTGCTTGCCGCGCCTCCCCCCCGCCGTTACCTTACCGCGAATCCTGACCCCTCTGCCCACGTGCTGCTGACTGAACTCCTGCCGGCCGACCGGATTCGCCTCCCGCTACAGGCCACCGACAAGTCTGGCGTCCTCAAGGAGCTGGTCGACTTCCTGGTCGAGCGGTCGGGAGGGAACGCGGCCGAGATCCTGAGTGCGGTTCGCGAACGGGAGGGGGTGCTCAGCACAGGCATCGGCTTCGGGATCGCGATCCCGCACGCCAAGTCGCCCTCGGTCGCGACGCTTTCGCTCGTGGCCGGAGTCTCCTCCCAGCCGATTCCCTTCGAGGCCATCGACGGCGAGCCGGTGAGGCTCTTCTTCCTGCTCATCGGCCCCGAGTCCGCGGCCGGTCTTCACGTCAAGGCGCTGAGCCGCATCGCACGGGTCGTCCGGCGCGAATCGGTGCGCGAAGCGCTACTCGCGGCGGCAAATCCCGAGGCATTCCTGCGGGTCATCGCCGCCGCTGAAGATTGACCTCCCCATGACAGCGACAGCGATGCGCACCCACCGCTGCGGCAGCCTCAGCCGCGGCGAGGTCGGACAGACCGTCCGGCTGGGCGGCTGGGTCCACCGGACCCGCGATCTCGGTGGCGTGGTCTTCATCGACCTCCGCGATCGCGACGGCCTTGTCCAGCTCTCGCTCAATCCGCAATGGAGTTCGCCGGAGGTCATCGCCAGGGGAGCCTCCGCCGGCCTCGAGTCGGTGGTGCTGGTGACGGGTATCGTCGCCCTCCGCCCCGAGTCGGCGCGCGACAGCAGCATGGCGACGCGGGATATCGAAGTGCGGGTCAGCGCCTTCGAAATCGTGGGCCCGGCCGTCACGCCGGCTATTCCCGTCGGTCGCAAGGAAGGGGAGGAGCTTCCCGCCGAGGAGTTGCGCCTCAAGCACCGGGTACTCGACCTTCGCCGGAGCGAGCTGCAGAAGAACATCATCCTTCGCCACCGGCTCATGCAGCGGGCGCGGAAGACCCTGAGTGAGCTCGAGTTCCTCGAGATCGAGACCCCGATCCTGACCAAGCCCACACCCGAAGGGGCGCGGGATTACCTGGTGCCGAGCCGGGTGCATCCGGGGGAGTTCTACGCGCTGCCGCAGTCGCCGCAGATCTACAAGCAGCTGCTGATGGTGGCCGGCTTCGATCGGTACTTCCAGATCGCCCGGTGCTTCCGGGATGAGGACCTGCGCGCGGACCGCCAGCCCGAATTCACCCAGATCGACGTCGAGGCGTCATTCATCTCGGCGGATGACATCATGGCCGTGATCGAGAATGTGCTGATCGATGTGTGGCAGGAGGCGGGGCAGGCGGTGAAGACCCCGTTTCCACGGCTGGCCTGGCGCGATGCGATGGAGCGCTTCGGGATCGACAAGCCGGATCTGCGGTTCGGATTCGAGATCAAGGATCTGTCGCTGCTCGCCGGCGCGGACACCGCCCCGTTCGTGCACGAGGCCCTCACGGCCGGCGGCCGCCTGCGCGGCATCCTTGCCGAAGGGGCGGGTGCGCTGAGCCGCAAGGATCTCGATGCTCTTACCGCCATCGCCAAGGCGGCAGGCGTCGGTGGCCTCATCTGGGCCAAGCGCACCACGACCGGCTGGGAAGGACAGGGTGTGAAGGCGGTGGGCGCGTCGGCGCTGGAGGGCATCAAGGCGGCCGAGGGAACGCTGCTCCTGGCGGTGGTGGGACAGGACGGCACGACGTCTCCCGCTCTGCATGCGGTGCGGACAGAATTGATCCGCCGTCTGGGCACGAAGCCCTCACATCCGCACGCATTCTGCTGGATCGTAGACTTTCCGCTGTTCGAGAAGGATCCGGGTACAGGCCAGTACGTGCCGGCGCACCATCCGTTCACGGCGCCCCATCCGGATGACATGGACCGGCTCGACAGTCATCCCGGGGAGTGCCGCGCGCAGCACTACGACGCGGTGTACAATGGCAACGAACTCGGCAGCGGGTCGATCCGCATCACGCGGCCGGACCTGCAGCGGAAAATCTTCGATCTGCTCGGGATTCCTGAAGCCGAAATCCGCCGGCGGTTCGGCTTCCTGCTCGACGGCCTGGCAGCCGGCGCGCCGCCCCACGGCGGCTTCGCGCTCGGATTTGACCGGATCAGCATGCTGCTGGCCGGCGCCACGAGCCTGCGGGACGTCATCGCCTTCCCGAAGACCACAGCGGCGCGCGCCCTGTTCGAAGGGGCGCCCACCGAGGTCAAGGCGGAGGATCTCGCTGCGCTGCATCTCAAGGTGACAGGTGAGAAGTAAGAGGTGAGAGGGGCCACCCTCTTACCTCTCACCTCTCACGTTTCACGTCTTCCTGCACCCATGCTGGGGGAACAGGGGCACAATGGCTGACGAAATCACCTCCCGGGTATCGACCGAAGGCGCCGATCCGCTGCTGCTCGCGGGTATCAACGACGCCAACATGGTGGAACTGGAGCGGATCTGCGGCGTCCGGGCCTCGCTTCGCGGGGACACCCTGTCGCTGAGCGGCCCGGCGGACCGGGTGGAGCGCGCCATCGGTGTGGTGCAGAGTCTGGTCGAACTGGCCCGCATGGGCGAGTCAGTGGACCCCGCCGACGTGAGCCGCCTCGCCAACGAAGGACCGCCAGCGGAGTCGCCGGCCGATCAGGCGCAGAAGATCGTGCTGCCCGGCATGCGGCGGGTGATCAACGCCCGCACTCCGGGACAGGGCGCCTACCTCCAGACCATTGCCACCAACGACATCGTGATCGGCATCGGTCCAGCCGGCACCGGCAAGACGTATCTGGCCGTCGCCAAGGCGGTGGAGGCACTCGCCCGCAAGCGCGTCCGCCGGATCATCCTGGCCCGGCCCGCCGTCGAAGCCGGCGAATCGCTCGGCTTCCTGCCCGGCGACATCCAGGCCAAGGTCGACCCTTACCTTCGCCCGCTGTACGACGCGCTGGAAGACATGATGCCCGCCGACCGGGTGCAGAAGGCGCTCGAGACCCGCGTCATCGAAATCGCCCCGCTGGCCTACATGCGCGGCCGCACGCTGTCGGATGCCTTCATCATCCTGGACGAGGCCCAGAACGCGACCGGCGCCCAGATGAAGATGTTTCTGACCCGGCTCGGGGTGAACAGCAAGACTGTCATCACCGGCGACAAGACCCAGGTCGACCTGCCCAAGCGCGAAGACAGCGGCCTGATCCAGGTGGAGCGGATCCTCCCCGGGATCGACGGCATCGCGTTCTGCTACCTCAACGAATCCGACGTGGTGCGGCACCGCCTGGTCCGCCAGATCATCCGCGCGTACGCGGAGGATCAGGGGGGCTGATGGGCGCCGTGGCGCTCGCGCCACTCGAAGCCGGTACCTTTCCCGACGCTCGCTCGCCCGGTGTGGAGTCGAGGGCCGGCCGTCTGGCGCGCCCCGGAGCCGGAGTGCCCATTGGCTGAGCGGCGACCGGGGGCGGAGATTACGGTGGGCGGGTCGGTCCGGGGTCTCGGGGCGCCGCGGGTGCGCCGGCTGGTCCGCGGCGTTCTTCGCGGCGAGCGCCGCAAGGCCGAGGTGTCAGTCACGTTTCTCGGCGCGCGCGCCATGCGGACGCTCAACCGGCGCTGGAAGCGGCACGACCGGCCGACCGACGTGATCAGCTTCGCGCTCGGGGCCGGCGATGGAGCGCTCACCGGGGACATCTATATCTGCCCCGAGGTGGCCCGCCGCGAGGCTCGGCGGCGCGGGCTCACGATAAATGAGGAATTGAGCCGGCTGGTGATCCACGGAACGCTGCACGTGCTGGGGTGGGACCATCCTGAAGGCGGGTCCCGCGAGCGCTCGCCGATGTGGCGGCGCCAGGAACGCTACCTGGAGCGGCTGTGATCCTGGAGCTGTTGCACCACTACCTGACACCTCTCCTGGCCGCGGGCTTCTGCCTGTGGGCCGCCTGGATCGCGCTTGCGGCGGAGGCGGAAGCCGACCTGCCGAGAGTGCTGGCCGACCAGATTCCGCTCGAGAAGGGAATCCTCTCCGCGTCGCGCGGTCTCTATGTGGCGCACCTGGCGCTGCTGGTGCTGGGGAGCGCCGCGGCCGGGGTGGCGGTCACCTGGTGGCTCTGGACCCCGATCGGGGCGATGGGCCGGCTGCTGGTCGCCACCGGGCTGGTCTGGGTCGTCGGCATGGCGCTGCCGCGACTCATCGCCGCGCTGGCGCCGGAACTCGCCGAAGCGGTGCGGCCCACCGCCCTCCGGACCCTCTTCTTCTTCCGTCCTCTCCTTTCGCTTATTGCCTGGGCCGACGCGCGGGTCAAGGTCCGCCAGGCCACGCGAGCCCTGCATCCGGGGTCGTCGGGGGCCGGCCAGCGGGACATGCTCTTCGGCCTGTTCTCGCTGGCGGACACGACGGTCTCCGAGGTAATGACCCCGCGTCTCGATATCGTGGCCGTGGATGCCTCGGCCGAAAGCGCCGAGGTGGTCGAAGCCTTCCGCAGTTCCGAGCACGCGCGCCTGCTGGTCTATGATGGCCAGTCGGACGCCGTGGCCGGAGTCCTGTTTGCCAAGGACATGCTCGCCGCGATGTCGCGCGATGACGATGAGCCGTGGCAGACCCTGATCCGGCCGGCGGCGTTCGTGCCGGAAGGCAAGACCCTCGATCGTCAGCTCCGCGATTTCCAGCGTGGCCCGGCCCACCTGGCCGTGGTCGTCGATGAATTCGGCGGCACCGCCGGCCTGGTGACGCTCGAGGACATCCTGGAGCAGATCGTCGGCGAAATCCGCGACGAATACGACACCGACGAAGTGGCGCCGATCCAGCAGTCGGCGGACGGCAGCTACGAGGTGGATGGCGGGGTGGCCCTCTCGGAGCTGGAAGGAATTCTGGGTCATGGCTTTGGCCGCGAGGACGTCGATACGGTCGGTGGACTGGTGCTCGCCGAACTGGGGCATGTGCCCAAGGCGGGAGAAACGGCGCTGCTTGACGGCTACAGCTTCCGGGTGGACCAGGTCCTGCGCCGCCGCATCCGCCGGGTCCGGGTCGCGCCGCCCGTGACCGTCAAGGATGAAGTCGAGGCGGAGGCGGCCCACTGATGATCTGGCTCGTGTTCTCCATCGGCCTGATCCTTTCGCTTTTCGGCGCCACGGCCGGTGCGGCGCTGGTGACCACCAGCCGGGAGGAGCTGGCGCGGAGCGCCACCCGGCGGCTGCGCGGCGCGCCGGGATCGCTGAGCTGGATTACCCGGGTCGAGCGCGATCTCTCGATCGCCTCCGCCACCTCGGCGCTCGGGGTGATCGTGCTCGGTGCGGTGGCGCCTGCCTATCTCGCCGGGGCGCGCTTCCTCGACCTGGTGCTGTTCGTGCTGCTCGGCGCCGTACCGGTTGCGCTGGTGAGCGGCTACCTCCTGCCGCGCTGGCTGACCCGCCCGTACGCGGGCAAGGTCCGGAGCGCACTCCTGCCGGTTCTCCGCCCGTGGGGCCGGTTCGTCGAGCTGATTCTTCCCGCCCGGACCTCGCGGCCGCACGCCGAACTGCAGGCGTTCTGGCGGGACGCCGCGGCCGGCGCGGCCACCGACGAAGAGCTGATCATGGTCGGCGGCGTCATGACCTTCTCCGCCCGCACCGCCCGCGAGGCGATGACGCCGCGCACCGACATCGTGGCGTTTCCCGAGGACGCGGATATCGAGGACATCCGGCTGGTCTTCGCCCAGAGTGGCTACAGCCGGATCCCGGTCTACCGCGGCACCCTGGACGAGATCGTCGGGATGCTGCACGCCTTCGACCTCTTCCGCCTCCGCGAGGGCGACCCCCTCCCGATCCGCCCCGTCGCGCTGGCGCCGGCCAGCCGCTCCTGCGGTGATCTCCTGCTCGACATGCAGCGCGAACGCCGCCACCTGGCGGTCATCCTCGACGAGTTCGGCGGCACACTCGGCATCCTGAGCCTCGAGGATCTGCTGGAAGAGCTGGTCGGCGAGATTTTCGACGAGCACGATGAGGGCGTTCGCTCGGCGCAAGCGTCGGCGCCCACGCTCCTGGAGGCGGACGGTTCGACATCGCTCGCCGCCGTCGAGGAGCGCTTCGGCGTGAAGCTCCCGGTGGGCGGCACGACCCTGGGCGGCCTGCTGCTCCAGCTGGCCGGCCGGATTCCCGCCGCCGGCGAGCGCTTCGTGGTCGCCGGCCTCGAACTCGATGTGCTGCAGGCTTCCCCCGCGCGGGTGGAGCGGCTGCTGATCCGTCCGGGCCCCGTGGCTCCGGTGGTGCTGGCGCCGAGTCCTCCGCCCGCCGGGGGCGCATGAAAGTCCGTCCGCTCGTCCAGTCGCTGCTCGAGCTGGTCCGCTCGGGCAATCTCAAAGCCTTCGTCGCCCGCGCTGAAGAGGCGGAACCCGCCGACCTGGGCGACGTCATGGCGTCGCTCGATGACCAGGAACGCATCGAAGTTGCCCGCGCCCTGCCGCCCCGCCTCTCGGGCCAGGCCCTCGTGGCCATGCCGGACAGCGAGGAGGCGGAAGAAACACTCGTTGCCCTCGGACCCGAACAGGCCGCGGAAGTCGTCGATGAGATGTCCGATGACGACGCGGCGGACATCCTTGGCGGCCTCGACAGCGAGGACAAGGAGAAGATCCTCTCGGAGGTCGAGGATCGCGAGGATGTCGACCGGCTTCTCCAGTACGGCGAGGAAACCGCCGGCGGGCTGATGACCGCGCAGGTCGTGGCGGTGCCCGTGACCGGAACCGCTGCGCAGGCCATCGAGGAAATCCGCCGCCAGTCCGAGGAGGTGGGGGATTTCACCGATGTCTTTGTCACCGATGAGCGCGGCCACCTGGTGGGCGTGCTGCCGCTCAAGAGCCTGGTCACCAGCCCTGCGGGGCGCCAGGTCAGCGAGTTCATGGAGGAGGCGGGGATCCGGGTGGGTCCGGATGTGGACCAGGAGGAAGTGGCGCGGCAGATGACGCGCTACAACGTCACCAATCTTCCCGTCGTGGACGACTCCGGCCGTCTGCTTGGCCGGGTGACGCTGGACGACGTGATGCACGTGCTGGAGGAGGAAAACACCGAAGACCTCCTCAAGTTCGGCGGCGTCTCGGCGGATGAAGAGCTGACCGCGTCCTGGTCGGACGCGGTAAAGAGCCGGCTGCCGTGGCTCTACGTCAACCTGGCCACGGCCTTCCTGGCCGGCGCGGTTGTCTATGTCTACCAGGCCACGATTTCGAAGAACGTGGCACTCGCCGTCTGGATGCCGATCATCGCGGGCATGGGCGGCAACGCCGGAACGCAGGCACTCGCGGTCACGGTGCGGCGTCTCGCCATCGGCAACATTCCCGCGGGACGGTCGGGCGAAGTCGTGGGCAAGGAGGTCGTCGTCGGCCTCCTCAACGGCATCGCCAACGGCGTGGTCGTCGCCCTCGTCGCCATCCTCCTCGGGGAAGGGCCGATACTCGGCCTCGTGGTCTTTCTCGCGATGGTCGGCAACCTGTTCGTGGCGGGTTTCGCCGGAGCGCTCATTCCGATCGTTCTCGAGCGGATGGGTGTCGATCCTGCAGTGGCATCCTCCATCTTCGTCACCACCTTCACCGACGTCTGCGGTTTTCTCCTCCTGCTCGGCCTGGCCGGCTGGCTCCTGATCCACTGAAGCAGCGCGCCCCCCGGCCGATGGCCGGGGGGCGCGGTCCCGCTCTCTGCATGTTCCGTTACCAGCCCAGCGACATCTCCACCC
>DATEHG010000077.1:0-46130 GCA_035279705.1 Gemmatimonadales bacterium
GGCGCCCCCCGGCGACCCCGCGTTCGTCGCCTTCGATCCGCCACTGGCCGCCAAGGCGGACGCGCTCGCCGGACTGGCCATGGGTCCCGTGCTCAAGGTGCTGCTCGACTACGAAGCGCCCTTCTGGGAATCGCTCGGGGACGGCCGATATCGTGACGCGGCCTTCTTCCACGCCCGCGATCTGGTGTTCCCGACTTTCTGGACCACGTTGCCGGCCAGGACCAGCTGGCTCACGGCGTGGCTCGGCGGTCCGGGGGCAGAGCGGTTGTCCCGGGAGGCCGACGGAGTGATCGTGGAGCATGCCGCGGCCAGTGTCCGGCGCCTCTTTCAGCGGGATGTCGCCTCCACGCCGCCTCCGCGTGGCGCCCGGGTCCACAACTGGCAGCATGATCCCCGCTCTCGCGGAGCCTACAGCTACGTGACGGCCGGTGGAGCGGGGGCCCGGGCCGAGCTGGCCAGGCCGCTCGGATCGACCCTCTTCTTTGCCGGCGAGGCGAGCGAATCGAACGGTGAAGCGGGCACGGTGGCAGGAGCGTTGATCTCGGGGGAACGTGCCGCCCGGGAATACCTGACGACGACGGTGACTCGATGAATCTTCCGGAAGAGTTCCACAACCAGGAACCGTCCGAGCGGTCCCGGCTGGTGGCCCTGGTTCTGGCCGTGCTGCTTGGCATGTTCGGCGGCCACCGCTTCTATGCCGGGCGGGTGCAGTCCGGTGTTCTCATGGCTTGCACCCTCGGCGGGCTCGGCCTCTGGTGGCTCTACGACGTGATCGTGGTCGGCGCCGGCGGATTCCGGGACGGGGAAGGGCGCCTGATCACCAACTGGGAGCCCGAAGGCCAGCGCCTCCCCTCGCCGTCGGCGGACCTGCTCGAGGAAGTGGATGCCCTGCGCCGCGAAGTGGCCGAACTCGCCGAGCGGGTGGATTTCGCGGAGCGCCTTCTGGCCGACCCAGCGAAATCGAGGCGACCGGGTGGGGACCAGGACGCGCGATGAGAGTGGTGCTGTACGGCGCGTCCGGAATGATCGGGTCCGGCGTACTCCTGGAGTGCCTGGACGATGCCGGGGTGAGCGAAGTGCTGGCGGTCGGCCGGAGCCCGTCCGGACGCACCCATCCGAGGCTGCAGGAACTCGTGCTTCCCGATCTGTCCGACTACCGCGCCGTGCAACCACGCCTGCTCAACTGGGACGCCTGCTTTTTCTGCCTGGGGATTTCGTCCGCCGGTATGAAGGAGGAGGCGTATCGTCGCATCACCCTGGATCTGACGCTCGCGGCAGCCCGGGCACTCCTGGCCGGCAGCCCGGCGCTGACATTCTGCTTCGTGACGGGGGCCGGCACCGACAGCAGCGAGCAGGGCAGGGTGATGTGGGCCCGCATCAAGGGAATGGCGGAGAACGCGCTGCTCGCCATGCCCTTCAAGGCGGCGTACATGTTCCGTCCCGGCGTGATCCAGCCGTTGCGCGGGGTAAGGTCGCGGACCAGACTGTACCAGGTGCTCATCGAAATTGCCCGTCCCGTGTTCCCGCTGCTCCGCCGCGCCTTCCCGCAATCCGTGACGAGCTCGGTTGAAATCGGCCGCGCGATGCTGAACGTGACCCGGTCGGGGTACCCGAAGCGCATCCTCGATCCCGGGGACATCAACTTCGCGGCCGCGGGCCGCTGACAGGGAGAAACGGTGTGATGACTCGAATTCGCGGTGCGCTGCTTGGTGCCCTTGTTCTGCTGCCCTCGCTGAAGGTCGTGGCCCAGCAACCGGCCGCGGCGGCGGTGACGCTGCAGCAGTTCGGCAAGCTCAAGTGGCTCGTGGGGGCCTGGCAGGGCAGTGGAGGCGGCTATCCGGCCTTCTTCGAGGACTACCGGATGCTCGACGACTCCACGATCGGGATGCGGAGCTTCGCCGGCGCCGACCTGTCCAAGGTGAAGGACTCCGCCCGGATCGAGCTTCGTGGCGGGGCCGTGTACCATCACGGCCGCGGGTCGCGCGAGGTCGCGGTGGAATTCACCGGCGGCACAATCCATTTCGTGCCGGCGGCCAATGGCCGCGGCGGCTTCACCTTCAGCCGCCAGGCGGCCGATCTGTGGATCGCCACCCTGCACAGCGACACGCCGGGAGGCCGGGAGATCATCTACACCATGCGCCGGCTGAGGCAGTAGCCCTTGGCGGCTCCGCAGGGGCGAGCTACCGTTCGCCCTCGACCCTCGACCCTCGACCCTCGACCTCAGACTCCCGGCTTCCATGGTCCACCGCAAACCCTGGTTCGATCGTCAATGGACGTTCGATCTCCCCGTGACGGCGGCGCCCGGCATCATCGAGCGCCTGCGCGGCACGCCGGCCCGCGTCGAGCACCGCCTGCGGGGACTGCCGGCCGAACGGCTGACGACCCGCCACCATGATCACTGGTCGATCCAGGAAAATGTCGGCCATCTCTGGGACCTCGAGCCCCTCTGGCTGGCCCGCATCGACGACATTGCCGTCGGTCACCTGACGCTGCAGGCGGCCGACCTCGAGAACCACAAGACCTGGGACGCGCACCACAACGAGCGTTCGCTGGCGGATCTCGAGTCCGGATTCGCGGCGGCGCGGGGCGAGCTGGTCACCCAGCTCGAGAACGCCGACGAAGCCGACTGGCTCCGCTCGGCAAAGCACCCGCGGCTGGACGTCAACATGCGGCTGCTCGATCTCGCCTTCTTCGTGGCCGAGCACGACGACCATCACCTGGCCACCATCAGCGACCTCTTGCGCCTCGGCGACTGAACGGCAGTCTTACTCCGGGGGCGGAATGCCGCCGCCTCCGCTGCTCCGCGGTTCCAAACCTTTGACCGAGAATCCACCGCAACCCGGGAGGGGAAGCCATGCGTGTATTCACGAATCCGGAGATCCGCTTTGCCTTCGCGTGTGTTCTTGCTGCCGCCTGCGCCCCGAAGCCCGCGCCCCAGCCCACCGAGGCGGAGCTTGTAGCGCGGGGCCGCACCCTGGTGACCGTCGGCGGCTGCAACGACTGCCATTCGCCCAAGATCTTCACCGCCCAGGGCCCGGTACCGGACACCACCCGCCGCCTGTCGGGCCATCCGGCGGACAGCAAGATCCCCGCTGTCCCGGCCGGTGTGATCGGGCCCGAGCAGTGGGGGGCGATCACCTCCAATGACTTCACGGCCTGGGCCGGTCCCTGGGGAGTGAGCTTCACCGCCAATCTGACCCCGGACGCCACGGGTCTCGCATCCTACACTCCCGAGATTTTCATCCAGACCATCCGTACCGGCAAGCACGCCGGCGTGGGCCGGCCGATCCTGCCGCCGATGCCGTGGCCCTATTATGCCACGCTGTCGGATGACGACCTGCGGGCGATCTTCGCGTACCTGCGGAGCCTGCCGCCAATTTCCAACAAGGTGCCGGATCCGATTCCACCGGGCGGAAAAGGGCAGTAGAGGAGAGGGGCCGCTCTTGCCTCGGCTGCCATCACCGGCCAGTCTACCCTGATGCCAGTCGCGTGGGCCCTCTTCGTAGCGATCCTCGGCACTGCCTCGACCGCCTCGACGGACTCGATCCCGTCATGCCGCCGGCTCGCCGCCAGCGGCGGCAGCACCGACCTCTACTGCGTGCCACTGTTGGCCCCGGCGGGCATCGGCGCCTCGGGTTCGGTCGAGCTGAGCTGGCCGGGCGGGCCGTTCACCGAGAGCGTGACGGCGGACGGCACCCAGCAGTGGCAACTCCGCTTCTCGCTGCAGGACTTGCCCCGGGCAATGCTGCGCGGGCGACGCTCGGGGTTCGTGGCCTGGGCCGCCGATCCGACGATGGCCCATGTGATTCGCCTGGGTGTGGTGCACGACGGTGAAATCGACCTCGGTCCCATGGCGCTGGACCGCTTTCTCATCCTGATCAGCGCCGAAGCCGACACCGCGGTTCGCCAATGGCGGGGCCGGGTCATCCTGCGGGGTGAGTCAGCCAGCAACCGCCTCCGGCCGGCGGACAACTACCAGTTCTTTCTCGGCGTGGCCGGGGACCGGTCGCAGGGGTCGAGCGCGATGCCGATGCCGATGGGCGATCACCCGATGCCGCTGGGTGACTCGGCGACGTGGAGCGGTGTGCCGATGCTTCCCGGCCTCGAGATGCTGCCGGCGGAGATGGCGCTGCGTCCGGCGGCGCAGCCTTTCCTCCCTCTCGCCGCAGATGCACCTCCAGCTCGCCCACACCAGGTAGTGCACCTCCGCAGCGGCGATACCCTCGAACTCGTCGCGGGTCCGGTGCGGCGGTTCATCGCCGGGCGGGAGTACACGATGCTGGGATTCAACGGCCAGTCGCCCGGGCCGCTGATCCAGATCGAGCGCGGCGCCGAGGTGGCGGTACGGCTGATCAATCACCTGGATGCCCCGACCACCGTGCACTGGCACGGCATCCGCCTCGACAACCGGTTTGATGGCGTACCAGACAAAGACCGGCCCGCCGTACAGCCCGGTGACACGTTCGTCTACACGGTGAAATTCCCCGATGCCGGGATCTTCTGGTATCACCCTCACGTGCGCGAGGATATCCAGCAGGACCTGGGGCTGTATGGCAACCTGTTCGTTGAGCCTGAGGTCGCTGCGAGCGACGCTGAGCGATTCTGCCGAGGAGACCACCCGCCGACCCGTCGACCCAGCGAACCGCCGTGCACTCGCACGGCGTTTCTCGTCCTCGACGACCTGCTCGTCGGTGACGCCGGGCTGGTGCCCTACGGTCGCGACCAGCCGACCCACGCCGCCATGGGCCGGTTCGGCAACGTGATGCTGGTCAACGGGGAGTCCGACTGGCGCGACTCGGTGCGGGGCGGGGAGGTAGTGCGCTACTACCTGACCAACGTCGCCAGCTCCCGGACCTTCAATCTCTCGTTCGGTGCGGGCAGCCGCATCAAGGTGGTAGAATCGGACCAGGGGTGGTTCAGGCGTGCGGTGTGGGCGGAGAGTGTCGTCATTGCTCCGGCGGAGCGCTACGTCGTCGATGTGCAGTTCCCTGCGCGCGGCAGCGCGGCGCTGGTCAATCGGGTGCACGGCATCGACCACCTCTTCGGCCGCTTCTTCCGTATCACCGATACGCTGGGCAGCATCGTCATCAGTGGGGTGGCGCCGCGATGGCTGGAATTCGGGCGGGCGGGCGGTGCGGCCGATTCAACGGTGCTGGATTCCCTCGTTAATGCCAACGCCGGTCAGCCACCGGACCATTCGCTCGAACTGCGGGTAGAATTCACCGGCCTCCCCTTCGTGAGCGAACAGCTCATGCGCCTCGACTCCATCTACTTCAATCCGGTGGAGTGGGAGGGCACGATGCCCGGCATGAACTGGGCAACCACGGGGGCCCAGGCGCGCTGGATCCTTCGCGACCCGGACACCGGTCGCGAGAACATGACCATCGACTGGCACTTCCGCCGTGGCCAGCTGGCCCGCATCCGGCTGATCGGCGCCCGGAATACGCTGCACGGCATGCAGCACCCCATCCACCTGCACGGGCAGCGGTTCCTGGTGCTGGCGGTCAACGGGAAGCAGAACGACAATCCGGTCTGGAAAGACACGGTGCTGGTCCCCGCGGGGTCGTCGGTCGATATCCTGGCCGATCTGTCCAATCCCGGCCGCTGGATGCTGCACTGCCACATCGCCGAACATCTCGAATCTCAGATGATGATGTCCTTCAACGTGGAGGAGTAAATGAGGCTGGCCACTGCAGCGGTCGTCGGTGTCACCCTCGTTCTGGCGGGTTCGCTGTCCGCCCAGCGCCCCGTGCTCTCCGACCAGGTGAAGCAGCGCTACGTGTCGCTGGACACCAGCACCGTGGCCATCACCGGCGTGACGCTGATCGATGGCCGGGGGGGAGCCGCGAAGAAGGGCCAGACGGTCGTCATCCGCGACGGCAAGATCCTCGACATCGGGGCGGGGGCGAAGGTGCCGGCGGGCGCCTACACGATCGACGGCGCCGGCAAGACGCTGATCCCGGGCCTCGTCGGCATGCACGACCACCTGTTCTATACCGCGGCCGGCGGCCACGCCAACCAGATGAGCTTCACCGCGCCCAGGCTCTACCTCGCGAGCGGGGTCACCACGATCCGCACCACGGGAGGCCGCTCCCCCTACGCCGAGCTCAACCTGAAGAAGGTGGTGGATTCCGGCTATGTGCCGGGGCCCCGCATCCACGTCACGACGCCCTACCTGACCGGGGGCGCAGGTGGCGGGTCGATGTTCGCCACCGACGATCCCGAAGCGGCGCGCCGCTTCGTGGCCTATTGGGGCAGCGAAGGCGTGACGTGGGTCAAGTTCTACACCGACATTTCCCGCGCCGCGATGAAGGCCGCCATCGACGAGGCGCACAAGCACGGGATGAAGGCGGTCGGGCACCTCTGCTCCGTCACCTTCAGCGAGGCTATCGACCTCGGCCTCGATGACTTCGGCCACGGGGTGCTGACGGCCACCGACTTCCTGGGCGACAAGCAGCCCGACAAGTGCCCCGCCAACGTCTACAGGCTGACGGACTCAACGGCGAGCGGTGACAGCCCGGCCGCCAAGGCGCTGATCGCCAAGATGGTCAAGGCGCACGTTTCGATGACGACGACGATGGCCATCTTCGAGGCGCTCTCGCCCCATCGTCCGGTCACCGACGAACGCTCCCTCGAGTTGATGGAGCCCGGTGTGCGGGCTGCCTATGTCGCCAACCGCCAGTACATCGATTCGGTGCCCGATTACATGCTCACCCCGAACGGCTTTACCCGGGCGCTCGCCTTCGACAAGGCGTTCTTCGATGCCGGCGGTGTCCTGGCCAGCGGCGTCGACCCGACCGGCAACGGCGGCGCCCTCCCCGGCTTCGGGGACCAGAGGGGGTACGAACTGCTCCGCGAGGCCGGACTCACGGCAGAGCAGGCGGTGCAGGTGGTGAGCTACAATGGCGCCAGGATCCTGGGCGTGGCCGACCGGTACGGCTCGGTGGAAAAGGGCAAGGTGGCCGACCTGGTGCTGCTCCAGGGCGACCTGACGGCCGACCCGTCCGTGATCCGCAACGTGGTGACGGTGTTCAAGGACGGGTACGGCTACGATCCGAAGAAGCTGATCGACGCGGTACGGGGAAGGGTCGGGATCGACTGAGGGCAGCTGGCCGGCCCGGTCCGCCTCACCCCTTCACATAGGAGCCCCGTTCCAGCTCTTCGATGATATCGGGCCTTCGGGGCCGCCACGCCAGGAGTGTCGCCGCGTGGCGGCTGGTGGCCTGCTGATCGAGGACGAGCGCGTCCGCGTAGGTGCCCAGGGTCTGTCGGGCCTCTTCGACAGGCCATGATGCTGTCCGGCCTCCCGCACCCCCGCCACGGCTCGCGGCTGCCGCGATATCGGCGACGGTGCGGGAAGGCCCCGCCACCGCCAGCAGGAGTGTTCCCGCCGGTGCCCGTTCGATGGCCGCCAGGTACAAGTCGGCCAGATCGTCGATATGCACCAGCGGCCAGCGGTTCCTGCCGGTGCCGACGAATCGCACCGTTCCTTCCTTCCGGGCCGCCTCGACCAGTCCGGCGGGAATTCCACCGGCCCGGCCGTACACGATCCCCGGTCGGATCACGGTGCTCCGGATGCCCTGGGCGGCGCCTGCCAGAACCCGGTTCTCGACCGGAACTCGCCACACGACCAGCGTCGCAGGCTTGAGCGGCGACTCCTCGTCGACGACGGCCCCGCCGGTGTCTCCATGGACCCAGATCCCGCTGGTGTAGAGGAATGGCTTGCCGCTTCCGGCCAGCGCGCCCAGAATCGCCTCGATGGCCGGGCCGTCGATCTCGGCCTTGTACGTGGTAGCTGTGCTGATGACACCATCGGCCGCACCGGCAGCGGCGCCGACCGTGGCCGGATCGGCAAAGTCGCCACGTACGGGTCGAACTCCCGCCGCCGTGAGCTTGGCCGCGGCTTCCTCGGTCCGGGCCAGTCCGCTCACCTCGTGGCCGGCCGCCTGGAGCCGCTCGGCAACGGCAGTGCCGATGTAGCCGGTCGCGCCTGTCAGGAAAACACGCATGGCGAAATACCTCTCAGGATTGGTCTGAGTATAGCGTCCGACATCGCGGTCCACGTCACCCGCCCGCTTTCCCGCCATTGACTTAGAGCACTCTAAGTTCGCTATACTAGTCCCCGCAGCCGGCCAGCAGCCGCCAAAGGGGGGACAGGGCCATGACAACTGTGACTGAAGCAGGGCGGTCAGCCCGGAACAGGGCGATCTCCGGGAACCAGCCTCCCGAACCGGACCGGCCCTCGACAGGGCTCACGGTCCAGCAGGCCGCAATCCGGACGGGATTGAGCGAGCACACCCTGCGCTACTACGAGCGGGCTGGATTGCTCGAACCTGTCGACCGCCAGACTTCGAGCCGTCACCGCCGCTACTCCGATGCCGATGTCTCCCGCCTTACCACCCTGGCCTGCCTTCGCGCCACCGGAATGCCGCTGAACCAGATGCGGCGATACTTCGTCCTCGCGGCGCAGGGCCAGGCTGCGGCGCCTGAACTGCAGCAGCTTCTGGAGCAGCAGGAACGGGTGCTGCACGAGCGCCTGCAGGAGATGCAGCGCCACCTGCACTACGTCCGCCATAAGATCCAATACTGGAGCGTGCTCAAGTCCGGTGACTCCGAGCGCGCCCGCCAGATTGCCACCGAACTCGCCGCCGGTTCCTGCGGCTCAGACTGTCATCTCACTGATGCGAATCCCGTCAAGGCCCGGCGACGGGACTCCGCTCGTTGACCCACACCCGCCGAGTCACTGGATACCTGTCATGACTGCCGTCAAGAATGCACCCGCGGCCCCCACTGCCGGTTCACGATTCCCCGCGCTGGGCTACGCCGCGCACAGCCATACCGATCCGCTCGTCCCCTTCCGGTTCGAGCGCCGCACTCCGGGGCCCACTGACGTCCGGATTGAAATCCTCTATTGCGGAGTTTGTCACTCCGATCTCCACTCGGTCCGCAACGAGTGGAAGGGCACGAAATATCCCATCGTGGCCGGTCACGAGATCATCGGCCGGGTCACCGCGGTCGGCGGCCAGGTCTCGAAGCACAAGGTGGGAGACATGGTCGGTGTCGGCTGCGTGGTCGACTCCTGCCACACCTGTCAGGATTGCCGCGATGGCCTGGAGCAGTACTGCCCCGACGCGGTCTTCACCTATAACAGCCGGGATTCGCACATCGGTGGCGTCACCTATGGCGGCTACTCCGATGCGGTGGTGGTGGATCAGGCCTTCGTACTGAGGATTTCCGACCGGCTGGACCCGGCGGCTGCCGCTCCGCTGCTTTGTGCCGGGATCACGACCTATTCGCCGCTCCGCCACTGGAAGGTGGGCAAAGGGCAGAAGGTCGGGATCGTCGGCCTCGGTGGCCTCGGCCACATGGGAGTGAAGTTTGCCCACGCGTTCGGGGCCGAGGTGGTGCTGTTCACCACGTCGCCCGGCAAGGAAGCGGATGCCCGCCGCCTCGGCGCCGACGAGGTGGTCATCTCGAAGGACGAGAGCCAGATGAAGCGCCACGCCACCAGCTTCCACTTTATCCTCAACACGGTGGCGGCGCCCCACAACCTCGACGCCTTTACCAGCCTCCTTCGGCGCGACGGGACCATGTGCCTCGTGGGCGCGCCCGATTCACCTCACCCCTCGCCGTCCGTGACCAACCTGATCTTCAAGCGGCGGTCACTGGCCGGTTCATTGATCGGCGGTCTGCCGGAGACGCAGGAAATGCTCGATTTCTGCGCGGAACACGGCATCGTGTCCGACATCGAGCAGATCCCGATCCAGGACATCAACCGCGCCTACGACCGGATGATGAAGAGTGACGTGAAGTATCGCTTCGTGATCGACATGGCGTCGCTCGCCCGCGACCGGGTCTGAGAGCGGCGTGCTGAACCGGCGCCGCCTCGGCAGCCAGGGGCTCGAGGTCTCGTGCCTCGGCCTTGGCTGCATGGGCATGAGCCAGTCCTATGGCGCGGCCGACGAGGGTGAGTCGCTCCGCACCCTCGATCGTGCCCTCGAGCTGGGTCTCGATTTCTTTGATACCGCGGAAGTGTACGGCCCGTACACCAACGAGGAGCTTTTGGGCCGGGCCTTCAAGGGCCGACGGGAGCGGCTGATCCTCGCCACCAAGTTCGGCTGGAAAATCGAGGGCGGGAAGAACACCGGGGTCGACAGTCGGCCGGAACAGATCCGGACAGCGGTGGAAGGATCGTTGCGCCGCCTCCAGACCGACCGCATCGACCTGCTGTATCAGCACCGCGTCGATCCGCAGGTGCCGATCGAGGACGTCGTCGGTGTCATGGCCGACCTCGTCTGGGCCGGCAAGGTACGCTTCCTCGGCCTTTCCGAGGCAGGAGAAGCCACGATCCGCCGCGCCCACGCGGTGCATCCGATCACGGCGCTGCAGAGCGAGTACTCGCTCTGGGAGCGCAATCTCGAGCCGCGGATCATCCCGCTCTTGCGCCAACTCGGTATCGGCCTGGTCCCATTCAGTCCGCTGGGCCGCGGGTTTCTCACCGGTACCGTCAAGCGGGCAGAGGATTACCCGCCCTCGGATTTCCGGCACACCGATCCCCGCTTCCAGGGGGCGAACTTCGACGCCAACGTTGCGGCCGCGTCGGTGGTCCGCGCCATCGCGGCGACTCGAGGCGCTACCCCCGGCCAGGTGGCGCTGGCCTGGCTGCTGCACCAGGGCCGAGACCTGGTGCCGATTCCCGGCACCAAGCAGCAGCGCTACCTGGAGGAAAACGTCGCGGCGTCCCGCCTCACCCTGGGTGACGATGAGATGACCCTGCTCGATCGGGCGCTGCCTCCCGAAGCGGTGGCGGGCCCGCGGTACAATCCGACCAACGCGGCCTGGGTCGATCGTTGATCGAAACCGCACGGACGGGTACAACCACCTATACTTCCATCCGTTCCCACTCCAGAGGCATCCAGGTGCAACCGCTGTCGTACAAAGGGTTCGAAATCACCGCGAGGTCGTATCAGATCCGCGGCTCGGGTCGCTGGACGCTGGACGTGCTGATCAGTTACGCCGGCTCGCGGCGAGCCTTCAGCTGCCTCACGACCTTCCCTAACGAGGCGATGGCCACCTCCGGCTGTCTCGAATACGGCCGCCAGATCATCGATGGGAAGGTCCGGTTCTGTTCGGTCGAGGAGCTGCACTGATTCGGGACGCCGATTCTCCCTGCCCGAACCGGATCCCGTCCTCAGCGGGCTCGATCTTCCCCTCGCCGCCGCCCAATTTTCGCGTCAGACCGACCCTCACGTCATCCCGGCCTTCTGCGAGTTCCCCGCTCGCCGCTTGGCGGCAGAGCCGAGGGGCTCTATTCTGCGGGATGTCTCGTGACCGGTTGCTGGCCCTGCTTGTCTCGGCACTCCTCGTGTCCGCGGTGCCGGTCCGAGCCCAGACGGGCGGCCTCGAACTCACGGTTTTCGCGGGGCCGAACTACTCCTGGCTGACGGGCAATGGGGTGAAGGATGCCGTGGGCCGGGTCGGCCTGTCGCTGGGCCTCAAGCTGCACCAGCCGATCGGCGGCAACTGGTCAGTGGATCCCGAAATCGGCTTTGCCTACAAGGGTGCCAATTCGAGCGGCAACAGCGCGGCCTTTCCCGGCGCCGTGGTCAATGCCCGCCTCTGGTACATGCAGTTTCCCATTCCGATGCGATTCACCCTGGCCTCGGCAGGGAAGATCCGCCCCCGCCTCTGGCTCGGCCCCTACATCGCGATCCGGGCGGGTTGCACCGCAGAACTCGAAGCCGAGGGCATCCTGACCTCGCAGTCGTGCAGCGACCTGCACCCCCTGGCGGACACCCTGCAGACGTTTGATCCATTCAAGAGCTGGGACGGGGGGTTCGTGGCCGGGGTCGGCTGGAGCGTACCGATCGCCAAAATCCGCTTCGATTTCGATGTCCGCTATGAGCACGGCCTGCTCAACGTCTCGCGGCTGACCGGTACGGCGTACAACCGGAGCGTCCTGTTTGCGGTCGGGGTACCTTTCTGACCGGGCCGTGCGGTTGACGTACTCCGGTTTCGCGGCAGATTCCGGCACAGTGATTCAGGTCAGTTTCACCTTCAGCGTCCGAGGATATTCCGCCATGTCATCAGATCAGCCCGGCGGCCAGCTCAAGCCGATCACGCCCGCCCGACTGGCCCAGGAGCTCGTCAAACTCAGCGCCACCCGGCGAGCCGAAGGGTTCGATGCCGCGGCGTACGATCAGCGCTTTGCCCGGGTCATCCAGGAGCTGCGTGAACGTCGGATCGATGGCGGAAGGGCCGAGGTGCACGCCGCCTTGCTGCCGCTCGTCGAGCAGGGCACCATCACTCGCGCCGAGTTCGACCGGGTCACGAAGCAGCTCGGGATGGCATGACTGCGCTTGACTGCCGAAAGCCATAAGCCATAAGCCGTACGCTTAACGCCAAAGGCTTTAGGCTCAAGGCTTAAGGCTTAAGGCTGATTCCCCCCGCAATGCGAACCATCCCCCTCGGACCTGGTGGCCCCGCCGTTTCCGTCATCGGATACGGCGGCATGCACCTGTCCATCGAGGGCCGTCCGCTGGAAAGCGTCGGAATCCGGACGATCCAGGCCTCGCTGGATCAGGGTGTCACCCTCATCGATACCGCCGACGTCTACTGCCTCGACCAGTCGGACATCGGCCACAACGAGCGGCTGATCGCCAGCGCGCTCACCTCCTGGACCGGGTCCAGGGACCGGATTACCGTGGCGACGAAAGGCGGGCTGATCCGCCCGGAGGGCCGCTGGGAGCGGGACGCCCGGCCCGAGCGGCTGCAGCGGGCCTGTGAGCGGTCGCTCCGGGCGCTCGGAGTCGAGGCTCTCGACCTCTATCAGCTGCATGCTCCCGATCACCAGGTGCCGTTCGCCGAGAGCGTGGGCGCCCTGGCCGACCTGCAGCGCGCCGGCTGGATCCGCCGGGTGGGTCTGTCCAACGTCTCGGTGGCCCAGATCCGGGAGGCCCAGGCCATCGTGCCGATCGCCAGCGTGCAGAACCGGCTCAATCCCTGGTTCCGTGAGGCAATCACCGACGGAGTCGTGAAATATTGCGGTGAGCAGGCCATCGCCTTCCTGGCCTACAGCCCCACCGGTGGCGGGCGACTGACCAGGAAGATTCCGCAGCACACCGCGGCGCGCGCGGTTGCCGAGCGGCGGGGCATTTCCCCGCATCAGGTGGTGCTGGCGTGGGTGCTGAGCCGGGGGGCCACGGTCATCGCCATTCCCAGTTCCCGGTCCGTCGAGCACGCCGTGGACGGGGCCGGCGCCGCGGCGGTGTCTCTCACTGCTGCCGATCTCTCCGAGATCGACCACGCCGAGTGGAGCCGGGCCTAGGGGGGATGTTGGGAAGTCTGGATTGATGGATTGGCGGGTCGATCGAATTCCCGGCCCGCCCGCCTGCCCGCCTGCCCGTCTGCCCGTCTGCCCGCCTGTTCGCCTGCTGCGGCTATATTTCCCGCCATGTCACCGATCGCCCGTCGTTCCACCGTCACCACGCTCGTAGGCGGAGTTCCCGTCGGCTCCTGTCACCCGGTCGTGGTCCAGTCCATGACCAACACGGACACCGCCGATGTGGATGCGACGGTGCGCCAGGTCATGGCGCTCGCCCGTTCCGGCAGCCAGCTGGTGCGGGTCACGGTCAACAACGAAGCGGCCGCCGACGCCGTGCCCAGGATCGTCGACGATCTGGACCGCCTCGGGGTCCATGTCCCCGTCATCGGCGACTTCCACTACAATGGGCACCTCCTCCTCACGAAGTATCCCGCCTGCGCCCGTGCACTCGCCAAGTACCGCATCAATCCGGGCAACGTCGGCGGCAAGCGGCACGATGAGCACTTCCGCGCCATCATCGAGGTCGCTCTGGCCAACGACAAGCCGGTGCGCATCGGCGTCAACTGGGGCTCGCTCGACCAGGCGCTGCTTACCGGGATGATGGACGCCAATCACCAGAGCGCCGAACCGCGCGACGCGCGGGACGTGACGATGGACGCCATGGTGGAGAGTGCGGTGCGCTCGGCGAGGCTGGCGGAGTCGATCGGCCTGCCGCATGAGCGGATCATCCTCTCGGCCAAGGTGTCCGGGGTGCAGGACCTGGTGGATGTCTACCGGAAACTCGCCGCCACGGGTGACTACCCGCTCCACCTCGGGCTCACCGAGGCGGGCCTCGGGATGAAGGGGATCGTCGCCAGCGCGACCGGTCTCGCCATTCTCCTGCAGGAGGGAATCGGCGACACGATCCGGGTATCCCTGACGCCGGCCCCCGGAGGAGACCGGACCGAGGAGGTCCAGGTCGCCCAGCAGATCCTCCAGTCGCTGGGCATCCGGAGCTTTACGCCGCAGGTCACCAGCTGCCCCGGCTGCGGCCGTACCACCAGCACCTTCTTCCAGCAGATGGCCGAGGATATCCAGGGCTACCTGCGCGAAAAGATGCCGGTGTGGCGCAGCGAGCGCCCCGGCGTCGAGGAAATGAAGGTGGCAGTAATGGGCTGCGTGGTGAACGGCCCGGGAGAGTCCAAGCACGCCAACATCGGGATTTCGCTCCCCGGTACCTTCGAGGAGCCGGTGGCACCGGTGTTCGTGGACGGTCGCCTGGTCACCACGCTCCGCGGCGAGGGCATCGTCCCCGAGTTCCTCCGCATCCTCGAGGAATATGTGGCTACCCGCTACGGCGAAGCCGAAGCCACCAGTGTCGTCTGAGGTCGTGGCGGTGTTTCTCTGCCGCCGGAAATCGTCACCCGACAGGCGCGAGCCTGGAGCCGGCCTCGCGATCCCGCCTCGCTCGCGCCGGTCAACCGACTGAATGAGTGGAATGATGCCTGACTCGAAGGTGAAACGAACGTGCTTCGCGGCACTCGGCGCCCTGTTGCTCGCCACTGCGCCGTGTCTCGCGCAGGAAGAAGCCGGGATCCGGGTCGGGGCCGCGGCCCCCGCCATCAAGGTCAACGATCTCGACGGCAAGCCGGTCGACCTCGGGCAGTGGATCGGTCATCGCCCCGTGCTGCTCGAGTTCTGGGCCACCTGGTGCCCCAATTGCGAGGAGCTGCTGCCCAAGCTCAAGACGGCCTACACGCGCTGGAGCGACCGGGTGGAATTCCTGGGCATCAACGTGACGGTGAACCAGACTCCCGAGAAGGTGCGCGGCTACGTGAAGGAGCACGCCATGCCCTTCCGGATTCTGTACGACGACGAAGGCACCAGCGTCCGGGCGTTCGATGCCCCGGCCACGGCCTTCGTCGTGATCCTGGACGGCGCCGGAACCGTGGTGTACGCCGGACTCGGCGCCGATCAGTCCTTCGAAGCGGCGCTTGAACGCGCCACCTCCACTCCGAAACCTTCCCGCTGAGGAATAATCCGGCAATGCGTGCAATTCGATTGGCTGCCCTGCTCCTGGCCTGTGCCTCGCTTCCGCTGGCGGCCCAGCAGGGCGGCGGTCCAACCGCGTACTTCGACACCGGTCCCGATGTGCTGCAGCGGGCTCCCGATTTTTCCCTCCCCTGGGCCGACAGCGCCGGTGTGGGGCAGGGTGCCGAGTGGTTCAGCCTGACGGCGCACAGGGGCCAGGTCGTGGTACTGCTGTTCTACCCGAAGGACTTCACCAAGACGTGCACCTCGGAAATGCAGAGTATGACCGCGCAGTTCGACTCGCTCTTTCCGGCCGGGGTCACCGTGGTGGGCATCAATGCAGACAGCCTCGAGACCCATGCCCGCTTTGCGGCGAGTCTCGGCCTGCGGTTCCGCCTGCTGAGCGACCTCGATCAGTCGGTCTCGAAGAAGTACGGCAGCGCGGACCAGGGGGGCTACAACCGGCGCACGGTCTACGTCGTCGGCAAGAACGGGGACGTGGCCTGGCGCGACACCCAGTTCCGCGCACTCGATCCCAAGTCCTACAAGGCGCTGCGCAAGGCCGTAGCCGAAGCCCTCAAGGCGAAGTGACCACGGGGCCCGGTGCAGGCTGGCGCCGGGCCCTCGTCCCGGCCGTCCTTGTCGCGGCCATGGCCGCCCCATCGTTGGCGGTGGCGCAGCAGGCCCGGCTGGACCGGCTGGCGGCCGACTACTGGCAGGCCACTCTCGACCGCTACCCCGAGCGGGCGACGCTGAACGGCTTTCCCGGCGAGCGCAACGGCCGGCTCACGGACCTGCGTCCCGCAGCCTTCGAAGCGCACGATACCCGCCTCCGGGAACTCCTTCGGGGCACCGCCGAGGTGGATCCGGCGCCGCTGCCTGCCGCTGCCCGGACCGACCTGGCCATGCTCCAGGCTGGCATCTCCAACGAGCTGGCTGGGGCGGCGTGCCACCGGGAGCTCTGGGAGGTCAATCAGCAGTCGGGGCCCCAGGTCGCCCTGCCCACGCTCGCCGAGCTTCAGCCCGTGGCGACGCCGGAGGACCGGGAGCGCCTGCTGCAGCGATGGAAAGCCATTCCCGCCTACCTCGACCAGGCGGCAGCCAACCTGGCGCTCGGCCGCGACAGTGGGCTGGTGGCGCCGCGGATCAACGTCGAACGGGTCCTGGCGCAGCTCGACCGGCTCATTGCGGCACCCGCGGACTCCTCACCGCTCATGGCGCCGGCGGCCCGCGCCAGGGGAGATGCCGCGTTTGCCGGCCAGCTTCGCTCCGTGGTGGCCGACGAGATCATTCCCGCACTGCGCCGCTACCGCGCGGTGCTCAAGGACCAGATTCTCCCCTCGGCCCGCGCCGATGTCGGGATCAGCGCTCTCCCGGGTGGCACAGCCTGCTACCGCTCCCTGATCCGGGTCCATACGTCCCTTGATCTCGGCGCCGACGAGATCCACGGCATCGGTCTCGAGGCGGTCAGCGGCATCCGCCAGGAGATGCTGGCGATCGCCCGGCACCACTTCGGCACTTCGAACCTCGATTCGCTCATTGAGGCGCTCCGGACTGACCCTCGCCAGGCCTTCACCAGCCGGCAGGAAGTCTTCAACGCGGCGGTCGCCGCGACCCGCCGCATGGAGCAGAAGCTCCCGACGCTCTTCGGGCGCCTCCCGAGGCGACGCCTCGTTGTGGAACGGATGCCCAGGTACCAGGAGGCCGATGCGCCCTCAGGGTACTATTTTCCGGGAACGCCGGATGGCAGCCGACCCGGCCGGTATCTGATCAACACCTACAATCCCCCTTCGCGGCCCCGCTTCACCGCAGAGGTCCTGGCCTTCCACGAGGGAGTGCCCGGGCACCACCTGCAGATCGCGCTGGCCCAGGAGCTCGCCCTGCCGGATTTCCGTCGCTACGGCGACGGGCAAACGGCCTATGTCGAGGGTTGGGCGCTCTACACCGAGCGGCTGGCGGATGAGGCGGGCGTGTACAGCGGTGAAGTGTCCCGGCTGGGGATGCTGGCCTTCCAGTCCTGGCGGGCGTGCCGCCTGGTCGTGGACACCGGGATCCACGCCCTCGGCTGGAGCCGGCAGGAGGCGATCGACTATCTCCTCCGCAACGTCCCGCTCAGCCGGCTGGATATTGAGAACGAAGTGGACCGGTACATTGCCGATCCGGCTCAGGCCCTGGGCTATCTGCTCGGAGAACGGGAAATCCTCCGCCTCCGTGAGGCGGCCCGCCTGAGGCTCGGCACCAGGTTCGACCTGCGCCAGTTTCACGACCTGGTGCTCGGGAGTGGTCCGGTGACCCTCCCGATTCTCGACTCGATCACTACTCGATGGAATCCACAACCGCGATGACCCCAGGCCACCGCCTCTCCACCCGCCTCCTTCTCCTTGGCTCGGCGGCCCTCCTGTCCCTCGCTCCGCAGCGCTTGGCCGGCCAGACGCCCGTACCCGCCTCCCCGGATGATCCCAAGGATCGCTGGGAAGTCGAGGACGTCCAGCTGGGCTGGTGCGTGGACTTCCTGATCGATCCCACAGTCGGGAGCCGCCTCCTTCCCAAGGGATGGATCGGAACCCCTGCCGAGCAGGTCCCCGGGCTGCCGACGGGGCTGATCAGAAGCTTCGAGGAGAACGGGGTCTACAAGGGGTGGTTCGCGGGCCGGGTGTGCGGCCTGTCGGCCCGGTCCTCGAGCATTCGCGGACGGCCAGTCGAGAACGACAAGGCTCGAAAGCCACCGACGCTGGTCTGGCTCCAGATCGCGGCCAAGGATGGGGTGGCCGGGGTCGATGCAGTCGTCCCGACCCTCGCCACCAACACCTTCCGGGTCCGCAACCCGCTCGGCTCGAGCTCGATCAAGCTGGATGACGTTGCCTTCGAAACCGGCCCCAATCCCGACAAGGATGACCCCCAGGACGGCTTCCAGGCCAAGCTGGACGGCGCCACCCTGTTCTGGAAGGGATACCTCACTCCCGACTCCATGCCGGTAACTCCGGTCGATACCCTCGCCGCAATATTTCAGAACGGCGTCGACCGGTCCTACCGGATCCGGGTGACCCGCTCGGGGGGGACCCCGAACCACGTGGCTGGAGTCGTCGGCGTGCTGGGGAAGGGAGACCTGTTCACGGCCCTCAAGAGCTCACCGATTCGGATGGTGAGCCTCGTCATGACTGGCGGCTCATCGGCGGTAGATTTCTTCGAGCTGCACTAGCGTGGAGGAGGGCGGATCGACGGTTATACATTGATTTTGCATATTCCTCCTGCCGGTGGCGCCACTGTCGCTATGATTCTTATCCACACGAGCTGTTACGCAAAAGTTATTGTCACTATTTGACTTGCAGCACTGACCTCAAGTGGAAAACTCGTGCTCCCTTCAGGTCGTTCACTTAGCGGCGCTTTGCAGAGCCATTCCACACGATTTGTGATCGCCGGTGTGGAAAAGTCGTTTGTCCACAACTCGATAACATTGAGCCACTGATGCTCGAGACCGGGTTGAGTCGCTCAGGATTCCTCAGGGCCGGCAAGGTGATGACGCTGGTTCCCGGGCCCCAGGCGGACGCGATCTGGTGGGAGCATGGACGGGTTCGCCGCGTCGGCCTCGCGGCAGAGCTCGAGCGCCAGGTTCCGAGCTCCGTCCCCAGGTATGACTATCCCGGCTCTCTGGTCACGCCGGGCTTTGTCGACGGGCATGCCCACTTCGCTGCTTGGGCCCTCAACCGGCGCCGTGTCCAGTTGGCCGGTGCCCGCACCCGCAGGGAGACCCTGGCTCTGGTCGCGGCAGGCTCCCCCGACCTTGGCTGGATCCTCGGCCAGGGGTGGGACGCCAACGCCTGGGACCAGCCACCCCACCGTACCGACCTCGACCCCCTCCACCAATTCCCCGTCTATCTCGACAGCCTTGACGTGCATGCCGCCTGGGTGAACTCCGCCGCCCTCAAGGCGGCCGGGATTACCCGGGACACAACCGACCCCTATGGAGGGCGGATCGTCCGGGATGGGTCGGGTCACCCCACCGGCCTGCTCCTCGAGCGCGCGGTAGAACTCATGCTGCCGAGCTTGCCGGTCCCGGGGCCGGACCGCTTGCTGCGGGCCGTTCGCGATGCCCAGGCGGAGGCGCACCGCCTCGGCGTCACCGGATTGCATGACATGGAGGGACCCGATGCGCTGCGCGCCTTCCGGGACATGGAGGAGGCCGGGGACCTGGCTCTCCGGGTCTTCTTCCACCCTCCGGTCGCCCAACTCCCCCAACTGGTGGCGGCTGGGGCGAGGAGCGGAGAGGGGAGCGAGTGGCTCGCTCTGGGAGGGGTCAAACTCTTCCTCGACGGGTCGCTGGGCAGCCGGACAGCCTGGATGCTGGCGCCTTACGAGGGCTCTCGGGACACCGGGATGACGATCACGGCGCAGGAGACGGCGGAACACGCGGTCCGTCTGGCATCCGGAGCGGGTATCAGCTGCACCATCCACGCGATCGGCGATGCGGCCGTGCGCCGGGCGCTCTCGCTGCTCGAGGCCGCGCCACGAGCCGGGATCGCGCACCGGATCGAGCATTTCCAGTGCGTGGATCCGGCCGATCTCGGCCGCGCGGCCGCCGCGGGAATCGTGACCTCGATGCAGCCGACCCACCTCTTGGTCGACGCGCCGCTGGCCGACCGGCAGTGGGGCTCCCGGGGGGCAGGAGCCTATCGCTTCCGCTCGCTTCTCGAAAAGGGAACTCCAGTGGTATTCGGCAGCGATGTGCCGGTGGCCTCGCTCGACCCTCGCGAGGGGATCTACGCCGCGATGGACCGGATTCCGGAGGGCGGGGGCGCAGGCCAGAGCTGGTACGGGGAGGAGCGCATTTCCTTCGAACAGGCCGTGCGGGCCTACTCCAGTCAGGCCGCCGCCTCCGTCGGGCTGGCGGGTCGCCGGGGAACACTGGCGTCCGGCCAGGATGCGGACCTGGTCGTCTGGTCGGTTCCGCCGGACTTCGAACGGGAAGGGGGGGCCGGGTTCCGCCAGGCCCGGAGCCGCCTGACTGTTGTGGGTGGACTCGTCGTGATGCAGGAGGGGGCTGGGGCGGTTAAACTGTAGCGCGCCGCCCGATCCAGATCCTGCCCGTCCGGAGAGTTCACGTGCCTTTGCCGTCTGTCCGCCGTACCAAGATCGTTGCCACGCTGGGCCCTGCCTGGTCCGAGCCGGACCGCATGAACGCCCTGCTCGATGCCGGCGTCAACGTGGTGCGCATCAACGCCTCCCACGGCACTCCTGAAATCCGCACCCGGTGGATCGAAACGCTGAAGGCCGTCCGCGACAAGCGGCAGGACAGTGTGGCCATCCTCCTCGACCTGCAGGGCCCGCGCATCCGGGTCGGCGCCCTGGCGGAACCCATCAAGCTGGTCCGCGGCGGCGTGGTGACCTTTGCCCCGGAGGAGGTCGCGGTCGCCGGGGAGATTCCCACTACCTATGCCGCGCTCGCCGGCGACGTGAAGGCCGGCGCCCGGATCCTCCTCGATGACGGCCTCCTCGCGGTGGAGGTCTCCGGGATCAAGGGAGACCGGGTCACCGGCACGGTGATCCACGGCGGTGAGCTGCGGAGCAACAAGGGAATGAATCTCCCCGGCATCGAGGTCAGCGCGCCGGCACTGACCGAGAAGGACCGGGAAGACGTGGAGCAGGCCGTCGCGCTCGGGGTGGACTACATCGCGCTCTCCTTCGTGCGCCGCGCCGAGGATCTGGAGGGCCTGCGCCGCCTGGTGCCCAAGAGCGTGAAGCTCATCGCCAAGATCGAGAAGGACACCGCACTCAAGAACCTCTGCGCCATTCTGGAAGCTTCCGACGCGATCATGGTCGCCCGCGGCGACCTCGGGGTGGAGCTGCCGTTCGAGGAAGTGCCCCTGATGCAGAAGCGGATGATCCGGGAGGCCAACCTGCACGGCAAGCCGGTGATCACCGCCACCCAGATGCTCGAGTCGATGATTCATGCCCCGCGTCCGACGCGGGCGGAAGCGTCCGACGTGGCCAACGCCATTCTGGACGGCACCGACGCGGTCATGCTTTCCGCCGAAACGGCCGTGGGGGAGTATGCCCTGGAGGCCGTGGAGGCGATGGACCGGATCTGCCGCGAGATGGAATCGCACCGGCCCGGCCGGAGCCCCGCCTTCGACGCGGCGGTGGGTCGCCGTTCGCTGGAGGGTGAGGACAGGTCTCACGTGCGCCCGGGCGGGGAAGGACCGACTCGCACCGAGGACGCGATCGCCGTCGCGGTCTGTGCGGCGGCCGACCTGCTCAAGTGTCCCCTGATCGTCTGCTTCACCAGCAGCGGCTTCACGGCGCGGAAGGTGGCTACCTACCGGCCAACGGTGCCTATCCTGGCCAGCACGCCGGAGCCTGACACCTTCCGCCAGCTCAGCCTGGTGTGGGGCGTGGTGCCGGTCATGAGTCCGCACTACAACGAGTACGAGGCGCTGCTGGCCACCGCCCGCACGTCGATCCACCAGCGCGGCCTGGTGACGCCGGGCGAGCGCGTGGTCGTCACCTGCGGCATTCCTTTCGACGTGCCGGGCACCACCAACCTGCTCAAGGTGGAAGTGGTGTAGCACCGATGCGCCTCACTCTCCTCGGCACCGGAACTTCCTTCGGGGTGCCGCAGCTTGGCTGTGGGTGCGCCGTCTGCCGCTCCAGCGATCCGAGGGACCAGCGGGCCCGGAGCGGCGCGGCGCTCGAGGTGGACGGCACCACCATCCTGATCGATACACCGCCCGAACTCCGGCTGCGGCTGCTCCAGGCCGGGATCAGCCGGGCCGACGCGGTACTCTACACCCACGAGCACGCCGATCACGTGAACGGCATCGACGACCTCAGGGCCTTTTCCGTCCTGCAGCGGCGTGCCGTGCCCTGCTTCGGATCGGCCGGGTCGCTGGAGCAGATCCGCCGTGGCTTCCCCTACATCTTCGACGACGCGGTCCAGCCGATGCCGGGCACCTCGAAGCCGCGGATCACGCTGCACCCGCTGGCGCCGGGTCTCGAGACCACCGTGGCGGGGATCAAGGTGCTGCCGCTGGCGTTCGAGCACGGCCAACTCAGCGTGATGGGCTACCGCTTCGGAGACCTGGCGTACATCACCGATGCCAAGATGATCGGACCGGCCGAGCGGGAGCGGCTCAGGGGCCTGCGGCTGCTGGTCATCAATGCCCTCTGGTGGCGGCCGCATCCCACCCATCTCAGCATCGACGAGGCCATCGCGACGGTGCGGGAACTGGGCGTGGAGCGGACCCTGCTCACCCACCTGACCCATGAAACCGGGCATGCCGAACTCGCGGCCCGGCTGCCGGCCGGCATCGAGCCGGCCTACGACGGACTCACCGTCGAGCTCTGACCGTCTGGACGCCTTTCCGGCGTCCTCCTACATTGCGCGCTGACCGGCACGGACCCGTGCCGCCGCCCATCCCCGGGGAGACCCCGCCGTGTCCCGCTACTCCGACGACGATCGCGAGATCATCTATCTCGAGCGTGAATCCTCCTCGGTCATGGGCCCGCTGCTCGTCGGCCTGGCGCTCGGACTCGGGGTCGGACTGCTCTTCGCACCGCAGAGCGGGGAGGAAACCCGCAAGGCCCTGCGCCGGAAACTCCGCCGGTTCCGCGCCTATGCCGGGGACCAGGTCGACCGCCTCTCCGAGCAGGTCAAGGACGGGGTGGACCGGTTCCGCGGCGGCGAGGAGGACGAGGAGGGCGAGACCGAGGCGGATGAGACGCCGATGAGCTCCGCCCGCGCCGAGCTGGAGCGCCGGCTGGCCGCCGCCAGGGCCCGCCGCCAGCGCGCCGCCGCTGGAGACGAGGAGCCTGTCGCCTGAGTTCCCCCGCTCCGGCGTCACTGCGCTCCGCGCTCACCTGGGGCTTCTTCAAGCGCACCATCCTCGCCTCCGAGCGGGCCAAACTGCCGTTCCTGGCCAGCGCGCTCACCTTCGACGCGCTGCTGGCAGGGGTGCCCCTCATCGTCCTGCTGCTGGTGGGTCTCACCCACTTTCTCAACCTCACGCCGCAGGACACCGAACACGACATCGCCCGAATCCTCGACCGCTTTCTCCCCCGCAGCGAAGACCTGAGCGCGGGCGACCCCATCGTCCGGATCAAGACGCTGCTGGTGGAAATCACCCGGCGGCGCACGACCCTCTCGCTCTACGCCACGCCGCTCTTTCTCTGGTTCAGCACCCGGCTGTTCGCCAGTGTGCGGACCGCGCTCAACGAGGTGTTCCGGGCCTCGGCCGCGCAGCGGCAGCGCCACTTCCTGATCACCTGGACCCTGGCCAAGGGCCGCGATGCCATCATGGTGGTGGCCACCCTCACGCTCTTCGCGACCAATACGGCGCTGACCGCATCGATCGGGGTCCTCAAGGCCCGCGGCGAGGAGCTGAATACCACGGTGCCGACGCTGGGCTTTCTGCTCACCTCCGTGGGCCGCTGGCTCACCGAGGCGCTGGGATTCCTCTTCGCCCTCGGCGTGTTCTTCCTGGCGTACCGCTTTGCCTCGACCCGCACCATGCGCTGGCGCGCGGCACTGGTGGCGGCCGGCTTCACCGCCTTCGCCTTCGAGGCGCTCAAGCGGCTCTTCGCACTCTACCTGGCCCATATCGCGACGCTCGACCGGATCTCGGCCGACGCCAACGTGGGGGCGATCTTCCTCTTTCTGCTCTGGGTCTATTACACCGCGCTGGTATTTCTGTACGGCGGCGTGGTGGCGGATACCTGGGTGGGGGGACAGCGGTTCAGGGAACGGGACTGATGCCCGTTCCGCGCGGTATCAGTGGAGCTGCAGCTCGATGCCGCTCTGGGTGTCACCGTTGGGGTCGATCTTGACCGTCACCGGCACCGGATCGGCCGTCATTCCGAGTCGGGCCGCCGAGCGGTCATCCAACCTGATCTCGTAGTCTCCCGGCTTCACCCCCATGCTGTAGAAGGTCCCGTCCGAGAAAGTCATCACGCTGCGCCGGGTGCCCCGGTGCAGATCCACCAGCACCACCGTGACGCCCGCCACTCCCACCGTTCCGGTGGGGGACTGCCGTGTCACCTTCCCGTCTACCACTCCCGCCGGCGTCACCGCGATGTCCACCGAGCGGAAACGGTTGGGCTGCGGCTCCACCATGACCAGGTTGGTGGTCGGCACCCAGAGTGGCGAGACGAGCGAGGACGAATCCACCATCACGGCAACCGGCTCGAAGGCCTGCAGGTCCCACACGCGGTAGCGGCCCAGTGAATCCGTGGTGGCGCTCTGATAGCCCACCTGGACCCGGACCCCCGGAATCACCGTCTCGTCGGCCTGGCGTTTCCCGTCGCCGTTGGCATCGAGGTAGACAATGCCCATCACGCCGGCGCGCTGCAGCGACGGACCGGCGGCAAAACCCACCCGCCCCTGGCCGGCGTTGAGCAGCGCCGATCCCTGAAGGAACTGGTTGCCGTACGCCGGTCCCTTGGACGGGACAAAGGCGGAGGTCACCGAGCGCACCGTCGGCAGCTCGGTGGAGATGGTGACGCCGAACGTAGTGCCGAGATCGCGGAACCAGTTGGCGCTGATCTCGGCGCGAAGCCCCTTGGTCACCAGCCGGGTCAGGGACAGGAAAGCCGTGTTGCTGTTCCCCTGGTTGGTGACTTCGTAACCCGCCTGGGCCGAGACGCCGCCCATGAAGGGGCCGAGGCGCGGATTCGGCAGGGTGAACACTCCCAGACTCCAGAAGCTCGTGGCCTGGCCCGCGAGCGTGTAGGGCGACTTGTTGAGTGCCCGGAATCCCGGTACCAGCCTGACCAGCCCGGTCTGCCACGAGACCGAGACGCGGCTGTTCATCGTCTCGCCCTGGACGTCGGTGTAGCCGTCCATGCCGCCGTCGACGGTCACCGCCCACGAATCCTTGAGCGGCCGGACGAACGCCAGGGCGTTCCACTGGTTGAACCGCCCCGGGAGGGTGAAGATCGGGTCGGATACGCCGCGATCGAAGGTCGCATACTCGGTGGACAGCCGGAACGCGGTGGTCGGCTCGAACTGGATGTTGCCCCGGAGCTCGGCGTTGGCCACGGCCTCCGCGTCGATGACGATGGCGTTGATCGGATTGCCGGTGAAGCCGGCGTAGGGATGGAAGAGATTGGACTGGCCCGACCGCCAGAACTGATCGACGCCACCCCGGATCGCGATCCGGCGGGTGAGCCCGTAGCGCAGATCCATGTTGGCGCTGGCGTCACAATCCTCGACCCGGCAGGCGCCGGCCGAAAGACCGTACTCGAACCGGCGATAGGGCAGGGCGTCGCTGAGCACCCGGTAGGTCCGGCTCAGGCGGCGCACTTCGCCGTTGGGGCCGTAGGCGACGAGATCGACCGGGTTCTCGCCGTACTGAATCGGCATGTCGAGCGAATACTGGCCCGCCGAGTTCACCGAGTCGAAGCTGACCAGCCGGCCGCCGCGGTACGCTTCCACCTGCCAGCCAGCGCCGAGCTGGAGCTGAAGCGGGACGTTGCCCACGATGGACGGGCGGACATAAGGCGAGTTGGAAATGGAAAAGCCCTGCAGCGAGCGGGGGCGCGGGCCGGTGGAAAGACCGTCACCGAGGCGGGCCTGCGAAAGGCGGGCGTTGTCACGCCACACGCCGGTCCACGACCCGAACGCCTCCACGGTACCGCTGCCCAGTCCCTGGTTCTGCAGCGTGGTCTCGAACGAGCCGCCGAAGAAGTCGGCGCCCACGCCGAGGTTCCAGGAACCCGCACTGCCGGGATCCTCGGTCGGCAGCACGAGGGTGTAGTCCACAACCGCGCCGCCGGTTGAGCGGCGGTCGAGCCCCATCAGGACGTCGGGCTCGGGATTCTCGTCGCTCTGTCCCCGGAAACCGCGCCGGGCGCTCTCGCGGGCCACCCTCTGGCCAAGCGGGAAGACTTCGGGGCTCATGATCGTCACGTCGAGCTCGCTCAGGTCGACCCGGAACTCGGTCTTGAAGAGCTGTGCCAGGAGGTCGGAGGAGATGTAGTCCTCGCCGCCGATGCGCAGGTGGGTCGAGGGAGCGAGCGGAAATGAGGCCCGCCCGGCCTCGAGCACTTCCTTACCGTGGGTGAGGCTGCCGCGGATGTTGCCGGGCTGGAGCGTGAAGGTGACCGTGCTGTCCGGCTGCTCGTCGGCTCCCACCTCACCCAGCTCCAGCACCGCGCGGAAGGGCAGCAGCAGATTCTTGTCCTGGCGGTAAGCCTCGACGGTGCGCGAGGAGATCCGGCCCAGGTGCAGTTCGACCAGGATCGGCTCGGCTGGCGACAGCGGCCGGGTGTACTCGGGGAGCCGCGCGTTCCACGCGACGGCCTGTCCGGCCGCGGGCGCGGCCAGTGACAGCAGGAGTCCGCCGACGAGGGCGGCGGCTCGGCGCCCCGCCGCGCTCACGGCAGGCGGACCTCCACCGAGTCGCTGACGGGGGCGGCACTGACCCGCTCGTTGGGCGGGATGTCGTCCCGGTCGGTGGAAAGTTCGAACCGGAGGCGGTAGCGCCCCGGCGGCAGCTTCCCGCAAGCCATGCGGCCGCGCGGGGACATGTCGAAGTAGACGGCGATCGGGCTGCGACTCGAGGCGACCACCGTTCCGGTCGAGTCCACCACCGCGGTGCGGATCTGTCCGATGTAGGCCGCGTTGCCCGTCCGGGTCAGGCGGGCGTGGAATTCGAGCGAATCTCCCTCGACCCGGGTGAGCGACAGCGAGTCGATGCGGACGCCCGTGCTCATCGCGCCTTTGCGGAAGAGGACCGGAAGGACCGTGCGCACCTCGAGATTGAGACCGACCGACACCCCGCTCGAGTCGACCGGTCCGGTGGTCGCCGGCGGCTGACTGCGCGCGCTCACCACCAGGCGGGCCCAGTACTCGCCATCCTTGAGGCCATTGGGGGCCCGGGCCAGGAGACGGACGACCTGGTGCTCGCGGCCGCCCAGCGTCACGATCCGGGGATAGGCCTGGAGCCAGCCGGCGGCCGAAGGCATGGTGCTGTCCGGCGCCGCAACGGTCCTGAGGTCGAACTTCCCGGCCGAATCGGTAACCGGGTAGCCGAAGAAGACGTCCCCGACGCTGACCTCGACCGGGTTGTCGCCCGGATTGTTGATCTGCAGTTCGGCGCTCCGGACCCGTGAATCGATGATGATCGTGGTCGGCGCGATCAGGACGCCCTGCGCGGAAAGAGCGGAAGCCCCCGCGGCACCGGCGAGGGCAGTCAGGCAGAGAAGCAGAGGTGTGCGCCGCATCAGAGAATCGTGATCGTCATGGTGACCGTGCCGGTGTAGCTGCCGGTGCGCTGGTTGGCGGCGGGACTCACCGTGCCGCCGATCCAGACGAGGATCCGGTTGCTGGTCACCAGCTGGTACTGGTTGCTCACGTTCGGATTGAACGTGGCTGGTACACTGTTCGATGCCGTGCCCTGGGCGATGCCGTCGGTCGTGCTGAACGAGATCGGCATGGTGGCCCCGGTCGGTCCGTTGAGCCGCGTCGGGAGTGTAAACGCGATCCGGATGTTGCTGGCGAGCGGGGCGATGAACTGGTACTCGCCGCTCCGGGTCGCATCACTCGGCAGAATGTGCTTCGGGATCCCCTGGATGACCGGGCCGAACGTCAGATTCCGCAGCGGGGTCACGGTGGCCTGGGCCACTGCCGCGCGTGCCGGGACAGCCATGAGCATCAGGGCGATCAGTCCTGCAAGTCGGCGCATGAATGGATTCCTCGGGGAGCCGGTCACGGATACGCCGGCGCGGGAAAGATACTCCCACCCCCCCGGCTGCCGCCTTGCCCGGGGCGAGTCCCAGTTCCGATTACTGGTACACGACGTTGATGACGATACTTCCGGTGTACGTCCCCCCTACCTGCCCCGGTGCCGGATTGACCGTGGCTCCGATCCAGACATTCAGCTTGCCGGAGGCCGCGGTCGTGGCACCCTGCGGGGTGCCCGACGGAGTGAAGGCAGTTGCCGTCGGCTGCGAATTGCTGGTGTTGAACCGGCCGGACCAGCTGCCGATCGGCATGCTATTGGGGCCGAGCGTCAGATTGGCCGGCAGGGTGAAACTGAACTGCACCGCCGTGTTGCTCTGGGCGCTGATCAGGAATGTCCCGGCCGCAGAGGACGCCGCCAGGATGGTCTTGCTGACTCCCGCGGTCACGACGCCGAAATCCAGGTTGGTTCCCGTGACACTGATCGGCGGGAGCACGGTGGCCGTCACCGGGGTGGTCGCCCCCTGGGCACCCAGCACTGAGGTGCCCAGGAGGAGACCGGTCACTGCACTGAAGACCGCTTTGAGGATCCGCATCGGCCGCGTGTCCTGTGCGTCGCGACTGGGCGCGGCCGGCCCGGGCAGTTTACTGATAGACCACGTTCATGGTGATGGAGCCCGAATAGGCGCCCGCGGCCTGCGCCGCAGCAGGGCTCACCGTCGCACCCACCCACACGAAGAAGGCGCCGGATCCGGAGGTCGTGCCGTTCGTCGCCACGGCGGACGGGGTAAACGCGACGCCCGTGCCCTGGCTGTTGGTGGTGTTGGTCAGGCCGGTCCAGGTGCCGATCGGCATGGTGTTACCGCCGCTGGTCAGGTTGGCCGGCAGGGTGAAGGTGAGCTGGATGCCCTGCGAGGCGGCGCCCGCGATCGAGAAGCTGCCCGCGCTGGCGGCGCTGGCTGCCACGGTCTTGTTGACGTTCGGGGTCACATTGCCGAACGCCAACGGGTTGCCCGCCGTTACTACGATCGGGGCAAGGACCGTTGCCGTGGCATTGATGCTGGCGCTCTGGGCATTCAGGACATTGGCGCCCAGGGCCAGGCCCGCCACAATCATCGAAACCGCCTTGATCTTCCGCATTTTTCCAGCTCCGTTCCTCTTAAGTGGTTTAACTGCAAGTTGTTATGACGATTGCTATGGGCGCATTGCCCTGGACGGAGTGGGGTATGGGCAAGAGCGGTGCCAAGGTTGTCAGCATCGCCAATTAGTTGTTCGCAAGTCCGCCAAGAAATGCGCTATGTGCTTGTGGGAGGCGACTAAAGACTATACTGCTGGTTGTCACAAATATTGACAACCAAGACCCGGACATGCTTCGGGGCGAAGCGCCGTAATATTTTGTGCTCCAATCAGTTATGATGCTTTCGCGTGACATCCGTCACCTGAAGCGCAGTCCTGACTCGCCCAAAACGGCCCCTTGCCGGTTTGCACCTGATTTCACATGACGGAAAAACGCGCTTTGACTTTTGTTCAGCCTGGGGCCTACAAGCGCTGGTAGACCCCCGGCCGTGCAATTCGCCACCGGCGGATCGAGGCGGTCGCTCAGGGACGCACACGTCGACTGCAGATCCTGCCTGGAATCGCTGGCAATCACCCGTGCCCCCCACCTATATTCCTTTTGCCTCAGGTCCGAAGGGCGCTGGCGCGCGAACCGCGTCAGGACCTCGCCGGTAGCAGCGCTAAGCGATGTCCGGTGTCGCTTCGGGGTGCCTGGGGCATTTTCTTTCCTTTGAATAGCCACCGCCCTCCATGGCTCTCGCCCTCGCCCGCCGCTACCGCCCCCGCCGCTTCAGCGATCTGCTGGTGCAGGACCACGTCGCGCAGGTGCTGCGCGGAGCCGTGCAGCGCAACCGGGTCGGGCACGGGTACCTGCTCACCGGGCCGCGCGGCGTCGGCAAGACCACCGCGGCGCGGATCCTTGCCATGGCGCTCAACTGCGAGCGCAAGGGCACGGTCGAGCCGCCGGGAGAGCCGTGCGGGGAGTGCGAGAACTGCCAGCGGATCTGGACGGGAGCCGCGAGTCTCGACGTGGTCGAGATCGACGCGGCCAGCAATCGCGGCGTCGATGATGCGCGGGACCTGCGGGAGCGCGCGATGTATGCCGCCTCGCGCGAGGGGCACTTCAAGGTCTACATCGTGGATGAGGCGCACATGCTCACCCGCGAGGCCTGGAACGCGCTGCTCAAGATCCTCGAGGAGCCGCCGCCGGGGGTCGTGTTCGTCTTTGCCACGACCGAGCCGCAGAAGATCGCCCAGGCCGCGGCACCGGTGCTCTCCCGCCTGCAGCGATTCGATTTCCGGCGCATCGGGCCCGCCGCCATCCGGGCCCGCCTGGTTTCGGTCCTCGCCTCGGAAGGGATCGCCGCCGAGCCGGACGCCCTGACGCTCATCGCGCGCCACGCCGACGGCGGCATGCGGGACGCCCTCTCTGTCCTCGATCAGTGCCTCAGCATGGGGGAAGGGACGGTATCCCTCGAGCGAGTCCGCCAGGTGCTGGGTGTGGTGGACGATGAGCTCTACGGCGCCGTGCTCGCGATCGTCTCCGAGCGCCGGTCGGCCGATGTCTTTCCGCTGGTCGAGCGGCTGATGAACTCGGGCGCCGATCTGTCGGAATTCCTGGGTGGCCTGGCCGAAGCGCTGCGGGCCCTGCTCATGCTCGAACTGGGCGCCGAACCCGAGGGCCTGACCGAGGCCATGCGCCAGGCGCTCGAGCGCGAGCGCCCGAGACTCGCGACCGGCGATGTCCTGCGCATGCTCCGGATGCTCTCCGAAATCGAGGGTGGCGTGCGGCGCAGCGGGCAGGCCAGGATTCTGGTGGAAACCCTGCTGCTTCGCTGGACGATGCTCGACCGGCTGGTGTCCCTCGAGGAAGTGCTGGGGGGAGTCCCGCCCGCTCCGCCGGTGGCACCCCCGTCGGGCCGCGGACCGTCCCGCCCCTCGGGGCCTGGCGCTCCGCCGCCCGCGGCACCGGAATCGAAGGCGGCGCCGCCCGGCACTTCGGCCATTGAACTTTCCCTCGCCGGGCTCCAGGCACGCTGGGAGGACGTGGTGGCCGCCGGCCGCGACCAGAGCCGCTTTCTCGGCGAGGCGCTGGCGGCTTCACCACCCGCCGCGGTCTCGGCGCCCGACGTGACTCTCGCGCCGCCGGCGGACAATCCGATGCTCCGGGAAAAGCTCGAGAGTTCCCGCGAAAGCCTCGAGCGACTGCTGTCCGGCCTTTGCGCCGGCGCACCCGTCCGCATCAGGCTCCAGGCCCCCGATGCCGGCGCGGCGGGCGCGCGCCGCTACACCGAGTCGGAGGTCAAGGCGGAGCGGCTGGCCATGCTGGCCCGCAAGGATCCGGCGCTCGAGGCGGCAGCCCGGGAACTCGACCTCGAGATCGTCGAGTAAGTCGGGTTGCGGGGGGAGTGGGGCGGGCCTAGTTTCCTCAAATTCAGTGGGTGGCATCGTACCGAACATGGCAGACCTTCAGCAGTTCTTTCAGCTGACCCAGCAGGCCCAGGGTCGCTTGCAGCAGCTTCAGTCCGAACTTGCCTCGCATACCGTGGAGGCGCAGGCCGGCGGCGGAATGGTGCGGGTCACGGCCGACGGCCGTGGAACGATCCGTTCCGTCCGGATCGATCCCGAGGCGTTCGCGGGGCGGGACGCGGAACTGCTCGGCGACCTGGTTCTGGCCGCGGTGGCCGAGGCCCAGCGCCGAGTCTCGGAGCTGGTCCAGTCGGAAATCCGGAAGGTGCCGGTCACGTCCGGCGCTGCGCCGCAGTAATCCGTTGAGTGCACTCGAAGACCTGATCACGGAGCTGGCCCGGCTTCCGGGGCTCGGACGCAAGTCCGCCCAGCGGATCGCCTACCACCTCCTCCAGCAGCCCGCCGAACGGGGGCGCCGCCTGGCCGAAACACTGCTCCAGGTCGGTGAGCGGGTGCATCCCTGCGCCGAGTGCGGGGCGCCGGCCGAAGCGGAGCGGTGCGAAATCTGCCTTGATCCGCGGCGGGATCCTGCCGTGATCTGTGTGGTGGAGGAGCCCTCCGGGATGCAGGTGGTGGAGCACTCCACCGAGTTCCGCGGGCGTTACCACGTGCTCGGTGGCAGGCTCTCCCCGCTCGACGGCGTGGGTCCCGAGCGGCTGCGGGTGGACGCGCTGCTCAAGCGGGTGGAGGGCGGCGCCGTGCGGGAGATCATCCTGGCCACCAATCCCTCGATGGAGGGCGAGGTGACCGCCACCTACCTGCAGCAGCGGCTGGCGGGGAAGGTGGGGCGGATCACCCGGCTGGCCCGCGGGCTCCCGGTGGGAGGCGATCTCGAGTACGTGGACGGTGTCACAATGGCCCACGCCCTTCAGGCCAGGCAGGAACTCAGGTGAGCCGGAGGACGCTTGGCGTCCTCGCGATGGTGGCTGCCGGGGCGGTGGGCGGGTGGTGGCTGGCTCGCCGGTTCGGCGCGCGCCACGAAGGGGAGCTGTTCAGCCCCGATCCCCTCGAACGGCTGGCGGCGCTGGGCGCCCTGGCCCGCGAGCCCGACCCCACGGCGCTGCACACCCTGAGGGACTACCTGCAATGGGAACCGCGCCCGGCGCTGCGCCGCCGGGCGGCCGCCTACGCGGCGGCGCTGGAAGAGGCGCTGCATCACACCCGGGGAGGCGCATGAGCGGAGGGGCGTCCAGCTGGTCGTTCCACGAGGAGGACTCGCACCGGATCCAGACGATCCTAACCGAGTTTCTCCGTGAGTCGAACGCGCGCACCGGGCTGATCGTGGACCGGACGGGCCAGATGGTGGCCACCGTCGGCGAGACGTTCGAATTCGACCCGACCGCCTTTGCGTCGCTCACCGCGGCGGATTTCAGCGCCAACGACCAGCTGGCCCGGATGATCGGTGAACCCGAGTTCGGCAGTCTGTTCCACCAGGGCGAGAAGGAGTCGATGTACCTGGCGGACGTGGCGCGCCGGGTCATCCTCGTCGTGCTGTTCGACAACCGCACGACGCTCGGCCTGGTCAAGCTCCGGGTCCGCAACGCCGTGCAGCAGCTCAACCAGGTCTTCACCGACATGTTCAACCGGACCGGCACCACCCAGGCGCAGGTGGAAACCGGATTCGTGGGAGAGGCGGAAGATGAAATCGACAAGCTCTTCGGGGCGTGAGGAGAGGACCTGACCGATGTCGATGATCAACTACGCCTCGCGCGAGATCAACTGCAAACTGGTCTACTACGGACCGGGACTCGGTGGCAAGACCACCAATCTCGAGTACGTGTACAACAAGGTGGCGCCCGGGGCCCGCGGCAAGCTGATCTCGCTGGCCACCGAAACCGAGCGGACCCTGTTCTTCGATTTTCTCCCGGTTGATCTCGGGACCATCCGCGGTTTCAAGACCCGGTTCCATCTCTACACGGTCCCGGGCCAGGTGTACTACAACGCCTCCCGCAAACTCATTCTCAAGGGCGTGGACGGCGTGGTGTTCGTGGCGGACAGCCAGGTCGAGCGCATGGAAGCCAACGTGGAAGCCATGCAGAATCTCTACGACAACATGGCCCAGCACGGCTACAACCTCACCACCATTCCCTTCGTCATCCAGTACAACAAGCGCGATCTTCCCAACGCCGCCACGCTCAAGGAACTGCAGGCGGCGCTCAATCCCGGCTGGCCGCTGGAAGACCCGGCCCGCCAGCGCCCCACCCCCGATCCCGGCCACGAAGGCGAGTTCCTGGTGGAGCAGGTCGACGGGCAGTGGGTCGAACGGGTCCCGTACTTCGAGGCCGTAGCCATGAACGGCGACGGCGTCTTCGACACCCTCAAGGCAGTCAGCAAAGCGGTGCTCAAGACTCTCGGCGGCTAGTGATGTGGAATCTGCCGAACATCCTCACCCTGGTGAGGATCTGCCTGACGCCGGTCATTGCGCTGCTCCCCTTCATCGAGGGTTACTGGCCCAAGCTCATCTGCTTCGTCGTCTTCCTGTTCGCGGCCGTAACCGACGTCTGGGACGGGTACCTGGCCCGCAGCCGCAACATGGTGACCGATCTCGGCAAGCTGCTCGACCCCATCGCCGACAAGCTCCTGCTGTTCGCCACGGTCATCCCGATCTACTGGATCTCCCGCACCCGCCACGACCTCTACGACATCCCGGTCTGGGGCAGCATTCCCCTCTGGGTCTGCCTGCTGCTCGTCGGGCGAGAGCTGGCGATGACCTGGTTCCGCTGGTGGGCCAATCGGCAGGGCATCGTGATCCCGGCCGCCGGGGCGGGGAAGCTCAAGGCAGTTTTCCAGAACATCTTCGTGGGCGCCACGATCCTCTGGTTTGCCTTCCGCGACGCCCGCCGCCCGCTGGGCTGGGAGCACAACCGCTTTGCCGAGTGGTGGAACCAGTTCCACGGCAAGTTCGTCGCTGTGGCGCTGGCGGTGGCCCTCACGCTCACCATCTCCTCGTTCGTGAGTTACATCCGCCGCTACCGGGACCTGATCCACTCCCGCCAGGGATGACCCCGTGAAGCTCGAAGCGGTCACGGTCGGCACCGAGCTGCTTCTCGGCTACACCCTCGATACCAACGCTGCCGACATCGGCCGGCAGCTCGGCGCCATCGGCGTCGCCGTGGTGCGCCGGACTTCGGTCGGTGACGAACCGGCCGCGATCCAGAGCGCCGTGGCCGACGCCCTGGCCCGCACCGGCGCCGTGCTCATCACCGGCGGTCTCGGCCCCACCCGCGACGACGTCACCAAGCACACGGTGGCCGCCCTGTTCGATGCGCCGCTCGAGTTCGTGCCGGAGGCCTGGCAGGCCCTGGTGGCCCGCTTCGCGCGCATCGGCCGCACCGCTCCCGAAGCCAATCGCAGCCAGGCCATGGTGCCGCGTGGCGCCACCATTCTTCCCAATCGCTGGGGCACCGCTCCGGGACTCTGGCTGGAGGGAGGCCCCGGCCTGGCGATCATGCTGCCAGGGGTGCCGCACGAGATGCGCGGCCTGCTGGAGCACGAGGTCGCGCCGCGCCTCGCGCGGCGGGCCGGGGACCTGGTGGTGCGCTCGAGGACGCTGCGCACCACAGCCATTCCGGAGTCGGCGCTGGCGGAACGGCTCGGCGCCATCGAAGACGAGCTGACTCCGCTGACGCTGGCCTACCTGCCCGGACTCGATGGTGTCGATCTCCGGGTCACGAGCTGGGGAGCGGGGATGAACGAGGCGGATCTCCGGCTTGCCGTGGCGATCGATCGTCTGAGGAGCCTGGCGGGCCCCTACGCGTACGGCGAGGACGAGGCGGATCTCGCGGCCGAGGTGCTGGCCGCCGCAGGAGCCAGGAGCATGCACCTTGCCGTGGCCGAGTCGTGCACCGGCGGACTTGTCGGGGCCAGGCTCACCGCGATTCCCGGGAGTTCGGCCGTGTTCCGTGGCGGGACCATCGCGTACGACAATGCGGTGAAGCGGAAGGAGCTGGGTGTCCCGGTCGGGATACTCCGCAGGCACGGCGCGGTCTCGGAGCAGGTGGCCGCCGCGATGGCCCGCGGCGCTGCGAAGCGATTCGGCACCGAGTTGGCCGTGGCGGTGACTGGCATTGCCGGACCCGACGGGGGGACAGCGGAGAAGCCGGTGGGCACCGTCTGCTTCGCGACACTGGTCGACGGCGAGGCGCAGACCACCACCTCGATCATTCCGGGGAGCCGGGGCGACGTTCGCGGCCGTGCCGCCCAAACCGTGCTCTACCTGCTCCTCCGCCGCCTGCTCCCCGCCTGAAGAATGGCTTCACCGGCTGTCAAAGTGGCCTGACTGATCCGGCACAGCCGTTGCCATTACCTTTCCGACCAACCCACGCCGGGCGAAAATACAAGTGATTGATAAATCAGGGTTTGAGGGAATCGGCGGCGCCGAGGACCAGGCCGACGGCAGCGCCACTGCCCCCTCGATGGGTGCCAATACAGCGGAGTCGCCTTCGATTTCGGGGGGGGGGCTGCCTGTAGAGTCTCCGGAATCCGCTGTCGGCCGCCTCTCGGCCGAGCTCGATGAGGCCCGGGACCGGCATCTGCGCCTTGCCGCCGAGTACGACAACTTCCGCAAGCGGACGGCGCGGGAGCGGGCCGAACTCTCCGACAAGGCGCAGGGGTCGCTGGCGGGCAAGCTGCTGGATGCGCTCGATGATCTCGACCGCCTGGTCGCGGGGGGGGACAAGGCCACGGACCTGGCGGTGTTCCAGCAGGCGGTCGCGCTGATTGACCGAAAGCTTCGCAAGGAGCTCGAAGCGGCGGGACTCGAGCGGGTGGATCCGGTCGGCCAGCCGTTCGATCCTGCGGTGGCGGAGGCGGTGCATATCCTCCCGCCACCCTCTCCGGATCGCGACCACACCGTGGCGGCCACCTTTCAGGTGGGCTACCGGTTCAAGGGCGGCCTCATCCGTCCTGCGCGGGTGCAGGTCTTTTCGTCGGAAGGTCACGCCTGATGGCGAGTCGGGACTTCTATCAGGTTCTTGGCGTTCCGGACAGTGCCACTGCGGACGAGATCAAGAAAGCGTACCGCAAGCTGGCCAAGCAGTATCACCCGGACGCCAACCCCAACAATGCATCCGCCGCGGAGCGCTTCAAGGAGATCTCCGAGGCCAACACCGTCCTGTCCGATGCGGACAAGCGGAAGAAGTACGACCAGATGCGCCGGCTCGGCGCCTTCACCGGAGGCGCCGGCCGACCGCGCGGCCCGTCCGCCGGTGGCGCAGCCGGCGGCCCCGAGGAATTCGACGGTGCCGAGTTCGATCTGGGGAATCTCGGCGGGCTGGGGGACATCTTCTCGTCGATCTTCGGCCGCGGCCGCCGTCCCGAGGAGGCCCGCGCCGACATGGAGGCGGTGGTCGAGGTTCCCTTCCGGGTGGCCGCTCTTGGCGGCAAGGTGCCGGTCACGCTGCCGGTGACCGAGAGCTGCAAGGTCTGCGGCGGGAGCGGTGCCGCGCCCGGCGCGAAAGTGTCCACTTGCCCGGAGTGCAACGGTCGCGGCTCCGTCACCTTCGGCCAGGGCGGGTTCGCGGTCAGCCGTCCCTGCCCGCGGTGCCGGGGCAAGGGAAAGATCCCCTCTCAGGTATGCGGCAACTGCCAGGGCGCCGGGGAAGTGCGGATCGATCGCAACGTGATGATCACCGTCCCGGCCGGTACCGAGTCGGGGGCCAAGGTCAGGCTTTCAGGCCAGGGGACGACGAGCCGTCCGGGGGAGGCGCCGGGAGATTTGGTGGTCACGTTCCAGGTGCAGGCGGACCGGTTCTTCCACCGCGAGGGGATCGACCTCATCTGCGAGGTCCCGATCAACCTGGCCCAGGCGGTGCTCGGGACCCGGCTCCGGGTCCGCACGCTGGAGGGGAAAAAGGTGCTGCTCCGGATCCCTCCGGGCACCCAGCCCGGGCGCCGGTTCCGGATCAAGGGACTCGGCCTCGAAAAAGGCGGCCGGCGCGGCGACCAGCTGGTGACGGTCAGTGTGGAGCTGCCGGCCAAGTTGTCGCCGGAGCAGGAGGAGGCGTTCAAGAAGTTCGCGGAGCAGGCCGAGCTGGCGCATTGAGATGGCCATCAGCCGTAAGCCTTAAGCCATAAGCTCACAGCAACCACGAAAATGCCCCGGACTCTCTACGGTCCGGGGCAGCTTTGCGTAAGGCCTACGGCTTATGGCTACGTCAAAACCAGTCCAGTGCGTCCCGTCTCGAGAAAGAGCCGCTCGGCGAGGATCAGGTCGAACGGGATCGGGATTTCGTCGGACTGCACGGCCACTTCGCCACCGTCGACCCGGATGACGGTTCCCGAAACCGCGGCGGTTTCTCCGTGCCGGAGGCAGACGATCCCGCAGAGACGCTGGCCGACTTCGGTGAGGAGGGAGGCGCCAGTGGCGAGGAACCGAAAACCCCGCTCGGAGAGATCAAGGATATCGAGGGCTTCGGCACCCAGGAGGAACCCGGACTTGCTGGGGCGCGGATAGCTGACCCGCGCTTCGGACCGCTGATCCCGTGCGTTCATGCCGGCTCCGTGGCGCTGATGCATGAATTGTTGCAAGGGAGGGATTGAATAGCAAGCGCCCTTCCGGGACCAGCTGCGCGTCAGCTCGCGTTGTGTTCGATCAGGCGGCGGTGGGTGGCCAGCTCGGGTCCGCCCGGCGGGGGGCGGCGCTGGACGTAACTCCCGTCGGAGTGGAGATCCCAGGCCTGGCGGTTGTCCTCCAGCATGAGTTCCAGGACATCGAGGATGTGGCGGCGCTGGCCCGGATCCGGCACCGGGGTCACGGCTTCGATCCGCCGTTCGAGGTTGCGGGGCATCCAGTCGGCCGAGCCGATGTAGACCTCCTCCTCGCCGCCGTTGAGGAAGTAGAAGGCGCGGGAGTGCTCCAGGAATCGCCCCACGACACTGATGACCCGGACATTCTCGCTGACCCCGGGAAGGCCGGGGCGGAGCGAGCAGATACCGCGGACGATCAGGTCGATCCTGACCCCCGCCCGCGACGCGCGGTAGAGGGCCGCGATCAAGTCCTGGTCCACCAGTGCGTTCATCTTGCACGCGATCCGCGCCGGCCGGCCGGCCTCGGCATGCGCCGTCTCGCGCTGGACCATTTCGAGGAAGCGCCTCCGCATGTCCCGCGGGGCGACGATCAGCTTGCGGTATGCCGGCGGATCGGCAAAGCCGGTCAGCACGTTGAACAGGTCCGACAGGTCCGCGCCCAGGTCCGGATCGGTGGTGAACAGCCCGAAATCGGTATACAGGCGGGAGGTGCGGGGGTGATAGTTGCCGGTGCCGATGTGCACGTAGCGGCGCATCGCATCCCCTTCGCGCCGCACCACCAGCAGGACCTTGGCGTGCGTCTTGAGGCCCGCCACTCCGTAGCTGACGTGCGCGCCCACATCCTCCAGCCGCTTGGCCCAGACGATGTTGTTCTCTTCGTCGAACCGGGCCTGCAGCTCGATCAGGACGGCCACCTGCTTGCCGCGCTCGGCGGCCTGCGCCAGCAGGCGGGGAATGGTGGACTCGAGTCCGGTCCGGTAGAGCGTCAGCTTGATGGCGACGACGTCGGGATCGTCCACCGCCGTCTGGATGAAGCGTTCGACCGACGCTGAAAAGCTCTCGTACGGATGGTGGAGGAGGAGATCGCCCTCGCGAATGACCTCGAAGATGTTCCGTTTCCCGGCCAGGCGTGCCGGCGTGGCCGGCTGAAAGGGCGGATCGCGCAGTTCCGGGAGGTCCGTCGCGGCAAAAGCGAGCAGGTCCGCCGTATCGAGCAGGCCGTCGACCTCGTAGATGTCGTCCAAGGTCAGGGGGGCCCCGCCGATTTCCTGCTCCGCCGTGAACTCCGCCAGCAGCACGTCGCGGATCGAGGCCGGCATATCCGGTGAGACCTCGATCCGGGTCACGAAGCCGAAGCGGCGATTGCGGATTTCCTCCTGGATCACGCTGAGGAGATCCTCGGCTTCGTCCTGCGCCACTTCGATGTCGGTGTTGCGGGTGATGCGGAACGAGTACCACCCCGCCAGCGGAACTCCCGGAAACAACTGTCCCAGGTGGGCCCCGATCAGCTGCTCCAGCGGCACGAAATGATTCGGCGGCCCGAGCGGCACCCAGCGGGAGAGGATCTTGGGAACCTTGACCCGGGCCAGCCGTTCCTCGCCGTCGGGGCCGGACAGGACGACCGCGAGCGAGAGGCTCAGGTTCGAGATATACGGGAAGGGGTGGACCGGATCCACCGCCAGCGGGGTCAGGACGGGGAAGACGTTTTCCTGGAAGTAGCGGTCGAGATAGGCCCGATCTTCGGCGCTGACCTCGTTGAGGTCCAGCAGGTGGATACCGTGACGGATGAGCTCCGGACGGATAGCCCGGAGACCGGCGCCGTGAAGCCGCAGCTGCTCCCGGACCACCGAGCGGATGGTCCGGAGCTGCGCCTCCGGGGTCATCCCGTCATTGCCGCGCTCGGCGTACCCGGCGGCCACCTGCTCCTTGAGCCCGGAGACCCGGATCTGGAAGAACTCGTCGAGATTCGACGAGAAGATGCCGAAGAACTTGACCCGTTCGAGCAGCGGGGTGCGCTCATCCAGGGCTTCCTGGAGCACCCGCCGGTTGAACTCGAGCCAGCTCAGCTCGCGATTGAGGTAGAGCGAAGGGTGGTGGAGGTCGGGCTCGACCGGGGGAGCCTGGGCGGCTTCCGGGGCCCTGGGGGCGGAAAGGGGGGCCGGCAGGGGGGTGGTAGTCACGGCCTGATGGTAGGGCCCCCGGTCTGGAGGGGGAAGTAGGGGGCAGTCACGGTCCCGTCACAGGGGCCGAGTGACTTATTCTCGGACCACCTTCACCTTGACCTGCCCCTCCCCGACCAGGAGGGAAATGACCGTACTGACGACCCCGATCAGGATCCCAGCCCAGAAGGCTGGCCAGAACCCCTCGACCGACAGCCCCAGACCCAAGGTCTTGGACAGGGAGGCCGTGACCAGCAGGAGCAGGGCGTTGATCACCAGGGTAAAGAATCCCAAAGTGAGCAGGACCAGGGGGCAGGTGAGGACCGTCAGGATCGGGCGGAGGAAGCTGTTGACCAGCCCGAAGATCGCGGCCACGGTCAGGAGAGCACCCGCCCCGCCATCGAAATGGATGCCCGGGATGAGCCGGATCGCGAGATAGATCGCCAGCGTGTTGATCAGCCAGCGCACGAAGAGGGAGCGCATCACTTGAGGTACTTGTCCAGCCAGTCGAGGACGGTGCCCCACCAGATCCGCCGGTTGCGGGGCCGGTTGACCCAGTGATCCTCATCCGGGAAGTAGAGGAACTTGGCCGGCACCCCCAGCAGCTTGAGTGCGGTGTAGGCCTGGAGTCCCTCGGAGAGTTCGATCCGGAAATCGTTCTGGCTGTGCACGATGAGCATCGGGGTCTTCCACTGGGCCACGCTGTTGACCGGCGACCACATGTCCATGGTGGCCCGGCCCTCGCGATCGAGCATGGTGCCGCCGAACTCGTGCTCCGGGAACCACAGTTCCTCGGTGCTGCCGGCCATGCTCAGGTTGTTGAATACCCCATCGTGCGCGACCAGCACCTTGAAGCGGTCGGTGTGTCCCGCCATCCAGTAGACCATGTACCCGCCGTAAGAGGCACCCGCCGCCCCCATCCGGGCGGCGTCGATCCAGGGGCGCGCACTCAGTGCGTCCAGCCCCTTCATCAGGTCTTCGTAGGGGATGTCTCCCCAATGCCGGGAAATGCTGTTGGTGAACGCCTGCCCGTAGCCCGTCGAGCCGTGAAAATTCACGGCGGCCACCACATACCCGCGGGCAGCGAAGAGGGCGTAGTTCCACCGGCTGTGCCACTGGTCCAGCCACGCGCCCTGCGGCCCTCCGTGGATCAGGTAGACGAGCGGGTATTTCTTCGTGGAGTCGAACCCCGGCGGTTTCATCAGCCAGCCGAATACCGAATCGCCCTGCGAGCCGATGAAGCCGAACCGTTCGACCGGCCGCACATCGAGGCTGGCAAAGAGATCGTCGTGCAGATGGGTGACCGGCCGCGCCTCCTTGCCGTCGCTCTTCGCGGTCCAGAGTTCGAGGGGATGGTTGGCGGACGAGTGGAGGTAAATGAACCGGTCCCCGCCGGGGGTGACCTGGAGCGCCGTGCTGAACCCGCCGCCGATCAGCCTCGTCCGCTTCCCGCCGGGGACATCCACCCGGTAGAACACGTGCTCACCCCGTTCCTCGACCTCGGCGATGATCCCCTTCGAGTCCGGGAGCCAGGTGATCGCCGAGACGCTGAGGTTCCAGTCCGGGGTAAGCGCGATGCGCTTTCCGGAGGCCCGCTCGAACAGCATGATTTCCTGGCGGTCGGCTTCGAATCCCGGCACCGACATGGCCAGGTACGCCACGGTGCGGCCGTCAGGGCTGTAGGCGGGGCTGTTGTCGTTGGCCTTGTTGGTGGTGATCGCCTGGCGGCCCTCCCCGTCGATCCCCATCAGGAAGACGTCGTTGTTGGTGCTGGTGGCGATCACCGAGTCGGGGTTGTAGACGATCGCCAGTTCGGTATTGGCCGGCGAGATCGCGATATCCTTGCCGCCGAGCGCGAGCGGAGGAACATCGGCGTCGATCGGCGTGATGTCGAGGACCGAGCCGTCGCCGGTATTGAGTCGGAACAGGTGCGAGCGGATACCGACCCGCCACTCATTCCAGTGCCGGTAGTAGAGATCGGTCCAGATCCGGGCCCCGGTGGGGTAGGGGCCGTTGCGGCGGTCGATTTCCGTGGTATCGGGCCACTTCACGTCGCTGGTGAAATAGAAAACCTTGCCGTCGGGCGCCGGCAGGAAGTCGCTCACTCCGTCGCTGAACGCGCTCAGCCGTTCGGCCTCGCCGCCCTGCAGCGGCAGTCGCCAGAGCTGCGAGCCGCCTTCCCGGTTCGACAGGAAGACGATCGAGCGGCCGTCGGGTGACCAGCGCGGCGCGCGATCGCTGCCTGCGCCGGCCGTCAGCTGCACCATCCGCCCGCTGCCGAGTTCGACCATCCAGATCTTGGAGGTCGACTTGTTGTCCTGCAGCGAGGTGCTGCTGATGGTGAAGATGACCCGCGAGCCGTCGGGGGAAATCTGCGGATCACCCGCCGTCCGGAGCGTGATGTATTCGTCGATGCCGATCGGATGCTTGGTCTGCGCCGGCAGGAGCGGGGCGGTCAAGGCGGACCCGGCGGCCAGAACGGCCAGGACGGACAGGTAGCTCCGGGCATGCCCGTGGTGCGGGGATCGCATTGAAGCCTGTTTTGTAGGGGTAGTAATGGGCCGAACTATCACGCGATGACGCCACCGCCCAGCACCCGGCCGGCGGCGTCATACAGCACTCCAGACTGGCCCGGGGCAATGGCCCGGGCGGGTGTGGCCAGCGCCAGCTCGAGGGCGCCCGGGGAAGCCGAGGTGACCACGGCGGCGATGGGCTTCGAGCGATAGCGGATTTGGACTTCACAGCTCCCGCCGGGCGCCAGGGGTTCGGCCAGCCAGTTGAGCTCCTCGAGGCGGAGCGCGCCGCCCTCGAGATCGCTCGCGGAGCCGACCACGACTTCCCGGCGCTCGGGGTGGATCGCCACGACGTACAGCGGATCGGCGGCGCCGCCGGGGAGCCCCTTGCGCTGGCCGATGGTGTAACGGGCAAAGCCGTGGTGCTCGCCGATGACCGCGCCGCTCGTCGTCACCAGCGGGCCGGGCACGAGGGCCGGAGCATCCGCCGGGAGGTGCTGCTCCAGCACGGCGACGTAATTGTCGTCCGGGACGAAGCAGATCTCCACCGACTCGGGCTTGTCGGCCGTGACCAGCCCCAGGTCGCGGGCGCGGCGGCGGGTTTCCGACTTGGTGAATTCACCCACCGGCGTGAGCATCCGGGCCACCACCCGGCGGTCGATGCCCCAGAGGAAGTAGCTCTGATCCTTGTTGCGGTCGCTGCCGCGGTAGAGCGCGCCCTCGCGCGCCACCGCGTAGTGCCCCGTGGCGATGAAGTCGCACTCGAGCGCGTCGGCATGTGCCAGCAGGTCGCGGAACTTGGTGAACGAGTTGCAGCGCACGCAGGGAATCGGCGTGCGTCCCCGGCTGTACTCCTCCACGAAGTTCCGGATCACGCTCTGGCCGAAGCGGTCTTCCAGGTTCAGCACGTAGTGCGGAATTCCCAGCCGCGCGGCGACGTCCTTCGCGTCGTTGATCGAATCGAGCGAGCAGCAGGGGCGGTCGGGAACGCTGTCCCCGTAGCAGAACAGCTTCATCGTGGCGCCCACGACGTCGTAGCCCTGCTCCACCAGGACCGCGGCCGCGAGCGAACTGTCCACGCCGCCGGACATGGCGACGAGCACTCGAGCCTTTCGGCTCGAGCGTTGACGGGCAGGCGGGCTGGCGGGCAGTGGGTTCAATCCGCCGGCCGGGTGCCCCGTCTCACGCACGGCCCAGCGCTCCCGCGAGCTTCCGCACCCGGTTCACGACACCGGGGAATACCGCGACCATCCGGTCGAGGTCGGCCGGCGTCGTTTCGTGGCCGAGACTCACCCTGAGCGCACCCAGCGCCAGCTCCCGCGGCAGGCCGATGGCCGTCAGCACATGGGACGGCTCCACGGCACCGGTGGAGCAGGCGGATCCGCCCGACGCCGCGATGCCCTGCATATCCAGATGCATCAGCAGTGCTTCGCTCTCGGCGCCGGGGACCGCGATACTGAGGATATGCGGGGCACGGGGGCCGCCCGCGGCATTGATCACCAGGTCGGGTACCGCCGCCTGCAGGCGGGCGGCCAGGTCATCCCGCAATGCTGCCAGGCGTCCCATTTCCTGGGCCATTTCCTGCACCGCCAGCCTGGCCGCCACGCCCAGCGCCACGGCGCCTGGGACATTCTCGGTGCCTGGCCGGAGGCCGAACTGCTGACCGCCGCCGTGGATCATTGCCTCGAGAATCTTGCGATCCCGCACCACCAGGGCCCCGATGCCCTTGGGGGCGCCGATCTTGTGCCCGGAAATGGTGAGCAGCGAACAGGAGAGATCCCGGAAGGCTACCGGAACCTTGCCGAACGCCTGCACGCCGTCGGTGTGCAGCACCGCCCCCGCCGTGGCACATCGCCGGCCGATCTCGGCGATGGGCTGCACCGAGCCGATCTCGTTGTTGACCCACATGACCGAGACCACCGCGGGGTGCTGGGCCAGCGCCGCGTCGAGCGCGTCCAGCTCGAGCTGCCCGTTCCCGTCGACCGGCAGGATGATTTCACGGCCGCCGTAGTGGCACACCGCGTGGGCCGCGGCGAGGATGGCCTTGTGCTCGATGGCGCTCACCGCCGCCAGCATGGGGCGCCCGTGCTCGCGCGCAGCCATGGCGCAGCCGATCACCGCGAGGTTGTCGGCCTCGGTGCCGCCGGATGTGAAGAAGATCTGGCTGGGATCGGCGTGGACGGCTTCCGCCACGTCCTTGCGCGCCTGCTCCAGCCCGGCACGGGCCACCCGGCCAAACCGGTGACTGCTGGACGGATTGCCGAACGCCTCGGCCCCGAGGAACGGGAGCATGGCGTCCAGCACCTCCCGCCGAACCGGGGTGGTCGCGGCGTGATCGAGATAAACGGGGGTTTCGGGCATCGGGGGAAAATAATGCTTTTCCGGGGGGCGGGGGGGCCCTGAAGGACTTCCTCGCCGCCGGGACGCCGTACGCGGCTCCCAGGGGCGGCTCGGTCGCAGGGGGGCGGCTTAGAGGCTGCGGACCCCCATCGAGACAACGTCGTCGATCCGGACGGTCTCGTGAGTGAAGAATGGCTCGGCGTACGCGGTCCGGATCAGCGAGCCGTAGTGTGCGTTCTGGGTGCCGACCAGGGTGTAGAGGTCCTGGCCGTTGGGAAACAGCTCGCCGGCCCACGTCGCGCCATCGAACTGGCTGGCGTAGCAGCGAATCGCGGCCAGTTTGCGCTCGAACTGCGCGGAGATGTCGACCACGAACGTGGGTTTGACCGGATCCTCCCGGTAGGCCATGGCATAGACGATCTTCTCGGGGCGGTGCGGCTGGCCCGGAGCGTCGTACTTGGCGAGTCCCGCCAGGAAGCAGGCGTCACGGGCCAGCTCGGAGGTCACCCGGTGATCCGGGTGGCGGCCCTCCGGGAAGGGGAGGATGACGACCCGCGGCGCAAAGTGGCGGATGTGGCCCACCAGGGCGCTCCGGGTCGCTTCATCGTTCCGGAGGTGCGCGTCGGGCAGACCCGCGTTGCGCCGCTCGCCGACCTTCATGATCGCGGCGGCCTGGTCGGCCTCCTGGCCACGGATCGCGGCGCTGCCCCGGGTGCCGGTCTCTCCGGCCGTCAGGTCGAGGATGCCGGTGGTATGGCCCTGGTCAGCGGCCCGGATGAGGGCGCCGGCGCAGGTGAGTTCGACGTCGTCCCGGTGGGCGGCGATGGCCAGCAGATCGACAGGCATGGGCTGCAAGATAGACCAGCCAGAACAGCGGAGAAAGGAGACAGGAGACGGGAGACAGGAGACGGGAAGAGCTCGTCCCATCTTCCGTCTCCTGTCTCCCGTCTTCTCTCGTCTCAGGCCATCCGGACCCGCTGGCGCCACCAGCGCCGGACCACAGCGGCCCCCGCGAGCAGGGCCAGCACGACCGGGAGCAGCACGCCGAGCGAGGCGAT
>DATEHG010000078.1:0-16548 GCA_035279705.1 Gemmatimonadales bacterium
GAGCGCGTGACGCTGATGGATATCGTCCCGGTCACGCTGGAGGGACAGTTCGTCCGGATGGAGCCGCTCGCCGAGTCGCACCTGGACGGACTGTGTGCCGCGGGACTCGATCCGGCGCTGTGGCGCTGGTCGATGGACCCGATGCGGGACCGCGAGGACATGGCGAAGTACCTGGCAACCGCGCTGGCCGACCGGGCCCGGGGTGTCTCACTACCATTCGCGACCGTGGCACGGAGCAGCGGCCAGGTCATTGGCAGTACTCGGTTCGGCAACATCGATCGCGGCAATCGCCGGGTGGAAATCGGCTGGACGTGGCTGGGCCGCGCCTGGCAGCGCACCGCGGCCAACTCGGAGGCCAAGTACCTGATGCTGCGCCACGCCTTCCAGGCCTGGGGTTGCCTCAGGGTGGAGCTCAAGACGGACGTACTGAACCAGCAGTCGAGGAACGCGATGCTGAGACTCGGTGCGAAGGAGGAAGGCATCCTGCGGAGCCACATGCTGTCCTGGGAGGGGCGGCGGCGGGACAGCATCTATTACAGCATCCTCGATACCGAGTGGCCAGCGGTGAAATCGAAGCTCGAGGACCGGGCGGAGCGAGAGAGGTAGGAGGAGAAAGGAGAACGGAGAAAGGAGAAAGGGAAACAGAGCGCTTCAATGTGTTGGTATCGTTACCTGGCAGCGTCCCTTACAACGAGCAAATCCACCGCCATCAACTTTGACCGGATCTGAGGGGCGTATGTGGCGCGATGCGCTTCCCGCAGCATTGTCACTGGTGGTCATCGCGTGCGCCGCACCCGTAGACCCGCTCGCCCGACTCTATCCAGTACTGCCACCTTCGGGACGTACTTTCCCTGTCGGCTCAGCCATGACCGCGAAGCCCGATTCGATTGCGGTTGTGCCGAATCAGGTAGCTGCGTGGCCAGGCAGTCAGAGGCCGGACTCGATCACCGTCTATTACTTCCGGGGTTCGCCTCCCTCGCCCCAGTCGCTCACTTCGGTTCTCCTCGGGCCGCACCACGAAGTGGCGGGTTATGTGTTCGCGTATCCCGACAGCACGGCTCTCGACTCCCTTCTGGCGCACTACACGAGAGTGATCGGGCCACCCGAGGTGGTCGACTCGGTCCGGCACTACGCTACATGGAGTGGCGATGGGGTGCTGTTCTTGCTGGGGACCGATGCCACGCATAGTGGCCCTGTCGGTGAGATCCTTCGCTTGTTCAGGGACGTCATCCAGACCGGCTCGTCTCCGATCCCCTTCGACGAGTGCCTCCGGCTCAGCCCGACGCTGTGCGCGCGCAACTGACCCCGAATGAAAATAGGTACTAGAGTACTTGAGTACTTCAGTACCTTTTCCGAGACCAATTCCAGATTGGCGACAAGCCTCTACCCACCCTCCAATCGGTACCCCACCCCCGGCTCTGTCTTGAGCAACCTGGGCCGCGCGGGATCGGCCTCGAGCTTGTGGCGCAGCTGGGTCATGTACACCCGCAGATAGTGCGTCTGGGTCTGCGCGTTGGGGCCCCACACCTCGCGCAGCAGCAGGCGGTGGGTGAGCACCTTGCCGGCGTGCCGTACCAGCGTCACCAGCAGCTTGTACTCGAGCGGGGTCAGGTGGACTTCCTCGCCGCGCACCGTGACCCGCCGCTCCCCCAGGTCGACCCGCACCCCCTCCGCCTCGAAGACGGGCTCCACCCCATCATCGCGCCGCGCCGAGTGGCGCAGCGCCACCCGCATCCGGGCCAGCAGCTCTTCCACGCCGAACGGCTTGGTGAGATAGTCGTCCGCGCCGGCGTCGAGGGCGGTGACCTTTTCCGCCTCGCGGCCCCGCGCCGAGATCACGATGATCGGCACGGCGGACCACTCGCGGATCCGGCGGGTCAACTCCACCCCGTCGCCATCGGGAAGCCCCAGGTCCATCAGGATGATGTCGGGATTGCGGGAGGTCGCCTGGGCCAGCCCCTCGCGAGCCGTCGGGGCCTCGATCAGCTGCCAGGCCGCGGCATCGAGGGCCGCGCGAAGAAACCGCCGCATCTGCGGCTCATCCTCGATCAGCAGAACGGTGACGGCCGCCTGGCTCATGATGTCCTGGGGTACGTCAGGTGCCCGCCGTCTCGACTTCGCGGGGCGGGAGCGCCGGGGGAACACCGGTGAGCGGCAGCGTGAAGCGGAAGATCGCTCCGCCACCCGGGCGATTCTCCGCCCAGATTCTCCCGCCATGCGCCTGCACGATCCCGCGGCAGATCGTCAGGCCCAGGCCTACCCCGCTGGCCGGGCCCGGGTCGGGAGCCCGGTAGAATTTCTCAAAGATTCTGCCCTCCTCACCGGCGGGCAATCCCGGGCCGCGATCGGCCAGGGCGACCGTGATTTCACCGTCGGCGGCGCGGGCGGAAATGTCGATCGGGGTGCCGGCCGGGGTGTATTTGACCGCGTTCTCCAGCAGGTTGATGAACACCTGCTCGATCAGCAGCCCATCGATCGAGACCAGCGGCAGGTCTGGCGGCAGATCCACCCGCACTTCCCGTCCCTGCAGGGCATCGTCCATCCGGATCAGCGCCACGCCGATGGGCTCCTCCAGCGGCTGCCAGTCGCGCTGCACCACCAGGGTCTGGGTCTCGACCCGGATCATGTCCAGCAGATTGCCGATCAGGCGATTCATCCGCCGTGCTTCCTCGACGATGGTCTGGAGCAGATCGCGCCGGACGTCAGACTTCATCCCCTCCGCGTCCTGCAGCAGGCTGGTGGCCGCGCCGGTGATGCCCGCGAGCGGCGTGCGGAGATCATGCGACAGCGAGCTCAGCAGCGCGGTGCGCAGCCGCTCCGCCTCCACCTCCAGCTGGGTCCGCCGGCTCTGCTCGGCGAGAGTGGCGCGCTCGAGGACGAGGGCCACCTGCGCGGCGAAGGCCTCGAGCAGCTGTCGCTGGGCGGGTTCCTGGAAGCGCGCCGGGTCGGCGGGGCGAATCCCGAGCACGCCGACGACGCGTTCCCGGCTCTGGAGCGGCAGGTAGAGCGCCGCCGCGGCGGGCAATGTGTCGGTGCCTAGTCCGGCCATCTGGCCCTGTTTCATGGTCCACCGGGCCACGGCGAGTTCCTTCTCGTCGACCGGATAGGCCGTCGCGCCGACCGGAGCCTCGAGCTGGCCATCCGCATCGGGAAGGAAGATCTGGGCGGCGGCCATGAACGCATCGCCGATCTGGCGGCCGGCCGCCTCGATCAGGCGCCCCCGGCTGTCCGCCGCCGCCAGCTCGCGGCTCATCGCATAGAGCGCCGCCGTGCGGCTTTCCCGCTCCCGGGCAAATGCCGCCTGCTCCCGGATCCGCACGGTCAATCCGCTGATCACGATCGCAATCGTGAGCATCACGCCGAAGGTCGAGAGGAATTGCAGATCGGCGACGGCAAAGGTGAAAGTCGGCGGCACGAAGAAGAAGTCGAACAGGACGATGCTCGCCACCGCCGCGACGAGCGAAGGACCGCGCCCGCACCGGGAGGCCACCACCACCGATCCCAGCAGGTAGACCATCGCCACATCAGTGATGGTCCAGCGGCGGAAGACGAGCCAGCTGATCAGAGTGGCGAGCACCACGATCAGGCCGGCGTAGCCGTACTCGGCCAGTGGCGACGTGCGCCGCAGCGCGGGGCGGCGCTGAGGGGCGGCGCCCTCCTGTTCACCCGTCATCACGTACACGTCAATGTCGCCGCTGCCGCGGACGAGCTTGTCGAGCATCGAGCCGCGCCCGACCAGGTCGCGCCAGCGCGCGTGGGTCGGCTTGCCCACGATGATCCGCGCGATGTTGTGCTCCCGCGCGTAGGCCAGGATCTCGTCGGCCGGCTCGGCCCCCTGGCGGGTGACCGTCAGCGCGCCAAGCTCTTCGGCCAGCCGCAGGTTGTCCACCAGGATTTCGCGGGCCTCGGGTGAAAGCCCGCGCCCCGGAATCTCGACATGCAATGCCACCCAGTCGCAGTGGAGCCGGGTGGCCATGCGGTGGCCGGAGCGCAGCAACCGGGCGCCGGCGGGGTTGGGACCGACACAGACGAGCAGACGATCACCCGTCGGCCAGATCTCGTGAATCCCCTGTTCCTGCCGGTACCCCCGCATCTGGGCATCCACCCGCTCGGCCACGCGGCGGAGCGCCAGTTCGCGGAGCGCGATCAGGTTCCCCTTGCGGAAGAATCCTTCCGTGGCGCGCCCCGCCTGCTCGGCGCGGTACACCTTGCCCTGCGCCATGCGCTGCAGCAGGTCGTCCGGCGTGAGGTCGGCCAGCTCGACTTCGTCGGCCTGGTCGAACACCGCATCCGGCACCGTTTCCCGGACCATGGTGCCCGTGATCTGGGCGACGATGTCGTTCAGGCTCTCCAGATGCTGGACATTGAGCGTTGTGGAGACGGAGATACCGGCGGCGAGCAACTCCTCGACATCCTGCCAGCGCTTGAGATGCCGGGAGCCCGGCGCGTTGGTGTGGGCGAGTTCATCGACGAGGACGACGGCGGGAGCACGGGCCAGCGCGGCGTCGAGGTCGAACTCCTCGAGCTGCACACCGCGATACTCGACCGGCCGGCGCGGCAGCACCTCGAGACCGCCGAGCAGCGCCGCGGTTTCGCCGCGGCCATGGGTTTCCGCCACCCCGACGACGACGTCGACGCCCTCCGCCTTCCGGGCGCGGGCTTCCTCCAGCATGGCAAAGGTCTTCCCGACGCCCGGATTGGCGCCGAAGAAGACCTTGAGTTTGCCCCGCCTGGAGCGCGCCTCTTCCGCCTGGACGCGCGCCAGCAGAGCGTCGGGATCGCGCCGCCGGTCGTTCACAGCGTCATTGTGGGGGGATTCGGCCGTCCAGCGCAAGATTGAGCCGGAGGACGTTGACCCGCGGTTCGCCCAGCACGCCGAACTGACGGTCCTCGGTGGACCGCCGGACCAGCGCACGCACGCTGTCGGCGCTGAGACCCCGGACTCTCGCCACCCGCTCGACCTGGTACTCGGCCGCGGCAGGGCTGATATGCGGGTCGAGCCCGCTGGCCGATGCCGTCACCAGGTCCACCGGTACAGCGCCGGTGTTACTGGGATCCGCGGCGCGCAGGTTGGCGATCCGCTGCTTCACCGCCCCCAGCTGGGCCGGATTCGAGGGACCGAGATTGGCTCCACTCGACGCCGCGCCATTGTATGGGACCGGCGACGTGGCCGATGGCCGGGACCAGAAGTGGCGCGGGTCGCTGAACGGCTGGCCGATCAGAGCGGAGCCGGCCGCGTGGCCATCGATCGTCATGACGCTTCCCGCCGCCTGCCGGGGAAAGAGCAGCGTGGAAATGCCTGTGACTGCGCCCGGATAAACCAGGCCGGTGAGCACGGTAAGGAAGAACAGGGCAGCAACGGACGGACGGACGAGATCGCGCATTTCGGGACTCAAGTCAGGTGGAGGGCGACCAGTAGCAGGTCGACCACCTTGATGCCGGCAAACGGGGCGATTATGCCGCCCAGTCCGTAAACCAGCAGGTTGTTGCGCAGCAGCGCGGCGGCACCGAGTGGGCGGTAGCGGACCCCGCGCAGCGCCAGCGGCACCAGGAACACGATGATCAGCGCATTGAAGATCACCGCCGAGAGAATGGCGCTCGCTGGGGTGGCCAGGCCCATCACGTTGAGCGCGCCAAGCGCGGGATAGACGGTGGCAAAGGCGGCGGGGATGATGGCGAAGTACTTGGCCACGTCATTCGCGATGCTGAAGGTGGTAAGGGCGCCGCGGGTGATCAGCATCTGCTTCCCGGTCTCCACCACCTCGATGAGTTTGGTGGGATTGGAGTCCAGATCCACCATGTTGCCGGCTTCCTTGGCGGCCTGGGTGCCGCTGTTCATGGCCACCGCCACATCCGCCTGGGCCAGCGCCGGGGCGTCGTTGGTGCCGTCGCCCGTCATCGCAACGAGCTTGCCGCCAGCCTGATACTTCCGGATCAGTTCGAGCTTGGCCTCGGGGGTGGCCTGCGCGAGGAAATCGTCTACTCCCGCCTCGGCGGCGATGGCGGCGGCGGTGAGGGGATTGTCGCCGGTGATCATCACGGTCCGGATGCCCATGCTGCGCAGCTCGCCGAACCGCTCGCGAATGCCGCCCTTCACGATGTCCTTCAGGTGAATCACGCCCAGCGCGCGGCCCGCCTCGGCCACCACGAGCGGCGTGCCGCCCTGTCGCGCGATCTGTTCCACGGCCTGCGTCAACCGCGCCGGCACGGCGCCGCCATGCTCCGCCAGCCACAAGCCGATCGCGTCGGCGGCGCCCTTGCGAACCTCGCGGTGATCGAGGTTGACCCCGCTCATCCGCGTCTGGGCCGAGAAGGGAACGAAGGTGGCGCCGAGCGCGTGGATGTCGCGCTCGCGGATGGCGTACTTCTCCTTGGCCAGGACGACGATGCTGCGGCCTTCCGGCGTTTCGTCCGCCAGCGAGGCGAGCTGGGCCGCGTCGGCGAGATCGGTTTCGGAAACGCCATCCGCGGGGACGAAGGCCACGGCCTGCCGGTTGCCGAGGGTGATGGTCCCGGTCTTGTCGAGCAGGAGTACGTCCACATCACCCGCCGCCTCGACCGCCCGGCCGGACATGGCGATCACGTTCTTCTGGATCATCCGGTCCATCCCCGCGATGCCGATGGCGGAGAGGAGCCCGCCGATCGTGGTGGGGATGAGGCAGACGAGCAGCGCCACCAGCACGGTGACCGTCACCGGCGTGCCCGCTCCCGCGGCGCGGACGGCATAGATCGAGAAGGGCGACAGCGTCACCGTGGTGAGCAGGAAGATGATGGTGAACGCCGCCAGCAGGATCTCGAGCGCGATCTCGTTGGGCGTCTTCTGGCGCCTGGCAGCCTCGATCAGGCCGATCATCCGGTCGAGGAACGATTCACCCGGGTTGGCGCCGATCCGGACGATCATCCAGTCGGACAGCACCCTGGTGCCGCCGGTGACGGCACTGCGGTCCCCGCCGCTTTCGCGGATGACGGGCGCACTCTCGCCGGTGATGGCGCTCTCATCCACCGAGGCCACCCCCTCGATCACCTCGCCGTCGCCGGGAATGAGCTGGCCCGCGGTGACGAGCACGACGTCTCCGCGGCGGAGCTCATTCGCCGGCACCAAGGCAAACTCGAGCTTGTTCTTCGGATCCTTGAGCCGGCGGCCGAACACGTCGCGCCGGGCGCTGCGCAGCGTTTCCGCCTGCGCCTTGCCCCGCCCTTCCGCCATGGCTTCCGCGAAATTGGCGAACAGCACGGTAAGCCACAGCCAGACCGTGATGGCGAGTATGAACCAGCCCGGCGCCTCACCCCGGCCTGTCAGCGCCTGGATCCAGAGCGCGGTGGTGAGCAAACTGCCGATCCAGACCACGAACATGACGGGATTCCGGATCATGTGGCGCGGATCGAGCTTGCGGAACGAGTCGAGAATGGCCCGCCGGGTGATCGGGCCGTCGAACAGCTTCCGGGGCTGGTGGTGCAGGGACATGGCGGTCTATCTCGGGAAGAGCTGCAGATGCTCGACGATGGGACCCAGCGCGAGACCGGGCAGGTGGGTCAGCGCCCCGATCACCACCACGGTACCGACCAGCAGCACCACGAACAGCGGGGTGTGGGTCTCCAGCGTTCCGGCACTGGCCGGCACCAGCTTCTTCCTGGCCAGCGAGCCTGCGATGGCCAGCGTCGGCACAATGACCCAGAAGCGGCTCAGCCACATCGCGACCGCGCCGAGGATGGTGTAGAACGGCAATCCGGCACCGAGACCACCGAAGGCGCTGCCGTTGTTGTTGCCCATGGAGGAAAAGGCGTACAAGACTTCCGTGAAACCGTGGGCTCCCGGGTTGGCGATCCCGGCGCGCCCCGCTTCCGTCGCGACACCGGCCGCGGTACACGCCAGCGCCAGGATGTTCGGAATGAGGATGGCGAGGCTCGCCATTTTCATTTCATAGGCTTCGATCTTCTTGCCGAGGTACTCCGGCGTCCGCCCCACCATGAGGCCCGCGATGAATACGGTGACGATGGCAAAGAGCAGCATGCCGTAGAGGCCCGAGCCCGCGCCGCCGTAGATGATCTCCCCCAGCTGCATGAGCCAGAGCGGAAACAGACCGCCCAGCGGCATGAACGAGTCATGCATGGCGTTGACGGAGCCGTTGGAGGCCGCAGTGGTGGCGGTGGCCCAGAGCGCGGAATTCACCACGCCGAAGCGGACTTCCTTGCCCTCCATGTTGCCGCCCGCCTGGTTTGCACTGGCCGCCTGATCCACTCCAAGACTCTGGTAGACCGGGTGTACCTGTTGCTCGGCGAGTACGGTGGGGATGAGCAGTGCGGCGAAGATGACCGTCATCGCGGCCAGGATAGCCCACCCCTGGCGCCGGTCTCCGATCATGCGGCCGAAGGTGTGGCAGAGCGCCGCTGGTATGAGGAGAATGGCGAGCAGCTCGAGGAAGTTGCTGAACGGGGTCGGGTTTTCGAAGGGATGCGCCGAGTTGACGTTGAAGAAGCCACCGCCATTGGTGCCCAGCTGCTTGATGGCGACCTGGGAGGCCGCGGGGCCAAGCGCGAGCACCTGCGTCGTCACCCGGGCCGAGTCGGGGCCCGTCGCCTCGACGAGCGGCACGGTGCGGTAGGGCGCGAAGGTCTGCACCACCCCCTGCGACACCAGCGCCAGCGCCAGCAGCAGCGAGAGCGGCAGCAGGATGTACAGCGTGCCGCGCACCAGGTCCGCCCAGAAGCTGCCGAGCTGTGTCGTCTCGCGCCGCGAGATGCCCCGGACCAGGGCCACGAGCACCGCCATGCCCGCCGCGGCCGAAAGGAAATTCTGCACGGTCAGCGCCGCCATCTGTGTCAGGTAGCTGAGGCTCGACTCGCCGCCGTAGGCCTGCCAGTTGGTGTTGGTGACGAAGCTGATGGCGGTGTTGAGCGCCAGCGCCGGCGGCACGGCGCCGAATCCTGCCGGGTTGAAGGGCAGCAACCCCTGCACCCGCTGCAGCAGGTAGACTCCAAGGAAGCCCGCGACGCTGAACACGAGGACCGCGCTGGCATACCGCTGCCAGGTCATCTCCTCATCCGGTGAAACGCCCATCAGCCGATAGCCGTAGCGCTCCACGCCACCCAGCCAGCGGGCCAGCGGATGCCGCTCTCCCTGGTAGACCCGGGCCATGTAGCCTCCGAGCGGCCACGCCAGCCCGAGCAGGACGGCCAGGTAGAGGGCCAGCTGGCCCCAGCCGTTGCCGGTCATGAGAAGAGCTCCGGCTTGAGCATCGCGGCAAACAAATAGAGGAAGAGCAGCACCGCGATCGCGCCCACGATCCAGAACAGCAGGGTCATCGGCGCCTCAGACTTTCTCGCAGAGGCGGAGGAGCGCCCAGGTGGCCAGGGCCAGGAGGGCGACCAGGAGCAGCATGAGCAGATCGAACATCAGCCAACAGTCCCGTTGAGGTGCGGGTAGAAGCTGTTGGCAAACCGGTCAGGGTGGGCTCAGGATCAGACCGGAACGCATCAGGATTTCGTCAGGATCGGCGGGAGGGGGCCAAGTTGAAGGGACAGGACCTCCGCCCTATGTTCCCCGCGGCAGGATCGCCCCGAACGATTTCACGGACACGGGACCATGACCCAGGTATCGAGCCCCAACGCCCCCATCACCCAGCTGACCGAGGAAGAGGAGCTGTTCCGCTCCACGGTGCGCGAGTTCGCCGAGAGCGAGATCGGCCCCCACGTCCATGCCATGGACGAGGCCGGCCGCTTCCGGCCTGAACTGCTGCCCAAGATGTTCGAGCTGGGGCTCATGGGCATCGAGGTGCCCGAGCGACTGGGCGGCGCCGGCGGGAGCTTCTTCCTGGCCGTCCTGGCCATCGAGGAACTGGCCCGGGTCGACGCCTCGGCGGCCATTTACGTGGATGTGCACAACACCCTGGTGAACAACGCCATGATGCGGTGGGGGAGCGAGGAGCAGCAGCAGCGCTACCTCCCCCGCATGTGCACCGACCTGCTCGGCGCGTTCGCCCTGTCCGAGCCGGCCAGCGGGAGCGACGCGTTCGCCCTCGAGACCCGCGCCGAGGACAAGGGCACCCACTGGGAACTCACCGGGCGGAAGTTCTGGATCACCAACGGCGGCGAGGCGGGGCTGTTCCTGGTGTTCGCCAACACCGATTTCACCAAGGGCTACAAGGGGATCACGGGGTTCCTGGTTGAGCGGGAGTTTCCCGGCTTCACGGTGGGCAAGAAGGAGAACAAGCTCGGCATCAGGGCTTCGAGTACGACCGAGCTGATCCTCGAGCAGGCCCGGGTGCCCAAGGAAAACGTGCTGGGTCCGGTAGGGCTGGGGTACAAGGCGGCCATCGAGACGCTCAACGAAGGGCGGATCGGCATAGGCGCCCAGATGATCGGAGTGGCGCAGGGTGCGCTCGAGGCGGCGTGCAAGTACGTGAAGGAGCGGCGCCAGTTCGGCAAACCGATCGGCGATTTCCAGGGCGTCCAGTTCCAGCTGGGCCAGATCGCCACGGAACTCGAGGCGGCCCGGCTGCTGGTCTACAACGCCGCCCGCCTCAAGGACTGCGGGCAGCCGTTCCTGCGCGAGGCCGCGATGGCCAAGCTGTACAGCTCGCAGATGGCGGACCGCACGACGTCCAAGTGCCTGGAGCTGTTCGGCGGCTACGGCTATTCGAAGGAGTACCCGGCCGAGAAGTTCTACCGGGACGCGAAGATCGGGACGATTTACGAAGGCACCAGCAACATGCAGCTGCAGACGATCGCCAAGCTGCTCCTCAAGTAGCCGAACTTACCGGCTCTTTGCCCCGGACCGGCCGATCTTGCCGGGACCGGTCTGGGGCAAATCCTGCTGCACGAGAACCGACCAAGACTCCAACGCTTTACAATCCAACGAGTTAGGGCCACATTTCGGCCTCCATCGCCCTGTCCAGTGGAGGTGGAATACGACTTGCTCTTTGGGCACCCGAAGGGGAACCGGGCACCCCGGCCGTTACCCCTCTGAAACGTCGATATCACAACGGGTTGGACAAGTCACGGTTGGGCCATAGATTGTCCCTCCCACTGTTTTCCGGCGGCCCTGCGGCCGGCCGACGGTGGCTCGAGACAAGGGCCTCGAGCCACAGGAGGTAATTCGTGTCAGTGAATCCGCTTCGGTTGGGAATTTCAGCAGCGCTGCTGGCGCTGGTGCTCGGGGCAAGCTCCCGCGCTTCGGCCCAGACGCTCACGCCCGCCCAGGAGCGGAGTCTCACCAACTGGCTCAAGACCGCGAAGCGCTACGCCCCGGGTCGCTGGGGTGTGGCGGTGGCCAACCAGCAGGGCGACCTGCTCTGGGGCCAGCGCGAGGATGAATTCTTCACCCCGGCCTCGACCGTCAAGCTCCTGACCACCGGATATGCCCGCACCCGGCTCGGCGGTTCCGCCCGCCTGGCCACCCGTGTGCTGGGCAATGGTGAAATCGATTCGACCGGCGCCTGGGTCGGCAACTGGGCGCTCGAGCTGAATGGAGACCCGACCTTCGATCGCGCCACGCGTGAAGGGCGCAGTCTCAATGAGCTGGCCGGCCTGCTGAGCGAAGCCGGCGTGCGCAAGCTGAGCGGCCCGCTCAACCTGACCAGCGCCACCGGGACCCCGAACGCCGTCTACCCCACTACCTGGGCGCCGGGACACTGGGGCCGCGTGTTCGCGCCGCTCGTCGGGGCCGTGACGCTCAACGAAAACATCGTGTGGCTCACCGTGGGCCCGGGGCGGAAGATCGGCTCTGTGGGCGTGCTGGTGGGCTCCGCGCCGCAGGGCCTCGATGCCCTGGTTTCCATGCACGTGCGGACCGTGGGCGGCTATCGCTCCCGCCTCTCGGTGCGCCGCATGGCGGACGGCGGCTTCCTGATCAACGGCACCGTGGGGCTGCATGCCCGTCCGCGCCGGCTGGTGTCGGTGTCCACCGACCCCAAGGCCGTGCTCGCCGAGGCGTGGGCCCGGGCGCTGCAGAACGCCGGCATCGTGTGGGAGCGGGAGCGCCGGATCCAGACGGAGTCGCTGCCTGATTCCATGGAGACCATCGCCGAAGTCACCAGCGCGCCGCTCGACAGCATCGCGACCGAGATCAACACCCGGAGCCTCAACATCGGCGCCGAGCTGCTGCTGCGCTGGGCCTCGGGCAAGGACAACGGCGGCGGGGACCTGACCGAGCACGTCGCGGACGTCACCGGCATCAGCGACGGCGCCCGCCTGGTCGACGGCAGCGGCCTCTCGCACGACGACAAGGTCAAGCCGACCACGTTCATCGCATACCTGGCCAAGTTCCCTGGCACCGCGGCCGGCCGGAATTTCCCGATGCTGCTCCCCGCCAACGGCGAGGGCACCCTGGTGCACCTCAGGGGCGGCATGGGCGCGGGTGTAGTGCATGCCAAGACCGGCACCCTCAACGATGTGTCGACGCTGGTCGGGTACCTGGGGCGGAAGGACGGCGTGCTGCTGATTTCGCTGATGTACAACGGCGGGCGGGTCCACACCGCCAAGAAGCAGCAGTGGAAGCTGTTCCGCCTGCTGGGCGCCGACGGCGTCGAAATCCCGAGCGATTCCCTGCCCGGCGACGACGAAGCCACTTCGCCGGATGAGCAGCTGGGCGGCGACGTCGAACAGCCCTAGTTCGCCGCTCCGCGATCCACCGCCGGTTCCACCGGCGGTTTGAGTCCCCACCAGAAGCATCCCCAGCCACAACCAGCCAGCAGCCCGCCGAGCACGTCGGAGGGGTAGTGCACGCCCAGGTAGATCCGGGCCAGTGCCACACCCGCCGAGGCCGCCACGCCCAGTGCGACCACCGCGCGTCGCGCCGGCGTCCTGGTCAGCAATTCCGCCAGCAGAATGGCGCCAAGCCCGTACACCAGCGGGGAAACCATGGAGTGCCCGGAGGGATACGTGAACCATCCTCCGCGGCCAAGGTGGGGAATCACGTCCGGCCGCGCACGGGCGATGGTCTGCTTGAGCAGGAGATTGAAGGCCCACCCGCCGAGGGTGACCCAGGCGAAGAACTTCGCGGAGCGGGTGAGTCCCCTCAGCCTGAGGGCCAGGCAGATCAGCAGGCCGGCCGGGATCGCGAACTCGCCGACGCCGAGATATGAGACAGCCTGGAAAAAGGTGGTGCGGCCGGGGGTACGCCACGGCAGGACGTCGAGCAGCAATGTCCGGTCCCAGGCGGCGGTCAGGCCCGATTCGACCAGGAAGGTGAGGACCGCGAACAGCGCCAGCAGCAGGAGGCCGAGGCGGAAGGAGCGGGGGGCGGAGGGTTGCATGGCGGCCCGCAATCGAGCCCGGCTACCGGTGTCCCGTCAATGGCCGCAGATTGGTGGTGCCTCCCCAGGGACCAGTCATGAATCCGGTGGCGCTGGCGCTGCACCGCGTGCCCCGTCCGCTGCTGCTGCTCACCGCGCTGGCGCTGGTGGCAGGGCTTGGCGCTGCCGGCTACTACGCGCCCGACTGGTCACTCTCGATCTTCTACCTGATCCCGATCGCCCTGGTGGCCGGTCCCCTCGGGTTCCGCGCCGGGCTTGGGGTATCCGCCGCCAGCGCCGCAGCCCTCACCCTCGTGGAATCGCGCGGCACCCTGGCGCACTCGGCGCCGCTCCTGCCCTGGTGGAACGGGGCCGCCCACTTCGCCTTCTTCGCCGTGACCAGCGGGCTCCTGGCCTCGCTCCAGCGGGAGCTCGACACCGAGGAGCGGCTCTCGCGCATCGACCCCACGACGGGCGCCCCCAACCGGCGCGCCTTTCTCGAGGCAGTTGCCGCCGAGATCGCGCGGGCCAACCGCTACGGCAAGTCGTTCGCCGTGGGGGTGATCGATCTCGACAACTTCAAGGCGATCAACGACGCCTACGGCCACGAGGCCGGCGATGAGGCTCTCCGCGTGCTGGTACAGCTCCTCAAGCGGAATCTGCGGAACGTGGACTTGGTGGCCCGGCTGGGAGGAGACGAGTTCGGCCTCCTGCTGCCGGAAACGGGGCAGGAGGGCGCCGGCATCGTGGTCGGCAAACTGCAGGACGACTATACCGCCGCGATGCAGAAGAGCGGCAGGGCGCTGACCTTCAGCGGCGGCGTCATGGTGTTCCGCGAGCCGCCGGAATCGGTGACCGCGGCCCTCGGTGCGGCGGACGAGCTCATGTACCGCATCAAGCGCGGCCGGAAGGGCGGCATCCTCACCGCCACCACCCCGATCGAGCTTCCCGCCGCCTGACCGTCAGAGCATCAGGTGCGCCAGCATCGGCCCCTGGGGCGCCGAGCCGGTGGACTTGACCTGCTCCACGCTGAGCGCCGCCCCCATGACATTGCCGCCGCTCGGCGGCATCGGCAGAGTCACGAAGCCGGGGGCGCCCTTCTCGCAGTGGAATTCCACGCTGCGCACCATCCCCTGGTCGGTAATGAACCAGAACTGGTAGACCTGTCCCGGCTGCGCGGCGGGCAGATCCCTGAGCAGCACATTCCACCGGTGCGTCCGCTCGTCGGCAAAGATCATCAGGCTGCCCTGGTGCCCGTCCATTTCGATCCGGGCCTGCAGCACCCGGGTCGCGGCGCGCATGATCGTGAGCGTGTCCTGCGTCGCGGTGACCGCGGCTTCGAGCCGCGCGACCTGGCCCTGGCCGCTGCCAAGCTTCATCCCGCCAACCCCACCCAGCAGCAGTCCGAGGCCGGCGGCAATGCCGACCGGCCAGACGAGGAATCGCGGCCGCCGCGGCGCGAGGATCCGGTCGACCATGCGATGCGCCATTCCCGGCGGCGGCGCCACCGGTGCCACGCCCATCGGCAGCCATCCCAGCTCCCGTTCCAGGGCGGCCACGGCCTCCCGGCACTCGGGACAGCCGAGCAGATGTTCGCGGAAACTGGCTTCTTCGCCAGGTTCGAGGATGCGTACCGCGAACTCGGTGCGGTGTTCGATAAACCATTCGTGGGGATTCATAGCACCCAATCCCGGAGTGAGCCCAGCGAGGTGCGCAGCCGGTCGAAGGCCAGGCGGAGCCGGGTCTTGACCGTGCCGAGCGGAATGCCGAGGCGGCTGGCGATCTCGGACTGGGTCAATCCCTCGAAGTAGGCCAGCCGGACCGCCGCCTGCTGGTCGGGGGGCAGCGCCTCGAGCGCGGTGCGGACCTTGTCGTGCACATGCCAGCCGGGCAGCGCGGACTCGTCCGGCTCGCGGGCCGCTTCGTGGCCGTCGCCGAACGCCTGGAAGGCGGTCAGACGCTCCGCCTTCTGGCGGCGGCGCCGCGCGGCCCGCAGCCGGTCGATGGCGCGGTTGCGGACGATCCGGAGCAGCCAGGGCATCAGGGTGCCGGTTTCCAGCTCCAGCAGATCCGACCGCTGCCAGGCAATGGTGAAGGCCTCCTGGAGCACCTCTTCCGCCTCGTCGGGATCGGACAGCATCCCGAGGGCCACGCCCAGCAGCCAGGGCGTGGCGACCTCGACCAGCTCGACCAGGGCGCGTTCATCCCGCGCCACCAGCCGCTGCTGGAGACTCCGCTCCCGTTCGGCCGAGAGCCACCGTCCAGTGCCGCCCGCCGCGGGAGCGGCGGGACGGGTGGAGAGGAGGCGTGGCCGGGGAGTTTCGGGCATCAGTGACTCATCGCGGAGTCGTGCGCCATCATGCCGTCGGAATGCTTCATGCTGCCGCCCGCCAATTCGGACTGGCCCAGCGTGGCGTTGTACTTCTTGCAATAAATCAGCACGTGGGTGAATCCGCCAAGGTTGGTCCCGGCCGGAACGGCGTAGCTCTGGGCACCCTTCGGCTTCTTCAGGCGGCCGAGATTGATGGCGCCCTGGGCATCGCCCTTTTCGGTAGGACTCAGCACCACGTACGGATCGGGCGCACCATCGAGGGCGAAATCATCGCCCAGCTCGACGACTTTCTGCTGGCCGGCGGTCGCGAGATGGTAACTCCCTGAAACGGTGTGCTTGTTGGCGCCGACGAAGGTGCCATGCGGCTCCATAGTCATGGCGGCGGCGCCCGCCTGCTGCGCCGAAAGAGCGGTGGTGAAACAGAAGACGGCAACGAAAGCGAGTGAAGCACGGCGAGACGACACGATTACGACCTCCGGATCGGGTGAACCTGCAGTGGACTCACCCTTCAAACGCCGCGGCACGGGGTCCGGTTCTCGCCTGTGGGTTCTGTCCCCGGACGGGCGGGCAGGCGGGCAGGCGGGCAGGCGGGCAGGCGGGCAGGCGGGCAGGCGGGCAGGCGGGCAGGCGGGCAGGCCGAAGCTACGACCACTGGAACCTTTTTCGTCGCAACCATCCGCCGACCCGCCGGTCCGTCGCTCCGCCTACAGGTGGTACCGCACCGTCCCATACACCGAGATCGGCTGGCCCGGCACCACGAACCCTCCCGCCTGCAGCTCGCGATACTTGTGGTCCAGCAGATTGCGCACAGCGAGCTCGAGACCGGTGCGGCCGAACTGCACCCCGCCGCTCAGGTGGACGAGGGCATAGGGCGGGATTTCCACCCCGGGCTCATCGAACGGCGTGTAGTCCCCGACAATGTTGGTGGCGGCCCGCGCATACCACCTGCCCGTCACCGGCCCCACCTCGAGGCCGGCGCTGCCG
>DATEHG010000079.1:0-18099 GCA_035279705.1 Gemmatimonadales bacterium
CCGGAGCGTGCGGCCATGGTCGCCGCCTCCGCACCGGCGTGTCCTCCGCCGATCACGATCACATCATAGTGCTGCATTCCCGCAATCTACCTCGAAAACAGCAGGACGGTTCCGGCCGGAACGCCTCGACGCCGGGAAGCCGGATCCATGGGATCGGGCCGCCCGGCGCCGCCGCGGGACGCGAATCCCTTTCAGGGGATCAGGCTGTCCGGATCCAGTTCCAGAGCTCCTTGAACGTCGGCCGCTTGCCGTAGGCCAGGATGCCCACCCGGTAGATCCGCGACGCGATCCAGATAATCGCGACGATACCCGCGAGGGTGCACCCGATCGACAGCACCAGCTGACCCAGCGGCAGCGGCGAGATCGAGTAGCGCAGCGGAGTGACGAACGGCGCCACGAAGGGAATCAGGCTCAGCGTCCGGGCCAGCGATCCGCTGGGGTCGTTGAGCACCGGAAACATGCACATGAACCCGGCCAGGATGCTGAGGGTGACCGGCTGCTGCGCCTGCTGAATATCCTGCTGCGTGGTGCACATCGATCCCACCGCGGCGTAGAGCGCCGCGTACAGGAAGAAGCCGAGCAGGAAAAAGGTCAGGAACACCGCCAGCAGGCCCGGGCTGATCGCCGGAACCGTAATGCTCGCGGCCACATCGGATGACTGGCCGAACATCCGCAGGATCGAGACCAGGTTGCTGGTCAGGTAGAGTGAAGTGGCCGACCAGATCCCCAGCTGGAACAGCCCGACCGATCCGACCCCGAGCACCTTGCCGAGCATCAGCTGGAACGGCGTGAGGCTGGAGGCCAGGATTTCCATGACCCGGCTGGTTTTCTCTTCCAGCACCGAGCTCATGACCTGCATCCCGTAGATCAGCAGCGAGAAGTACAGGATGAACGTCATGATGTAGGCCATCCAGAACGAGGAGATCCCGCTCGCGCCGGTAATCTTCCCTTCGCTGACCTTGGAGCTCCTGATGTCGATCTTGGCGGTGGCCCGCCGCACCACCGAGGTGTCCACGTTCTCGCGGATGAGGCGCTCGGTCTGGATTACCGGGCGCAGAATTCCCTCGAGCGCAATCATGTCGGCGATCGACCCGACGTTGCTGCCGAAGTAGTCGATCTCCCCGCTGGACAGGCTGGTGTCCGTCAGGACCAGGATGCCGTCCGGCGCATCCGCCGGTCCCTGCGAGCGGCCGATGACCCCGATCAGCGAATCGAAGACCGGCTTGCTCCGCTCCCCCGGCTGCAGATGGGCCACCTGGTAGCGGGGCCTTTGCTTGGCGCCATCCCCGAAGGTGCTGGCGCTGAGGGCGCCCACCACGCGGTCCCCGAACCCGCCGGCCGCGGCGTCGACGACGATGATGCTGCGGGTCGAGGTCGACTTGCTCGCCCAGTAACCGGGGAGAAAGATCAGGCAGGCCATGATGACGGGACCCAGCACCGTCGTGATCACGAAGGCCTTGGTGCGGACCCGCACCTCGAATTCACGCCGGATGACAGCCAGCACCTTACGCATTGGCGTCCTCCCGGGCCAGCGGCCGTGCGGCCTCGATGCCGACCTTGCTGATGAATATGGATTCCAGCGAAGGCTCGACGACTTCGAACCGCGAGATCCCGGCACCGCTGGCCACCAGGGCGCGGAGCAACTCGTCGGGCCCGGAGTTCGCGGCCAGCTCCGCCTCGGCCGTGGCACCGTTGTCCTCGACGCGTGACACCAGCTGCCGGTTCTCGAGTACCCGCGCCGCCTGCGCCGCATCCCGGTAGAACGAGAGTGCCACGTTCCGCTTGCCGCCGGCCGCCTTGATCTCCGTCAGGGTGCCGTCCAGCACCTTCTCGCCGCGGGCGATGATGGCCACCCGGTCGCACATCTTCTCGGCCTGTTCCATCTGGTGGGTCGAGAACAGCACGCTCCGCCCGCTCCTGGCGATCTCGACCACCACATCCTTCATGACCTTGCTGTTCACCGGGTCGAGGCCGCTGAACGGCTCATCCAGGATGACGAGCTCCGGCTCGTGGATCAGGGCGCCGATGAACTGGACCTTCTGCTGCATGCCCTTCGAAAGGTCCTCGACCTTGCGCAGCGTCCAGTCGCTGAGCCCCAGGCGCTCGAGCCAGGCAATGGCCCGGCGCCGGGCCTCGGGGCGGGGCAGGTTGCGGATTTCGCCGAGGAAGATCAGGTGGTCCAGCACCTTCATCTTCTTGTAGAGGCCCCGCTCCTCGGGCAGGTAGCCGACCCGGTGGGCCAGGTCGCGGCCGGTACCGCGGGCGCCGAACAGCGTCACGGTGCCTTCGTCCGGCGTGATGATGTTCATCATCATCCGGATCGTCGTGCTCTTGCCGGCGCCGTTGGGGCCGAGCAGCCCGAAGATGCCGCCGGATGGCACCTCCAGGGACAAATCATGGACGGCCGTGTGTCCGGCGAATCGCTTGGTGACATGGTCCACCCGCACCGCGGCGTGGCTCATCTGGTCTCCAGGGGCTCAGGTTGGGACTGGGGTTTGGCGCGCCCTGTACGCAGCAGGGCTATTCCGGGTTTCCAGAACGAAACGCGGACGGCCGGAGGGAGTATATCCCAGCCGGCCGTCCGCGGCATTGAAACACCCACTGATCAGATCTTCAGGTCGCCCAGGGGTACCAGCCCTGCCACGTCGGCGGAGGGAATGACGATCTGCCGGTGGTCGACCCGGACGCCGAACTTGGCGGTCCGCTTGAGAAACTCTTCGCGACTCCCTCCGGCCGCCGGATCGAACGCCGAGGCGTCATGGAGCAGCATCCCGCGCTGGGTTTCCTCGTGGAAACGGCCCACGTAGGTCCGGCCCTGCGTGGTATCGAGTACCACGGTGATGCCGTGGAGGGCCGAGTGCCCGGGGTGGAAGACGTGACCCGTCACGCGACCTTCGTGGCGCTGCAGTGACGCTCGAACGCGGACACCAGGTCGGCCGCCACCGACTGGGGCGCGCGCCCTTCGATCTGATGGCGATGGACGAAGTGCACCACCTCCCCGTCCTTGAACAGCGCCATCGATGGAGAGCTGGGCTGGTAGTCGGCGAAGAACTGCCGGGCCCGTGCCGTCGCGTCGAGGTCCACTCCCGCGAAGACCGTCACGACCCGGTCGGGCCGGATGCCCTGCTTGAGTGCCCAGGCCAGCGCCGGGCGGGCGTTACCCGCGGCGCAGCCGCAGACCGAGTTGACGAACACCAGGGTGGTGCCCTTCGGGTCTCCCAGCTCGGCGTCCACCTCGGCCACCGTGGTCAGTTCGCGCGCGCCCATGCGGATCATGTCCTCGCGCATTGGCTGCACCATTCGTGGATCGTACGGCATCTTCACTCCTCGCAAGTTTGTTATTCCGGGTGAACAGAAGACGGGAGACAGGAGACGGGGCGAACAACCTGTCTCCAGTCTTCTGTCTCCTGTCTCCTTCTCATTCTTTCAGCGCATCCTTCAGGGCATGCCAGGCCATCCCGGCGCATTTGACCCGCTGCGGATATTCCGACACGCCGGCAAAGGCCTGGAGCTTGGCAGGCAGGGCCGGCGCTTCGGCATCGGCGTGGCCGGTAATCATGTGATGAAACGCTTCGAACATCGCCAGTGCGTCGGCGCGGGTGCGTCCTTTCACCGCCGTCGTCATCAGCGATGCGGATGCCCGGGAAATGGCGCAGCCGTTTCCCTCGAAGCTGATATCGGCGATCCGGTCGCCGTCCAGTTTGACCCAGAGTTTGAGCTGGTCGCCGCAGTTCGGATTGTACCCTTCGGCCATGCGGTCCGGTTGTGCCATCGGGTGGTAGTTCCGTGGCGCCCGGTTGTGATCCAGGATCAGGCTCTGGTACAGCTCGCTCTTGCTGTTCACGGTCCGAACACCTCGCGCACCCGCTCCAGTCCCGTCACCAGGGCATCGACCTCGGCCTCGGTGCTGTACAGGCCGAACGAGGCCCGGACCGTGGCCGGAACGCCGAGGCGCCGCATCAGCGGCTGGGCGCAGTGATGGCCCGCCCGCACGGCGACGCCGTGCTGGTCCAGGATTGTCCCGACATCGTGCGGATGCACCTGGTCCACGGTAAACGAGAGCGCTCCATGCCGCTCGGCGGGCCGGCCGAGGACAGTGACACCGGGAACTTCCGCCAGGCGGCGCTCGGCGTAACTCATGACGGTCCGCTCATGAGCGATCAGCGCCTCGCCTGGAATGGCCGCCAGGTAGTCCATGGCTGAGGCGAGGGCGACCGCTTCGGCGATCGCTGGAGTGCCGGCTTCGAACCGCGCCGGCACCGGCGCATAGGTCGTCTCTTCGAAACGGACCCGACCGACCATCCCGCCCCCGCCCTGCCAGGGCGGCATCTGCTCGAGAAGGTCGCGGCGCCCGTAGAGGACTCCCACGCCGGTCGGGCCGTAGAGCTTGTGTCCGGAAAAAGCGAAGAAGTCGGCGCCGAGTTCCCGCACATCGATCGGGAGATGCGGAACCGACTGGGCGCCATCCACCAGCACCAGCGCCCCCACGGCATGCGCCAGGCCGGTCAGGCGGCGGATCGGATTCAGCGTACCGAGCACGTTGGAAACCTGGGTCACCGCCACCATTCGGGTCCGCGGGCCGAGCAGGCGCTCGAAGGCCGGGATGTCGATTTCGCCGTTGTCGGTGATCGGCGCCGCACGAATCACGGCTCCTGTGGCTTCCCGGACCAGCTGCCAGGGAACGATGTTCGAGTGGTGCTCGAGCTCGGTGAGGAGGATCTCGTCGCCCTCGCGCAGGAACCTGCGTCCCCAGCTCTGGGCGACGAGATTGATCGCAGCGGTGGTCCCGGAGGTGAAAATGATCTCTTCGGCCGACGCCGCGCCCAGGAAGCGGCGCGTACGCTCGCGGGCCGTGTCGTAGGCCTCGCTGGCCCGCTGGCTCAGCTCGTGGACGCCCCGGTGGACGTTGGCGTTGTCGTTGGCGAGGAAATCAGCCAGCGCGGCGATGACCGCCCGGGGCTTCTGGGCGGTGGCGGCGCTGTCGAGGTACACCAGCGGGTGCCCGTTGGTGCGCTGGTCGAGCGCCGGGAAATCGCGGCGGAGCTTTTCGACCTCGAGCTGCCCGCCCTGCTCCACCGACGGCGTAGTCATGGCCTCGACCGCCAAGATTCAGTCCTCCGGCGGGACTTCGAGCCGGTCCATGACCAGGGACTCGAGTCTGCGCCGGAGCGCGGGGAAGGGAACCTCCTCCAGCACTTCGGCGGCAAAGGCGTACGTCAGGACTTTCCGGGCCAGCGGCTCCGCCAGGCCCCGGCTGCGCAGGTAGAACAGTCCGACCTCATCGAGGCGGCCCACGGTGGCGCCGTGGGTGCACTTCACGTCATCGGCGAAGATTTCGAGCTGCGGCTTGGTATCGACGCGGGCCCGGTCGGACAGCAGCAGGTTCCGGTTCGTCTGCTTGCCGTCGGTCTTCTGCGCCTCCGGCGTGACGTAGACCTTGCCATTGAAGATGCCATGCGCCTGGCCGTCCAGGATGCCGACATAGACCTCCCGGCTGGCGCAGTCAGGGTGCACGTGGCGGATCGAGGTGTGGTTGTCCGCTATCTGCTGCCCCCGCCCCATGTAGAGGCCGTTGAGGCTGACCTCGCACCCCGCCCCGTCCATCACCACATCGAGATCGTTGCGATGCATGGCGCCCCCGAGCGTCACCGCCAGCGAAGTCAGCCGGCTGTCCCGCCCGTGCGTCACGGCTGTCCGGCCGACATGAGACGCCTTTTCACTCTCGAGGCCCAGCTTGTAGTGGGTGAGGTGGGCCCCGGCCCCGACAACAGCCTCGGTCACCGGGTTGGTAAAGTGCGCCCGGTCGGCCAGCGACCGGTACGTCTCGACAACGGTGGCCCGGGCATTCGCGCCAAGCACGATCAGGTTGCGGGGATGCACCGAGATCGACCGGCCGGCCGGCGAGGCAAGGAACAGCAGCTCGACCGGGGTCTCCAGTTCGACTCCGGGCGCGATGTGGAGGCAGAGTCCGTCTTCGAACAGGGCGGTGTTGAGGGCGGTGAAGGCGTGCTGCTCGAAACTCGCGTGGTGCCCGAGGAACGAGGACAGCGGCTTGCCATCCACCGAAAGTGCGCGTTCGATCCCACCCAGGCGCACCCCTGCGGGAAGGGTTCCGACCCGGGAAAGGGCCGGGACCAACCGGCCGTTCACGAACACGAGCCGGTGCCACGAGCTGTCGCCCATGGCCAGGCGATCGGCGGCGGCAAGGGTAAGCCCCTCCCCGCGGCCCGCGGCTTCCCATGCCAGCTGGGTAATCGAGCCGAGCGGGGTGAATCGCCAGTCCTCGTGGTGACTGGTCGGCAGGCCGACCTCGGTGAACCGTGCCGCTGCCCCGGCGCGGAGCAGCGACGGTGCTGCGTCGGCGCGCTGCGTCATCCGGGCCGCCCAGTGGGCGCCGGACTGCGGCCGGTCCAGCGAGGGGCGTGAGGCCTCTCTCATCGTGGCTGTCGTCACGCGCCCGCCCCCGCCGGCTCCAGCACCCAGTCGTAGCCGCGCGCCTCGAGCTCCAGCGCCAGCGCCTTGTCGCCCGATCGGACGATCCGGCCACCCGCCAGCACGTGCACCCGGTCGGGAACGATGTAGTTGAGCAGCCGCTGGTAGTGCGTCACCACGATGGCCGCGTTGTCGGGGCGGCGGAGCTTGTTGACCCCGTCCGCCACGATGCGAAGCGCGTCGATGTCCAGGCCGGAGTCGGTCTCGTCGAGCACCGCGAGTTTCGGCTCCAGCACCGCCATCTGCAGGATCTCGTTCCGCTTCTTCTCGCCGCCGGAGAAGCCGGCGTTGACCTGGCGCGAGAGGATCTCCGGCCCCCACTCGACCAGCCGGGCCCTGGCCTCGAGCAGTTCGATGAAGTCCACCGGATCGACTTCCTCTTCGCCACGCGCCTTGCGCTGTTCGTTGTACGCCGCGCGAAGGAAATAGGCATTGGTGACACCGGGAATCTCGACCGGGTACTGGAACGCCAGGAACACGCCGGCCAGCGCCCGCTCCTCGGGGTCCATGTCGAGCAGGTCCTGATCCATGTAGCGGATCGTTCCCTGGGTGACCTGGTACGCGGGGTGCCCCGCGAGCACCTGGGCCAGCGTGCTCTTGCCGGAGCCGTTGGGGCCCATGACCGCGTGGATTTCACCGGCGCGAACCGTGAGATCGATGCCGCGGAGGATTTCCTTGTCCCCGGCGGAGGCGTGAAGATTTCGAATTTCGAGCACGGACTACTCCTTTAAGTGCCTTAAGCCTTAAGCCATAAGCCTTAAGCAGACGGCCACAAGCTTACGGCTTATGGCTTACGGCCTATGGCTTGTTACCCAACACTTCCCTCAAGCGTGATCCCGAGCAGCTTCTGGGCTTCCACCGCGAATTCCATGGGCAGCTCCTTGAACACTTCCTTGCAGAAGCCGTTCACGATCATGGAGATCGCGTTCTCGGTGTTGAGCCCGCGCTGCTTGAGGTAGAAGATCTGGTCTTCGCCGATCTTCGAGGTGGAGGCTTCATGCTCCACCGAGGCGGTGGCGTTCTGGACGTCGATATAGGGGAAGGTGTGTGCGCCGCAGCGGTTCCCGATCAGCATCGAGTCGCACTGGGTGTAATTTCGCGCGCCCTCTGCCTTCGGCAGTACCTTGACCTGCCCGCGGTAGCTGTTGTTGCCGCGGCCGGCGGAAATGCCCTTGGACACGATAGTGCTCCGGGTCCGCTTGCCGGTGTGGATCATCTTGGTGCCCGTGTCCGCCTGCTGGCGCCCGTTGACCACCGCCACCGAGTAGAACTCCCCGATCGAATCATCCCCCTGGAGGATGACGCTCGGATACTTCCACGTGATGGCCGATCCGGTTTCCACCTGGGTCCAGGAGATCTTGCTGCGGGCCCCGGCGCACTTGCCGCGCTTGGTGACGAAGTTGTAGATCCCGCCCCTGCCCTCTTCATCGCCGGCGTACCAGTTCTGCACCGTCGAGTATTTGATCGTGGCGCCTTCCAGCGCCACCAGCTCCACCACCGCGGCATGCAGCTGGTTGGTGTCCCGCCGGGGAGCCGTGCATCCCTCGAGATAGCTCACCGTGGCGCCCTCATCCGCGATGATCAGCGTCCGCTCGAACTGGCCGGTGTCCGCGCTGTTGATCCGGAAATAGGTGGACAGCTCCATCGGGCAGCGCACTCCCTTCGGCACGTACACGAAGGACCCGTCGGTGAAGACGGCGGAATTGAGCGTCGCGAAGAAGTTGTCGTTGTACGGCACCACCGATCCCAGGTACTTCTGCACCAGGTCGGGGTGCTCCCGGACGGCCTCCGAGAAGGAGCAGAAGATGACCCCTTCCTTGGCCAGCGCCGCCTTGAACGTCGTACCCACCGAAACGCTGTCGAAGATGGCATCCACCGCCACCCCGGACATCCGCTTCTGCTCGGTGAGCGAGATGCCCAGCCTCTCGTAGGTGCGCAACAGCTCCGGATCGACCTCATCCAGGCTGGCCAGCGGCTTCACGCTCTTGGGCGCCGAGTAGTAGATGATGTTCTGGTAGTCGATCTCGGGGTACTGGATGTTGGCCCAGTGATGCGGCTCCTTGAGCCCGAGCCACCGCCGGTACGCCTTGAGCCGCCAGTCGAGCATGAAGGCCGGCTCCCCCTTCTTGGCGGAAATCTGCCGGATGATGTCTTCCGACAGTCCGCGGGGCACCTCGTCGGCTTCGATATCCGAGCTGAAGCCGTACTTGTATTCGCGATTGACCAGTGCTTCGACGGACGAGCTCATGCGGACTCCCTGCCCGGCGCCACCTGGGCGGCCTCGGGCGCATCGTTGAATCGCAACCGGTACTGGCAGGCGCTGCAGCCGGCCAGCATGTGGGCGCTGCGCTCCACCCGGGCTGACAGCACCCTGGCTAGGAAGCGCGCCTCGATTTCACAGATTTCCGGGAACCGGGCGGCGAGCTCCCGGAAGGCACAGTGGTGTTCGGTCAACCGGAAACCGCCCTGCTCCGCCGACCAGTCCGCCATGAATCCATAGCCCTGCAGTGCCTGGCGGACGATCTCGAGCCGGGCCTCGGGTCCGGCCGCTCCGGCCTGCGCTTCAATCTTCCGGGCCAGGCCATCGAACCGGCTCTCCAGCGCTCCCGTCACCGCCTCCCGTCCCGCCCGCTCGGCGACGCGGTCGAGCACTTCGGTCACGATCTCCCGGTAGCGCTGCGGAAAGAGTTCCTCACCCTGCGGCGAGAGATGAAAGGCGAAGGTTGGTGCCCCGAGGCCGCGCTGCTCCCGCCGGTGCTGGATGAGTGCCTCGGCCTCCAGCTCCCGCAGATGGTGCCGCACCGTGTTCAGGGAAAGGCCGAGTGCATCGGCCAGTCCCTTCGCGGTGTTGGACCCGTTCCGCTTGAGATCGACCAGGATCTGCCCCCGGGGGCCGCGATAGGCCGGCGGGAGGATGGCGAGTGGGGTAGGGTCCTGCAGCACGGTACCCATGGGAGGGCCGCAATTCTATGTGCGGGAGTCGGATTTGTCAATAAAGGAGAGTGTTCTGGTTTTAATTTCTAACTCGTTGATTGACATGGTTTTACGCTGAACATCGCGGCCGATGACTGGGGGCTCCGCCGGTCCGACGCGAACCTGGTAATAGTAGTAGTATTCAACCCTACTAATTGGCACCCCTCGCATGATCACTGTAATTGATTATCAATTAATGAGTTGCGGCGCTGATTCTTGGCGCCACTGACACGACGATTGCTCGATTGCCCTCCGAGTCGCAGATTAGACACCCGGTTGGAGCGGTTCTCTCAGAGTGGAGTCCGTCCGATGACCATCCATCGCATCCGCCTGCTTGGTGATCCGGTGTTGCGCACTCGATGTGAGCCCATCGTGCGCCACAACTCGACCGCCGTCCGCGTGGTGATTGACGACCTGCGCGAAACGCTGCGCGATGTTCAGTCGCGCTTCGGCTACGGCCGTGCGCTGGCCGCGCCGCAGATCGGTGCCCCGCTTCGGATCGTCTACGTCGAGATGGACAAGCCGTGGCCGCTCATCAATCCCGAAATCGTGGATGTCGGTGAAGAGGACTTCACCGTGTGGGACGACTGCTTCTCCTTTCCCAACCTGCTGGTGCGGGTTTCCCGCGCGTATCACATCCGGATCCGCTACGAGGACGTGAAAGGCCAGGAGCATTTCGCCGATCTGGATGGCGACCGTGCCGAGCTGCTGCAGCACGAAATCGACCATCTCGACGGGGTGCTGGCGGTCGACCGCCCGCACGGACTCGATCCTTTCTGCCTCCGCGAGGAGTGGAACCGCCTGCACTCGCTGGGCGGCCGCTACGGCCAGCCCGAGTTGCGCAGCGCCCACTACTCGGCGCCGCTCGTCGGGCTGCTCTGAGTTGACCCCGCCCCGGCAAACCGGGGCCGAGCGCCTGCTGGGACTCTGGCAGAAGCTGGCGCCGCTCCCCGGCGGGACCTGGCTGTTCAGCCGCCTCCTCGGCACCGTCGTTCCCTATTCCGGTACCATCACTCCGCACGTCCGGCAGCTGTCGGCCGGATACGCCCGCGTCACCATGCGGGACCGCCGCGGTGTGCGCCAGCATCTGGGGTCGGTGCACGCCGTGGCCCTCATCAACCTGGGTGAACTCACCAGCGGCCTGGCCATGCTGGCCGGATTGCCGCCGGGAATCCGCTCCATCGTCACCGGGCTTTCCGCCGAGTACCTGAAGAAGGCGCGGGGGCCGCTCAGCTGTGAATGCCGGACCACGATTCCGGTCGTCACGGGGGATATCGAGCATCTCGTCACGGGGGAGATCGTCAACGCGGCGGGGGAACCAGTCGCGAGAGTCCAGGTCCGCTGGCGCCTGAGTCCTGCGCTCGGCTGAAATTCCGCGATGGATACGGCACTCACCCGTCACGCCGGCATACGGGTGCCGCTCATCTGCGGCGCCATGTACCCCTGCAGCAATCCGGAGCTGGTGGCCGCGGCCTCCGAGGCGGGAGGTATCGGCATCGTGCAGCCGCTTTCGCTGACCTACGTTCATGGATACGATTTCCGGGTAGGCCTGCGGCTCATCCGGTCCATGACGGCCAGACCGGTCGGGATGAACGCCCTGATCGAGCAGTCGTCCCGCACCTACCACGAGCGGATGAGCCGGTGGGTGGATATCGCCCTCGAGGAAGGGATCCGCTTTTTCGTGACGTCGCTCGGCAATCCCCGCTGGGTGGTGGACCGGGTCGCCGCCGTGGGCGGGATCGTCTATCACGATGTGACCGAGCGGAAGTGGGCGGAGAAGGGACTGGCGGGCGGCGTGCACGGGCTGATCGCCGTGAACAACCGGGCGGGCGGCCACGCCGGCAACCGTGATGGCCGCGTGCTGCTCGAAGAGCTGGCCCCGCTCGGACTCCCGGTGGTGTGTGCAGGGGGTGTCGGAGGCGGCAGCGAGTTTGCGGAGGCGCTGCGCCTTGGATATGCGGGGGTGCAGATGGGCACCCGGTTCATCGCCACTCCGGAGTGCAAGGCGCCCCAGGCCTACAAGGAGGCGATCGTCGCGGCGGGTGAGGACCAGATCGTGCTCACCGAGCGGATCACCGGGGTGCCGGTGAGCGTGATCCGGACGCCGTACATCGACCGCCTGGGACTCAAGGCGGGCCCGCTGGCGCGGGCGCTGCTTCGGAACCCGCGAACCAAGCACTGGATGCGCACTGTCTACGCATTGCGCTCGCTCTACCAGCTCAAGCGGGCGCTGGTTCACGACGGCGCCCCGGACTACTGGCAGGCCGGCCGGAGCGTCCGCTCCATCGACCGGATCCGTCCGGTCGCCGATATCGTTCATGAATGCGAGGCGGCCGCCGCATGAGAACCATCCGTACCGATCTGGCCCCCGCGCCTCGGGGGCACTACGCCCAGGCGGTGGTGCACCAGGGACTGGTCTACGTGGCCGGCCAGCTTCCCATCGATCCGGAGCATCCCGACCGGGCGCCCGGGAATATCCGGGAGCAGACGATCCGCACGCTGCAGAATGTCGAGGCCATTCTGATTGCGGCTGGGAGCGAGCTCCCCCTGCTGCTTTCGGTGACGATCTACGTGACCGACCTCGCGCTCTGGGCGGAGGTCAACGCGGCCTACGCGGAAATACTGGGCGACCACCGGCCGGCCCGCGCGGTAGTGCCGGTAACTTCGCTCAACAAGGGCAGTCAGATCGAGATCCAGGCGATCGCGGCAGTGCGCACCAGCTAGGCACACCTTGAATTCAGGGGCGCAATGAGTCCTCAGGCGGCCTACTGGATCGTGATTGTCGCGGGATCCTACCTCGCCGTCGGGCTGGTGGTGGCCCTCGGCGTCGTGGTGGCCGGCCTCAAGCGGATCGATCCGGTTGCCGGCCACGGCACCTGGGGATTTCGCCTGCTCATCGTCCCCGGCATCGCCGCACTGTGGCCTCTCATCCTTCGGCGCGTCGTGCTCGGCGCCGGTCATCCGCCCGAAGAGTCGAATGCCCACCGGGAGGCGGCGCGCCGGCGCAGCGTTCCCCAATGATTCACCGGCTTCGCTCGGCCCATCGCGTGATCTGGGCGGCTGCGGTGATTCTCTTGCCCGCCATCATCGGTACTGGACTGCAGGCACGGCATCCGGCCCCTCTGGTGGCTGCGCCGTCGATCCCGGCCGCCGAGGCCCTGGCTCCCGGCACAACCTGGTGGACCGGTGCAGGGGTTCTGACCGTCACGCCCCTCCGGATCATTGGCGATTCGGTTCCCGCGATCGAAGTCGCGTTCCAGTCCACGCCGGGAGCGCCCGATCTGCTGCTGTACTGGACTCGTCGGGACGAAGGCAGCGACTCGAATGATGTGCTCTTCCCCGCCGTCTCAAGTGATGTACTCCTCGGGCCGGCAGAGGGGAAGGATCCGAAGGTCGTCCGCCTCCCGGCGGAGGCGAAAGGCGGGGAAAGCGCTCTGGTACTGTACAGCCTCGGGCATCGTGAGCTGCTCGGCCGAATGCCCCTCACTGACGGCCGGCCGCACGCACCATGAGCGCGTTCTATCAGGCCGTCGGCTGGAACCGGCAGAAGCGGATCTACGATTCGGTGATCGCCGCCGGTGTGCTGCTGTATCTGGCCGCCTTCGTCGGTGTAGGTGCCCGGCTTTTTCCGGATGCCACGGCTGAAACGCTGCTGATTCGCGGCCTGGGTACGGCCGCCTTTCTCCTGCTGCACATCGTCCTCTGCATCGGGCCGCTGGCGCGGATCGACCCGCGCTTTCTCCCGCTGCTCTACAACCGGCGGCACCTCGGCGTCGCCATGTTCCTCCTGGCGTTGGCGCATGCCGCCTTTGCACTGATCCAGTTCCATTCCGGCGGTGACGTCAACCCGCTGGTCAGTGTCCTCTCCGGCAATCCGCGGATCAACGAACTGGGACAGTTTCCCTTCGAGCCGCTGGGTCTCGCCGCGCTGGTCATCCTCTTCCTCATGGCCGCCACCAGTCACGACTTCTGGCTGGCCAATCTGACAGCGCCGGTCTGGAAGACGCTGCACATGCTGGTCTACCTGGCCTATGTCCTCCTGGTAGCGCACGTGACCCTGGGCGTGCTTCAGGCGGAGACCAGTCCGGTGCTCGCCGGTGCGCTCTGGACCGGAGTGGCGCTGGTCGCGGGGTTGCACCTGCGGGCGGCCTGGCTGGGCCGAATGGCGGACCGGGAGATGGTGAAGACTTCGGCCGCTCGCTGGGTCGTCGTCTGTGCGGTCGACGAGATCGAGGAGAGCCGGGCCAGGGTGGCGAGCGTCGGCGGCGAGCGGCTGGCCGTCTTCCGGTACGACGGCAAGCTGTCCTGCGTCTCCAGCGTCTGTCAGCACCAGAACGGGCCGTTGGGTGAGGGACGCATTGTCGACGGCCTGATCACCTGTCCCTGGCACGGTTACCAGTATTGCCCCGACACGGGGGCCAGCCCGGCGCCATTCACGGAGCGGATTCCCACGTTCGCGGTGAGAGTCGTAGCGGGGCGGGTGGAAGTGGATCCCCACCCGCTGCCGCCCGGGACTCGTGTCGAGCCAGCCAGGATAGATGGCGGGACCGCATGAGCACTCAACGCCACGACGCCGAGTTCTATGTCGGGTACCACCCGGCGGCACCCGCTCGCCTCGGACGGCGCATCCGCGTGGTCGTGCTGCTGCTCATCCTCGCTGCCGCTGCGGTGGCGGTGACGCTCACCTCATCGCAACGGGGATTTGCCCCGGCCGCCTTCGAGTATGGCCATCGCCGCATCGTCGAAGGGTGGATTCGCGAGCGCCCCTATCCGGTTCTGGTGGTGCCGAGGCCAGGGAAGACGGGCAACGACCCGGATTCCCGCTACATCCTCGCCGGCGAAGGAAAGCATGGCGCGGAGGACTTGGTTCGCGGAATGGACGGCAGGGCCGTGAAGCTCGAGGGAACGATGGCGTGGCGGGATGATCAGGTCTTGTTCGAGGTGGCCACGGAGGCGCTCCCGCCGGCAACGAGCGTGCTGCCCGCGCGCCCCGACGACGCGGAGGAGTTCCTGGGACCCGCAACACTCGACGGCGAAGTGATCGACCCGAAGTGCGCGCTCGGCGTCATGAATCCGGGTACCTCCAAGCCCCACCGGACCTGTGCGGCCCGGTGCCTGAGCGGTGGCTTGCCTCCGATGCTGCTGGTCCACGATTCGGCGGGAGGAACGCGGTACTACTTCCTGGTCGGTCGGGAAGGGCAGCCGCTGCACGAGCAGCTGCTGCCGATGGCCGGGGAGCCGGTGCGGATTGCCGGCGTGGTGTCGCATCGCGGGCCGGCGCTCTACCTCGCCGCCGAACCCGAACAGTATCAGCGCCTGGTTCCCTGACAGGGAGAGTGAGTGATGGCCGACGAACAGTGGATTGACCTGGGACCGGCGGAACTGCTCAAGTCACCGCCGCTGAGGCAGGTCACGGCGGGGCGGACGCGGATCGCGCTGTCCTGGACCGGGGGGAAGTTCCACGCCGTCTCCGGGGTCTGCAATCACGCCGGCGGCCCCCTCGGCGAAGGACGCCTCGAGGGCGATTTCATCGTCTGTCCGTGGCACCAGTGGAAGTTCCGCTGCGACAGCGGTGTTGGCGAGCCCGGCTACGAGGGGGACAAGCTGCCGTGCTACGCGCTCCGGGAGGAGGGCGGGCACCTCTTCGTCAATCCGGAGCCGGTCAGCCGGCGCCAGCGACAGCCGCACGAGCCCCATCCGCTCACCCGGCCGCTGGTGCGTGAGCCCGGGCCGATCCGGGTGCTCGGCATTGCGACGACGAACATGGATCTGGCCAACCCGCGCTACAGCACGTCGGATGCCCTGCTGGAGACGGCGCTGGCGCACGCGCCTTCGCTCGGGCCCGGCATCAGCACCAAGCTGATCCGCCTGCGCGACTTGGCCGTGCGTCCCTGCGAGGGCTACTACTCGAAGAGCGCCCATGCCTGCACCTGGCCCTGCTCGATCACCCAGATGGATCCGACCGACCAGATGGCGGAGGTCTACGAGGCCACGGTGTTCTGGGCGGACGTCATCCTGGTTTCCACGCCGATCCGCTGGGGCGGTGCCAGCGCGCTGTATTACAAGATGGTCGAGCGGATGAACTGCATTCAGAACCAGATCACCCTGCGCAACCGGGTGCTGATGACCAACAAGGTGGCGGCGTTCATCATCACCGGTGGGCAGGACAACGTGCAGGCGGTCGCGGGACAGATGCTGGGGTTCTTCGCCGAACTCGGCGTGCAGTTTCCGCCCTTTCCCTATATCGCCCACAGCCGTGGGTGGTCCGCCGAAGACATGGAACGCAATATCGCGTTCGTGCAGCAATCGACGGAGCTCCATGAAGCGGCCCGTGAACTGGTGGGCCGCGCGGTCGAGACCGTCGGCCATCTGCTGGCGACCGGCGGTCGGCCGCGGATGGAACGCGCCGGCCGCAAAGCCAGCGGCGCCGAGCAGAACATGACGATGGAAATGGCCGAGATGGAGGAGGCGGAGGCCGAATAGCGCCTCCGAGGGGTCAGAACCAGCGGCCGATGCGGAAGGTCACCAGATCGTGGCCGTCCCGCGTGGCGCCGTAGTCGAAGCGGATCGGCCCCAGCGCGGTTTCGACGGCGACCCCGATCCGGCCGCCCATCCACCATTTCCCCTCCGGGATCGCGGGTCCACCGAGCGCCGACTGCCCGGCTCCGCCTTCGACATACATCGAGAGCGGCTTGAGCAGAGGGTGGATCACGAAGAGGAGGGCCATCGCCTCGCGATCCCCGCGCAGTTCGGCGTACTTGAGGCCAGGGAAGCTCTCCGCCCCGCCGAGCGGCAAGGTGAGCTGGGGCGGCAGATCCTTGCCCCAGCCATAGCGCGCCCGGGTGCCAAAGCGGAAACCGCCCGCCTTGAGCACGGCGGCGCCACCCAGGGAAATCCTGGTATACCGGGTGGTCCAGTCCGCCCGGGCCTGGACTCCCGGATCGTCGGAGTGGGCGCCGGTTCCCAGGGTCAGGTTGATTCCCCCGACCCCGTGGTCCACGTCGGGCGATTCGTGCCAGAGGTGCCCGAACAGTCCGCTCGATACGAACCATCCGCCACCCAGCGCCTGCTCGACGGCCAGAGTGCCGTATCCTTCCGTGACGCTCTCGGAAAATTCGCCCGAGCCCCGGGCGCTGTCGCTGGAAAAGAATCGCACGGACTCATGTGCGACACTGATTGATGCAAAGGGCACCAGCGAACTCGGTTTCAGCCCGAGCAGGCGGGTATCGATGAACAGCTCCTGGCGAATCTGGCCCAGCAGCAGCGCCGCCGTTCCCTGGACCGAGCTGCCTCCGAGGTTTCGGTCCATGGCACCAATCCACAATCGTCCACCCAGGTCGCTGCTGTAGGCGATGCTCGCGGCCGCCATGCGCCGCGCCGCCGGCGTGACGTCCGGCTGGAGGTCGACGTGGTTGCCCTCCCCGCTCGGCCTGAGCCAGAGACTCCGGTACCGTTCCCCGGAGGCGATGGCATCGATGCCTTTCGTAATGGCGGCCGTATCGATCGGTCCGGGCTGGGTCAGGGCGAAGGTGCGCGACAGGAAACGCTGGTCCCCGGGCCCGACGCCGTGCCAGCCTACGGCGTCCACCCTGGCGGGAAAGGAGACTGCCCGTACGGTCCGCCGGGGAAATGCACAATACGGCAGGGCCAGCACGGAGTCCGCGGCCTGGCGGCCCCGGCGGATGATGGAGTCCACGCTCTCGTCCGAGAAATCGAGCGACCCGTAGTGGGTCACGGGGGGCTTGATGTACACGTCCCCGCTGCCGAAGGGGAACGGCGGCTGCTCGAACAGGAAATCCACCATCCGGCCCATGATGCCGAATGCGCTGGTGAGGTCGACCGAGTCGGGATCGGTCCCGCCCACGTCGGACACGATGACGCGGCGGGCGCCGAGGTTGCGTGCCACGTCCACCGGAAGGTTGGCGCTCAGCCCTCCGTCCATCAGGATCGCACTATCCTGGTGGACGGGGGGAAAGATGATCGGCAGCGACATGCTGGCCCTGACCGCCCGCGCCAGATCCCCTGTGGCGAGCACCACCGTCTGGCGATTCCGGATGTCCGTGGCCACGGCGCGGTAGGGAATCGGCAGCCGATCGAAGTCGCCGCGGGCGGTGAGATTCCCGCGCAGCAGCGCCCGGTTGAGCATGGCGTCGACTTCGCTCTCGGAGACCGTGCCCCGCTGCAGCTCGAAACCGGTCGCGCGCTGCTCCCAGGCGAGCAGCGGATGGAGCTGCTCCAGCGGCCGCGGCACCCGGACCTTGTAGCTCCGGAAGGCGCGGTTGAATCCGATGTTCCTGGTAATCGAATCGATCTCTGAGGCGCTGTACCCGCTGGCGTACAGGGCTCCGATGATCGAACCCATGCTGGTGCCCACGACGAGATCCGGGCGGATCCCCAGGCTGTCGAGCGTCTTGAGCACGCCGATGTGAGCCAGGCCCTTGGCACCCCCACCCGAGAGCACCAGCGCGATGCGGCCCGTATCGCAACTCACCTGCGCCTGGAGGGCAGGCGGGAGCAGGAGGGCGGCGATCAGCAGCAGGCGCATAGGCCATAGATACAGCCTCCCGGCCGCTCCCGCACGCCCCTTGCGCCGGGCGCTGGCGCCGCGCAATACTTGGCGCAGATGGTGTCGGC